>DASSNL010000190.1:0-62884 GCA_035688075.1 Gemmatimonadaceae bacterium
CAGCGAGGTGGTGATAGATCCGACCGATCCACGCGTAGTCTACGCGGCGCTCTGGAATACGCGCCGCCCGCCCTGGTTCGTGTACGCGCCCACCAACGGACAGGGGGGCGGAATATACAAGAGCACCGATGGCGGCGACACGTGGAAGCAGCTCACGAAAGGGCTGCCGGCAAAGGGCATCGGCAAGTGCGGCATAGCGGTTTGCCCCACGGACCCGAAGCGCGTGTACGCCGTGATCGACGATCTGCTGCCGGATCCGGCGGTGCCGGTCGACACATCCGCGGCCGCTGTGGCCGCGCGGCAGTTCGGCGGCGGCATCGCGGGGCTCGGCGGCTTCTTCCGCTCCGACGACGCCGGCGAAACGTGGACCCGGCTGTCATCCGACCCCGCGGTCTACGGGCGCGGCTGGTATTTCGGCAACGTCGCCGTAGATCCGACCGACGCCGACGTCGTGTACGTGCCCAACGTGTCGCTCTCACTCTCGATGGACGGCGGCCACACGTGGGTGGCGATGCGCGGCTCGCCGGGCGGCGACGACTACCAGCATACGGTGGTATCGCCGAACGATCCCAACACGTTGATCGTGGCGTGCGATCAGGGCACCATCATCACGCGCAACGCGAAGGATCCCGACCCCACGAACATCACCTGGAGCTCGTGGCTCAATCAGTCTACGGCGCAGATCTACCACGTATCGGTGGACTACCGCTTTCCGTACTGGGTGACCGGCGCGCAGCAGGATTCGGGCGCCGTGGCCGTGGCATCGCGCGGCAAGTACGCCGAGATCTCGACGCGTGATTGGGAGCCAGTGGGCGCCGGCGGCGAGAGCGGCTACACCGCGGGCGACCCGCTGCACCCGGGGATCGTGTACGGCGGCACCGGCCAACGCTTCGATCTCGAGAACGCGCTTCCCGTCCCCGGCACCACGTCGCCCGAGGTAGAGCCGCCGGAGAAGGCGCGCAAAGACTGGACGCAGCCACTCGTGCTCTCGCGCGCCGACCCGCGCGCGCTGTACTACGCCAACCAGTTCCTCTTCAAGTCCACCGACAGCGCGAAGACGTGGACCCGGATCAGTCCCGATCTCACGCGTCCCGCGCCCGGAGTGCCTCCGCTCCTCGACGCGGCCGCGGCCGCGGACACCGGTGAGAACGGCCAGCGCGGCGTCATCTATACCATCGCGCCGTCGCCGCTCCTCGTGCCCATGGTGTGGATCGGCACCGACGACGGCTTCATCCAGGTCACGACCACCGATGGCAGGAAGTGGGAGAACGTCACGCCGTCCGCCCTCACCGCATGGAGCCGCGTGACCATGATGGAGGCGTCGCACTTCGACTTCAACACCGCGTACGCCGCCGTCGACCGTCATCAGCTGGAAGACTTCGCGCCCTACATCTACCGCACGCGCGACATGGGCAAGAGCTGGCAGCGCATAACCACCGGCCTGCCCGCCGAAGGCTACGTGCACACCGTGAAGGAAGATCCCGAGCGACAGGGGCTGCTCTATGCCGGCACCGAGCGCGGCGTGTTCGTCTCGTTCGACGACGGCGACAACTGGCATCCGCTGCAGCTAAATCTGCCGGTGACGTCGATGCGCGACATGGAGATCTACAACAACGACCTCATCCTGGCCACGCACGGACGCGGCTTCTGGGTCATAGACGACATCAACGTGCTGCGCAGAGTCGACCCCAAGCTGCTGGCCAGCGAAGCCGTGCTGTTCAAGCCGAACGACGCGATTTTCTATGCCGGCGGCAGCGACGATGGCACACCGCTGCAGAAGGACGAGCCGCAGGCCGAGAACGCGCCCAACGGTGCGGCGATCGACTATTACCTGGGTGCGCGGCCGAACGGGCCCGTGACACTCGAGATACTCGATGTGAAAGGCGAAGTGGTGCATACATTCACCGACGCTCCGAGCGTGGCGCAGCAGGCAGATGGCGATCGAGATGACGAGCGAGTTGGCGACGGGAAGATCCCGAACACCTCAGCGCTGTGGCGTCCGGAGCCGGTGCCGTTCGCGGTCGACCCGGGGATGCATCGCGTAGTGTGGCTGCCGGTGAAGGAAGCACCGCGCGGGGGCGGGGGTGGCGGTGGCTTCCGGCGCAGGCGCACGCCGCTGCTCGGGACGTTCACGGCGAGGCTCACCGTGAACGGGAAGAGTAGCAGTCATAGCTTCACGGTGAAGCCCGATCCGCGGGTGAGCGAGATGACGGCCGACGACGAGGGGGACGACGGCGACAAATACTGATTTGTGGAGCGACGGCGACACCAACTACGAGCTGTACACGATCCTCCCCGAGGGGAGCGGGTTACACCAGCTTACCGTCACCGCCGGCTTCGACAACATGCTCCCGCGCTGGTCACCGAATGGGTCGAAGGCGGCCCACATCGTCGCACGCGGCCGCCCGGTCGAGAAGGTGGATCGGGCGGCGCTTTTTCTGCATCAGCGGGACATGCCTCGGCGCTAGAGGCGCTTTTTCTGCACAGAGACGCGCATAATGGCGTTTTTGCCATGATAACGCTGCCAAAGCGACGGCAGCGGCCGGGAGCAGATCACGAGCGAGGCCAGCTTCCCCGCCTTCCCCGCACCGTGCGCGGCTCGCGGTTCAGTCCCGAGCAGGTCCCGTTCGAGTCGGTTCGCAGCATCGAGCGTGAGATAACCGGTCCGCCGGCCATCCTTGATCGCCTGCCGCACGAGCGCCGGGCCGATGCGCGCCGCATGCGCGTCGCGAATCCTCCGCTCGGGTGTCGTAGCGGGGATGCCACGTAAGAATTCTCGTGGATTAGGGACGCCAGCGCCCCATGAAGGAGGCTCCGCGCCCGTCACACTATACTTATTACTTATTCGTGCTGCTCGGCATGGTCGCTTTGCGCTTCTGAAGGTGTTCCCGAAAGGCGAGGCTTGTCGAGCCGCAACAAGCAGATGACCTCGCACGGTGCCATCGAACCCTTCGGAAGCGTCATCGCCTCGCACGAATACCGCCCCAGTCCTTCGACGTGCGTCCATTCGTCGATAGTGCACTGGATGACGATAGAGTGTCGGGCGAGCGAGACACGTTTCCAAGCTCGCTCTGCGGCCGATCGCGGAGGTAGCTTCGTGCCCGCCGTGATCTCCACAGCGGCAGACGACTCATTGTTGCACGCATAGGCGACCACAAGCGGCGTCCTAGGATCATACGCGTAGCTATCAGCGCCCAGATCCTCTCCTGATGCAAACCGCCCAACACGCGAACACGGCCGCACCATGAGCATGATTAGCGGTTCGCCAGACACCTCCACTACTCGCCTCGTCGTGGTTTCAATCGAGGCATCGAATATGTCAGCCAGGGTGACCGCCGCTTCCAGCGATGCACCGAGCCGCGTGAGCCTAGGTGCGAAAGCAGGCAGCGGCAGCAACAACTCCGCGGCACCCGTCTGGCACAGCCGCTCCAGTTCCGACTCGTCTCCTGCCCGGCGCCAGAGCACCCCCACGCGCTCGAGCTCCGCGCCGTAGTCGGGGAAGATTGTGTGCACCACTTCGTGCGCTACCGACGATCGCTGGCGAACTCTCGGCTTACGTCCGTTCACGAGCACACGACGGACCGCGACGCAGGCATCCTGGTTGTCTGCGAGGTCGTAGGAGCGCTCCACGCGGAGACCGCGCACGGACGCCAGTGCCTCCATGTCGAACGGCGGACCCTCCCATCCCATGCCGAGCGCCTCGTCCACCAGTGTTCGTGCCGCAACACGGATTGCTTGCTCACCGGACGCGTGGCGGATTTCTGAGGCCTCTATGAGCGCCCGAACACTCGGGTGCATCGCCTGCCTCCAGGTTTCTGGCTACCTCCCTTTCGGTCGCCCGATTATCACCGGCCGCCCCCGACCTTCTTCAACATGAGATAGAGAAGACGCCAATCATCGATGTTTCCGGGCGTCTTTCCGCGAAACTTGACGGTGGCAAGCGAGATCACGTCGTCGGCCGCCACGGGGCGCCCGTTCTCGCGCTCCTCCTCGAGAAATGCCTTCAAGGATGCCGGAGCCGAGGCCAGTATGCGTGCGAACTCCCGTTCCTTGTTCACTGCCGCTCTCCCCTCGGGCTTCGGGGCTGCTTCAAGTGGGCTTAGGAGATCGGCAATCGTCACTCCGAGGGCTCGGGAAATGGAGTTGAGGGTGTTGAGCCCTGGATTCTCGACCTCGCCCCGCTCGATCCTCAGAAGGTAACTCTTGGCTATTCCGGCCGCCTCGGCTAGCGCGCTCAGAGACTTCCGTTCGGGGTGTAGCTCCCGAAGCTGTGTAATTCGTTTGCCTAGTTGCTCGACGTCTAGCGGCATGGGATGAGCACGTAAGTGAACAATTTCACAATGTTCTTTTTAGATTGACTGCCCAGCACGGCAGAGTTAACTTGGATTGTCGAGAACGTTTTGCATGTCGTTCTCTTTGAGCAGAATGCGGCTCACGACTTCGCCCGTCAAGACCGGCCGTAGCCGGGGCCGACTGGAGTCTGTTCCACGGAAGTTCCTCGTCAAGTCGCACCTACTCATGAATAGAGGGGAGAAGGCTTGTGACAGTCACGCTCACAATCAACGACGAGCAGGTCCCGGTCACCGACGAAGCAGCAATCAACGAGCAGGTAAACCGCCGACGTGATGATGGCGCAGCGATCTGCGTGCGCGTGCGGATCACGGGAGACGGAATCGATCTTCGGCTCGGGACTCCGGGCTGTGGCGGACGCGGGGGAGGGCGGCAGCTATCAGAACGTGAGCAGCGCATCGTGGATCTATGGCGCCGTCACGGCCTCTCGGATGGGAGGTTTTCGGGGGGAAACGTGGTGGCCTTTCTGCAGCAGTTGCGGCGGTTCGCGTGAACACTTGGACGTTCCAACAAACGCACCGCCTATCCCTCCTCGGATGATTCGCTCAACGCTGTCGTGCAGCGCCAACGTGGAATCGACGAGCCACATTGATCAACAGGTCCGAGCCACGGTGGCACAGCGCTGCGGCTGGGATGCGCTAACCTCAGGAGAGCAGACTGATGCAAGGCATCACCTCGGATGACCTCGCGGCGTTTCTCGACGAGCGAGTCAATCTGAAGCGCGAGGACGTCAAGGCGTACCGAGACCAGGTGCAGCACCTTCGTGAGCGCCTCGAGCTCTACGTCAATGACCACCCGGACTTTGCGCTGATCAAGATGCTCCATTTCGGGTCCCTGGCGAAGGCCACCGCGATCTCGCCACTCCGGGAGCTTGATCTCGCTGTCTACCTTCGACCGGAGCGGCTGAGGAGCCACGAGCTGCATGCCGTTCTTTCGACAGCCCGCGACCTGTTGATTCAGGTCTATCCACAGATGGAGCCCTCTCAGTTCGTGATCGACCCCCCGGCCGTGACGATCCACTTCCGCACTTCGGGCTTGAATGTTGACGTCGTGCCGGTGATACCGAATGGGAAGCCGGACGACCGCGGCCAGCTTGCCCTCACCTATCCCCAGTGGGTAGAGACCTCGATCCCGCTCCACCTTCAGTTCATTCGCGACCGGGCGCAGCGTCATTCGCTCTACCGCGCGCTCGTGCGGCTCACGAAGTGGTGGCGACAGGAGCGCGATGTGCCGCTCCAGTCATTCCTGATCGAACTGCTCTGGGCCCGTCTGGTGGACGGTGATTCTGTGCCAGACGACCTACAGGAAGCGCTGCTGGCGTTCTTCGCTTACATCGAGCGCACCCGGTTGGAGGAGCGGATCGTCTTCCCCGATAACTATTGTCCTGCGGAGGCAGAGCCAACGGGCGATCTGGTCCAGGTTATGGACCCTGTCACCCCGACGAACAACGTTGCGGCCCGGATCACCTGCGCCGACCGTGATGCCGTGCTTCAGGCGGCTGAGGCCGCGCTCGACGATGTGGCTGCTGGCTCGTCGGCCTACTCGAAGGGCCGTGGCGTCGCCAGCTACCAGCGAGTCTTTGGCACCGCTTTCACGGCGTAGGAGAACTAGCAAATGAGCAATCCCAGCACCGGCACTGTGGCTCGCACGGCGTCGATCACGATGACCGACGTGCGACATGTTCTCTGGCGCATCGCGAGCGATCTGCGCGTCCTGCGTGCTCAGCATGGCCTGATCAGTGCCGAGCGTGAGCAGGATATGGTCTACGACCTCTTGCTCTTTATCTACCGGAACTACATCGACGAGATCGAGTTCCGGTTCGTCGATCCTTCAACGGCTACGCGCAAGTATGCCGTCCGGTACGGACTTACCCGCAGCTGGTCCGGCGACGAAGACGACGACGCGGGCGGGCTTCGCTATCAAGACCTAACCGGTACGTCATTCACCGCCGTCATCTCCTACTCGGCTATCTGGAAAACGCTCTCGGCGCAGGCCAAAGCCGCCTTCCGTCAGTCGCTGAAGCGACCCTGGGGACCTGCAGACGATGTCCGTGATGGTGCTGGAACTTGGGCCGCGGACCGGACCTATGGTAGCGGCGGCCTCGGAGCGGTCCGCTCCGTTTTCCGGATTAACTGATGCGCTGGGGGCGACGGCAGACCGACGATGTATTAGGCGAAACTGGAAAGCGTGTGACTCCATCGACAGGGATCGGCGCACGGGACGGCCATATAACCGTTACCGAGACTGAGGTCGTTGCGCGCGATCAGCGCGGTCATTCCCTGGCCACGATTACGCTGGATCTTGCAGCGCTCCAGGCGGAAGCGGAGAGTGCGGCGGCGGGAACCGCTGACCCGGTGAACGTGTTGGCCGGCGCCATCGCGGCACGACTCGCCGGGGAGGGCGCCGAAATCGATGGCCGTAATCGAGCCGCCCTCGAGTCTGCCCTTTCCCGCGCTCTTGTCGACGGCGAATGGCCCGCGAGTATGGACGTGAGAGCGATCGCGGCAACCACACCTGCCGCTAATCAAAGCCAATCACATGGGCGCCGCTCTGAGCGTGCGGCTGGATCGCCGGCAGTGCGCTCTCCTACCAACGAGAGTGTGACGTCGGCTGTGCCTGTCGAACTCTTCGAGAGCCACCTCCGTTACCCATTGGAGGACGCCCGATGCGTATACGAGAGCCTCGTTGGCCTCGATGAAGTCAAGACGCGACTCATCAAGGAAGCGATCGTGCTCACGCGCCCGGAGCGACTCCAGCAGTGGAGCACAAAGTATCACGGCTCCATTGGCGTCAAGGCGCTTGCGGCGATCCGATATGGAACGCCGCTGATTATCTTCGCTGGCGACGTCGGCACCGGGAAGTCAGCGCTGGCTGAGTCCTTCGGTGATGCTGTCGCCCGGGCTCTCGGGCAGCCAGCAAGCCTCCTGCGCATGAGCATTCAGACCCGGGGGAGCGGCATTGTCGGTGACATGACGCGACAAATCTCGCGAGCGTTCCGTGCCGTGGAGACTGAGGCGCGCCGCACCAGGCACGTGACGATCCTGCTGCTGGATGAGGCAGACGCGCTTGCCGAGAGCCGTGAAGCGCAGCAGATGCACCACGAAGACAGAGCGGGGGTCAACGCCCTTATCCAGGGCGTCGATCACCTCCGCAGCTCCGGCATCCCCGCTCTCGTGGTGTTCTGCTCCAATCGACTCGAAAGTATTGACCCGGCCGTTCTCCGACGCGCTGTGGACGTCGTGGTGTTCCGTCGGCCGGACGCAGCGCAACGGCTTGCCCACCTCGCGCGTCTTCTCGGAGATCTGCCGCTGACCGAGCCCGAGTTGCAGAGGCTGGTCGAGCTGACCGGCCCACGAGAGGAGCGAGAGTACGGGTACACGTACTCGGACATCTCCGACCGGCTCGTGCGCAAAGCCATCCTGGAAGCGTTTCCGGACGCTCCACTCTCGTTTGAGCTACTCGAGCGTGTAGCCCAAGCGACGACGCCCACGAGGCCTTTCCAGGGCACGAGCACGTGAGCCGGGCGGCAGACGGCGGAATCCTGCGTTAGACGTGAGTCATCCGTCCGTCAGCCTTCGGTTCCGGCGACTGCTGGAGGATATCAGCCCTACCAGGCCGGAGCTGGAACGCGTGAACCGGAACGTCACCGCGATCCGAACGCGCCTGAATGCCACGTTCGGTGTGGTGCGGGCGACAGTGGTCGGGAGCCACAAGAAAGGTACGGCTATCCGGACGTACAGCGACGTCGACGTGTTCGTGGTGCTTCAGCGCATGGAGGCGAGGTGGGGTAGCAGCGACGTGAGTTCGACGACACTGCTCAAACGGATCCGGGATGATCTGCAGGCGCGCTACCCGGCGACTGCAGTTCGGCGCGACGAGGTGGCAGTCGTCGTCGGGTTCGGGAGTGGGGAGTTCGCCGTCGATGTCGTACCGGCCTTGTTCGACTCATTTCGAGGGCGGCCCATATTCAGGATTCCAGACGGCGGCGGCGGGTGGATGCCGACGGCACCCGATGCACAGCTCAAGTGGCTTCGCGCGGCTCATGCGGCGAGTGCACGGCGCCTCATTCCGGTCGTGCGGATGCTCAAGTGGTGGTCATGCACACGCGCAGCGACTGCATCGTTCCGATCGACTTACCTCGAAGCCCTCCTCGGGTGCGAGAACGTGGTCGGCGGACCATGGAGCCATGCCGAGGCACTTGCACGCGCTTTCTCATACCTCGCGAGGAGCGGCTTGTCGCAAGTGGCTGATCCCGCCGGCATCTCGAGCGATTCGCTGGCTCCAACGAGGACGCCGCGCCAGCGTGCCACCTTGCTGGAGGCGGCGCGCTCCGCGGCCGGGCGCTCTACTGCGGCACTTGCGGCGGAGCGCGCCGGTGACTGGCGCGGAGCCATTCGCCAGTGGTCGATAATCTTCAATTACCAGTTCCCAGAATGACGCGCTCGCCTGCTGCGGACAGCAACGACATACACACCCTACAGAACGAGCCCGGTCTGCTTGAATATCAAGCTGCCGCGAAAGTGCTTTATCGGCGCGCCGAGCTGCTAAACCGTATTCAGTTCGGCCTGGGCGTGCTCCTCCCTGTTCTCGTGGCCGTCGCAAATCTTGCACTACCGGGGCTTGTGATTGGTCGCACGATCGATAGGGGTTCATTCGCGGCTTGGGGTGCACTCTACGGTATCGTCATTATGCTGTTAGATGAGCTCGTCTTCGACAACTGGCAGCTGAGCTGGAAGCGCGATGCCGCAACCGCGCAGGAGATGTTCGACACGACCCTCTTCCGGCTGCCATGGCGGCGCACGAAAGTAGGCGAGCCACTCGAGACAGAGGATGTGCACACCTGGGCGAGTCGCTGGCGACGGGTCGATCCCTCCTTGGAAATGGTTCGCGATTGGTATGCCCCAACCGTTCGCTGTGTGCCGCTCTACCTGGCGCGAGTCATGTGTCAGCGGACGAACCTGTGGTGGGATTCCAAGCTGCGGCAGCAGTATGCGCTTCTCCTCGGCATATTCGCCTTTAGCCTCGCGGTACTCGCGTTCGCAGTGTCGAAGTACCTGGGCCTCGACGTGGATGGCCTTCTCCTGGCAACATCGACGGTCGCCCCGGCATTTCGGTGGGCGGTTCGCGAGCGCAAACGGCATCGCGCCACTGCTTCGACTCTCGAGCGGCTCTGCACACGAGCACGAGAGCTCCAAGATCGGATCATGGCCGACACCGTGGACGTGGCCTCCGCGGAGCAACAGTCGCGGGAGCTCCAGGACGACATCTTCGATCACCGTCGGAGCGCCCCGATCGGCATCTCGTGGCTGTACAGAATCCGCCGCAGTGAGTTTGAGCCAGCGATGGGAGTGAACGCCGACCATGTCATACGAGAGTACCGCGAGAAGCGCGGCTTGCCGCCATGCGCGGAAATCATGAACCGGTGAGATGCGACTCGCACGGGGCAGTGTGCTCGACGTCCCACGACGGTGTTCTCAAGGCATGCTCGCCGGCCTGTACCTGCCGGCCTTATGCATCCGCTTCGCCCTCCCACGCCCACAGCTCCTTCGAATGGGTGGGCAACCAACTCACAAAGAAACAATTCTCTAGAACTCCTGAACAGCCGGGTGCCTGACCAACCACTCTATCGACCGCGGGGCATCGGAGTAACAGCGGAGAGGCCAGCGCTTCCCGCTGTCGTTGTAACTGTGCCTATCGGAGAATCTGAGCGCCCACTGGTCGGGATAGTCTCGAAGATGCTAGCCCCAGCGTACGAAGTCTGGTTCATGATGGTTCTCACGAGCGCCTCCCCGGAGATCATCACTCGGCTACTCGCTCTCCTCATGCTGGATAAGACTGAGCGGATCCTCCACGCTCAGATGATGCCATCGCGGCCTGCGACAGCAATACTCCTTCCAGATGGCCAGATCAGGGAAGGACGCGGCAGGTTTCTCGCGCCATGGGCACTCGCGGAGATCGACCGGTTGGCGGCGGTACTCCTTGCGGAACACGCGGAGTACGTATCCGATCTGACAGCGGCTCTGCAACTGCGACCGAATAGCAGGTTCACCACGGCGCCGCCTGATTTCGTCTTTGCCGAGCCACTCGTTGGTATGCGGGTGGGCCCGTCCCCGCCTAGCATCGAGGTAGACATCAGCCAGTCCGAACGAGTACAGCGTGGTCTGGCACCGTATCAAGTTGAGAAACTGAATTACCTCAGGAATCCGTACCTGCTTCAGCTTACGGATGACCAGCTGATGAGGAGAATGGAAGACATCCTCGCTAACGTGCATGTGATCAACGAGCGCGGCCTCATTAGCCTGGACTCGAGCGATCCAACACTTCGGTACTGGATGTCGCTAACCAACGATATCGCGGCCGAGATGGCACGCCGGCACGGGCCATACCCTGCAGGCTGGCACGGACAAATGATCGATGGTGGCAACCTACCTGGAAGCCTCGCGCGAGACCGGGAGCCGCGGGCCAAAGTGCTTCGCCCCGCTGCTGCCCTACCAGCCACGTACTTCGTGAAGTATGGCGAGCTGCGATACCTAGAGGCAGCTCTAAGAGAGGGAAAGCTTAGAATCGCGCCCGCCAGTAGGTATAACGACCCGTCGCTTAATCCTGCCATACGTGACGATGAGCTCACAATCGATATCGCGTACGATCCGTATGTACCATTCAACCCATATCCACCCGGGACTGTCCTCCTGCCACCCAGTCGCGTGCCGCTCCGTAAGCAGCTAAACACGAACTACTACGTGTACTGCATAGCATCCACGTTATCTATGCGGCTGCTCTACGACTTCGGTGCTGAAGCATGTATCGTCTTCCGTGATCCTAACGAATTTCTGGCTCGCTTGTGCACCGCGATGCGAAAATGCGTACCGGGATGGCGGTGCACGGTGGGCGACGTTTCTTACCTTGATCCTTTGCAGGTCAATCCGAGCGAGGTGGATGTGCTGATGGGCAAGCACTTCCGTTACGCGTACCAGCGCGAAGTTCGAGTGGCGTGGCTACCGCCCGCCCCCACTCGGCAGCTCGAGCCGCTGTTTCTGAGCGTGGGAAGCCTCGAAGACATAGCCGAGCTAATCACCCCAACCGAGGTATGAGTACGTTGATGTGTGACCGGGTGCCGGTAACAATCCCCGGAGGGGTTTGATAATCGGTGCGACCGGGCCACTCGGTCGTTACATCCAGCGACTCACGAGGCGCTGAGTGTGCTCGCGCCGCAGAGAAAAAAACGACACTACTACGGGACAGGGTAGGATAGTTAAAGCATCCTTAAGGCGTCGGAGGGATGCCGAGGGCGCGCTTGAGCGCTTCTACAGCCACTGGCACACCGATGCGGACCGCTACATCCAGTGCCCAACTGCCTGCATTTGCGAGTCGCGACAGTGTGGTAGGACCGTCTCCGGAGCGCGCGGCCAGCGCAGCGGCGCTGACCTCTCCAACCGCAATGTCCTGCTCCTCAGTCGTCGCGGCGTTCTTGAGCGCGCTCCGTAGTTCTGATAACTCCTCACTGAGCTTTGATATATCGATTTGCCCGCCGGCCTGATGCCAGACCTGCGCAAAGCTCATATCATGCGCGTGGGACCCCGGTCCAACGGCTCCAGCTTGACTCGTCGTGTATTTGTCGCGCATGACTACCTCGTGATGGATATTAACAAGGGTGGTAGTCCCCGCCCTATGTGAGGGAGGGCCTTGCGAACCGGCTGAGTTCGTAGCAGGCGGGCCAGATAGACGCAGCAAGCAACTACCGGGAAGCTTGCCAGTGATTACTGCGCGCTTGTGTGCAATGAATTGCCGCTCGAAGGCCAACTCGTAATCGAGTGCGTACTTCATCATCATCCGCATCAGCCGCTCGGCGTTCTTACTTGCGGGGCCCGGCAGCGCTGTCGAGAGCGCCGCTAGATCGCTGAACTCGTCGGCAAGAGCTTCTTCCGAGAGGGTGAGGATACGGGCGATAAGTCTTGCATGGCTCTCGACCTGCTGGCGAGGCTCGCCGTCCGGTACAGCCTCCGTAAAGATGTCATGTTCATATCTGTCGCTCGGGTCGTAAGCCTCCATACAAGCCGCGATGGAGGCGACACGCCGGTCGATGCATTGAGAGCACACGCCGCAGTGGGGCTGCGCATTGGTCTGCCCCTGAATGTGTGCACACGAGACGCTCTCCTGGAGCAGGTCGCCGACGCCGTGACGGTCGAGCACCCCGAGCACATCAGTCTTCGTAGAGAACAGAAACGGATTAACGAAGCTGACGTCAGTTCCTCCAAGTGCCCTGACGAGCGTCTGGTACTCGGCGAGAAGGGCAGGATGGGTCGTCCTAGAGAGGGTGGCACCATAAGACTGCTGTAGTTTTCGCAGATTGATGCTGACGGGACCGTTCTCGGGCACGATGACCTGCGAGATACCGAGTTCCCGCGCGATGACGGTGGCGAGGGTGAGGAAGAGAAAGCCACGTGTCCGCTGAGAAGTCTCCTTGGCCTGTGAGCCGTCCCGGTTGAGCCACACGCTCACGTGACTGAGCGGTCGCTTGGTTCCGCGTCGTTGATTGAGCAGTTCCCGTAGGTTCCCCTGTCGGCTGTCTAGCCTGCTAGAACTGCGATGGCTCACCAGCAAGGGATGCTTGCCCATGCTCTCACAGGCGTACACGACACCAGCGAGAGAGTCCGCCCCTCCTGAGAAGAGGCAAATGGTATCTGCACCGGGGAAAGGTGTGTCGACGCCGGTGAATAGCTGCTCGGCCTCTGAGGGGGAGCCCTTAGCGAACGTGAACGAGAACGTGTCTCCGCTCGCAGTGCCCAATGTGCGAGATAGCTGCTCGCTAACAGGGGCGGAAGACCAGAATGCAGGGTCGGAGACGGGGATGACGAAGTGAAAGTCCCTGACCCACTTCTTGTTGAGGAGGTCACGCTCAGACCACCGCACTACCTCCGTGTCGGCGAGATAAACGTACGCGGCGATTTCGAGGAGATCCCGGCTTCTCGGCTGGAGATTGCGAACTATGGCGTTTGTGACGTTCTCCAAGACGAGATGCCCGGTTCGGTCCCGGCCATAGAGGACAGGATGTATGGTCGAGTCATAGCTGGCACGTCGGCGTGGCGTGCGCGCTCCCCCACAGACGGCGAGAACGCGCGTCACGGAGCGTCGGCCTCCATCGCCACGTCATCCAGTATCTTCTTGATCGCGTAGGCAAAGAATCGCTGTGCCGACTCCTCGGGTATCGCGCCCTTGGTCCAGAGAGTCTTTGATAGCCATCCCGGAGAGAACTCCTTTAGGATGCGGGTACGCTCGTTGGCGTAGGCGAGCACCTCACGCTCGAGTCGCACAGCGTCGCCGGAGTTTTCCGCCGCTCCCTGGCCAACGTAATTAGACAGCTCGCGGTCGATAAAATACTGAAGCGTGCGGCCCACGAAGCGGCTAAACCAGTCCCGAGCAAACTCGCTGTATCCGTTTTCGGTGGACTGTGCCGCAAGGGCGAGTCTCACATCCGTGGGGCTTATGCCCCAGAGACTCTCTGCCTGTGCACGTACGCGCCCCAGCAATACTTCTCGATAGGCACGCTCGGCGATGTCCGTATAGACGGTATGCCGACCTGCACGTCCCAACGAGGCCTGCTCCAGTGCAACTAGGAGCCGAAGGCCGTCTTCTCTATCTCCCTCGGCAATTCCGAGCTCGACTAGCTGTTCGGCGAATTTGTCTTGTGAGCGTGCGGCAACGGCCAGCCGGGAGAGCTGAAGGAGCGGCAGGTAACAGCCTGGCTCCTGAGGGGCATTTCGTAAAGAGGCAGCGGCTGCATTCAGCGTCTTACTGGCAATAGACCCCGCGGACTCACCTGGAGAGCCCAGCGCGTCGGTAACTGCCACCCATCGCATTGTGCGTGGTAATCGCCCGAGACGAATATGGCCCATATTAGCAGCCCGCTGTAGAAGTCAAAGGGAAGTTCCCGCTGCCGCGCCGCCTGTCAAGTAACAGGGCTTTCCTCGCCAAGATGAGATGGTGCCAGCTAACTACTCGAGCCAACCACCTGGCTTTTGGCCATTTCTGCCGAATGGCTGTACCCCTGAGCGCGAATCTCATCCAGGTTCGCAACCGGTACGAGGGCACGACATAAGCGGAGATCAGGTCCAGGTCCGCAATACTCGTCGCTCCGAAGAGCGACAAGGCATGTCACACGGCAATGCGACACGCCGTTCGCTGCAATCGGTTCTCCCCACACGGCTCACGGCCCCGTGAGATTCTCCCGCACCTCTCGCGAGACGAGTCGTCCGGCCGTATCGAACTCGAACCTGCCCGCAATATCGCCGCGGACGAACAGATCACTGAAGGAGCGGCCGAAACTCACGGTGACCACGCCGTCTGACGCGAGCGCGGAGTAGTTCGCCCGAAGAGAATCGAGCACCGCGAAAACCCGCTCGGCGCCAACACCAGGTCGCACGCCGGCTGCGCCCAGCGTGGCTTCTACTCCGGCTACCGTGCGGTACTCTCTGCGGCGCCCGATCCAATTCACCGCCACAAACACGGCACCCAATGCGACTGCGATCGCAGTCCATCGTCTGGATAGGTGCCAGCTCATCTCGGTATCCGCCGCCTCGGTGCGAAAAACTACCGGTAGACCATCAGGCCGAGCCCTCTCGCAGCTGCTCGATCAGCTCCTTCAGCTCGCGCCTCTTTTCCTTTGCCAATCGTATCACCGCCTTCTCCCAGGCATCGGGCGGCGGACGATGGTTCAGATTGTTCTGGTCGAGGCGGGCCTGACGAATCGACTGGACAGATACGCCAGCAGCATCGGCAATCTCGGCGTGGCTGATGCAGGCGGTGAGGCGGTCCGTTGCCGTCTTGAAGTCCATGGTCGTAGTCTATGTTGACATTGACGTCGATTCTGCCGTCTATTATGATATAGACGGACGCGCAAGGGAACGCAGTAGCCGACCTTCGATGCAAGGACATTCCCCGACGCCCTCGAGGTGAGCGCGCCCTCACACCGTAGCTGGTCAGCGAAGCTAGTCCAGCCAGGCTTCCAAGGTCAAGAAACGACGAGGTCCATGATGGTCAACGTACGGAAAGTCGGTGCCACTCACCGCGCCGAGGAGAACCATGGCACCTATGCGATCCGGCGGCGCCACCGTCATTGGGAGGTACGCGACCCGAGCGGAGATCTGGTATGCCTTACGGTCTACAAGTGCGGTGCGGAGGAAGTCGTGCGGCGGTTGTGCGTGTCGCGGAAGGGCACATGATGCCAGGTCCATCACGCCGCGGGTGCTGAGACGGATGGAGGTCTCCACAACGTGTGGCAATAATATGATGTCCGCGAATGTCATTGCCAGGAGTATAGTACGGATACTGAGATGAAGTAGAAGAATCAGCCGATCGTTCGAGCGATCCCTCACAAACCCGGCTCCAGCCATTCTTCGAATTCGGGGCGCTTCACTCTGCCCGCGATAGCGGGCCATGCGATGACCGAGCGCAGGGTCAGCTCTCTGTGTACGCTTGTCGTTAAAAGCAAAGGTGCGGGACGACTCGCGTAGGCCATCGACACCGCGAAGCCTCTGGCGATACGTAGGACCCGCTCTCCAAGAGTGAGTCGCGCAGATGTACCGCACCTCCCGATTGCTGGAACGGGATTGCCGAGAGCGGGCACTTATCAGGAGACTGCGGCATGACGAAGAAGCCAATCCAGCAAAAGTCCGTCGGGCACGCCCGGAAGGCCGCGGTTACGCGGCGTCATCCATACGCCTCGGAACCTTTTCGGGGGCTCGTCGACGGTATAAGGGAGCTGCTCGAGAACGCGCGCCGTACATCGGCGCGCGCGGTCAAAGCGATCATGACCGCGACCTACTGGGAGATCGGCAGGCGGATCGTGGAGTACGAGCAGGGCGACAACGCTCGAGCGGAATATGGTGAGGCGCTACTGGAGATGTTGGCGCATGATCTCACGAAGAGGATCGGCCAAGTTTTCTCCTACCTAAATCTGAACAAGTTCCGCCAGTTCTACCTCGCGTCTCCACAAGCCGAGATTCTATCGACACTGTCGATAGAATCGTTAAGAGCGGGAGGACGCCTCCGCGAGAAGCGCGACGGGGTTCCGCAAGGAAGTCGCGAGGCGACCCAATTCTGCAGACGGTGTCCGCAGAATTGGCCCTTTCCGAAGCCGCCGTCCGCTCCCTGGCGCCCTGGTCCGCCTACGTGTGCCCGCTCGTCGTGCTAACGACTACCGTCGCCACCACACTCATCTGATGCCGCCGTCCACATACCAAGCATGTTGGCGCGCGCCAGCGATACGATCAGCTCCCTTGGAGTTGTATGAGCGAGCCAGTCGGGCAAGAAGCTACTGCTTCATGAATGACGGAACAGGCTGAACGATCAATAAGGCTCGCTCTTATCCCTTCGATTCGTCGAAGCCCGTTGTTGAAACGATCTTTGGCGGCGAGGCGACTCGAGCGTGCTCGATAACCGCAGCAAGATACCGCGCCGCAAGATCGTACGCCGCTGTATGCACCTCAATACCGTTCTTTAGCGAGGGAACCTCGGCGACACGGGCATGGAGGAGCTCATTCCGGGCCTTCGCGATGGCCTTAAACTTGTTGACATCATCACTCGCGCATTCACCGCCGTAGGCCGCGGCAAGCCTCCTAAATCGGACATTCAGGGAGGGACGTGCGAGGCGCTCACGCACGGATTGCAAGAATGCGCGCGCCTGCTCCCCATTTTCAGAGCGGAGCCCTGCTAGCAGTCCATCGAGGAGCTCGAAACCAGTCGCGTCCTCAGACGTCGGCTCATTGCCGACGACGTTGCACAGGGCCTCGATACACTGAAACGTGGTAACGAACCGCTCGTTGGATCCGATCGGTAGTCCGTGCGAGATTACCAACCAGCGAGCACACAATTGGATGACCGTACGCATCCTTGCAGGTGCACCCATCGCTGCGGCCACGGACGACGCCATCTCCAGCAACTGCCGCTTCCCGAACGCAGATGGCCGCAGGAATTCCGATGGCGGCGTTGAACTTGTCGCCTTGTACTTCGTCTCGTCGTGCCAGAAGACCGCAGCCTCGTTCCACAGCGCCGGTCGTGTTCCCAGGAGGGCCAGCGCGAAGACACCGGCGCAGAGGTCCGCCACAGGTCGGAGATCCGCCCGCGCCACGTCTTCAAGTGCAGCAGAAACATCGCCCAAGGCCCCGTCCGGGTCGTCTCGAAATCGAGTCGCTAGCTCCCGATCAACCGGCAGAAGCTGAGATGCGAACACGACGATCCACGCGCCGGTTGCGTCCCCTTCCGCTTGTCCCGGGGGGGTCTCCGTCCGTGCGAAGATGCCCTCTCCTTCGACCAGGTAACGGGGAAGGGCCATCCGAAAGACTGGAGTAGTCGGCTTCTCTGCCAACTCGACCGTCAGCCTGTGCTCTCGCGCCGCCCCACCCACTGTTAGCTCAAAGGCCAGCGACTCGGGCACCTGGAGGCCGTGCGCCCACAAATGGACTGCCCAACCGCAACGAATAGCGCTCACGCCGTCCGATGGCGAATCCAGCCCCGTCAAGCTACTCACGCCAGCCCGTCAGCCTCGTCGATGGCGTCGTCAGCCCTGGCATACGCTCGCTCCGCATGCTTCTCCTCTGCAGCTGCGAACGCCTGCACCGCTCGCCGCCCCATAGTCATGAGGGCCCACACCATTGCCGAGCGATCGCCGGTCGGCTGGTTGGTTAGAAGAGCACCGGCAAGGAGCAGCAGCGACTTCACGGTGTTCTGGCCCGGCTCTGAGAGTCCCGCGCTGCTCATGCCCGCAGGGATCACGTTTGGATCTTCCAAGTCGAAGTCCCATCCCAAGCTTCGAAGGCCTCTAGGACCCGCATGGACGGCATCGTTTGCCCACTTCGCCATGGGCCGTAGTTGCTCGACTTCGACCGCCGCCTCGAGATCCGCAATCCCCGGCCGTTGCTTTCCATTCAAACCGCTCGCCCATCCATAATCACTCTTGAACGCCTCGCCGAACGTCTTCACGAGTTCCGCGGCTTGTGCCCTGAGCTCCTCCATTTCCTCGATGGGCGCGTGTTCCCACCCAAGGAGGTCTACATGCTGCTCAAAATTCTCAGCGGCGCGCCAATCGGCGATGTGCTCATGGAGAAGATATCGATCAGCCATTTCCCCGCCGCCCTCTTGTAGCACCAAGCCGACCACCGCGATCTCATGAAGCGTGCGCCAGCGTGCCTGCGCTCCATCGGCAAGGCCTGCCTCGAGCAGGGTCAGGATTTCCAAGATTACTCGACACGCGCGCGCGTGAAGGTGAGTGAGTGCCGAGAAGAGCGCGCCTGGCTCTTCAACATCCGGTCGCAAGCCTTCCTGATAGTAGGCCTGGCCAAGCTCAAGGAACGCGTGCAGCATCGCTTCGAGACGATCGAGCGCATCGCCCCAGATCTCGCGGAGGTGGCGTTCGAATCGCCGCCTCAGGCGTCGGCGGTGTTTGATGAGACGTGGTGTCTTGGATTCGACGCTGTCGGCGACCTGAACTCCCAGCTCCGGTAGAAGGGCTTCCATTGTCTTCATAGCGGCACTGTTGACGCGATCGACGAGGTCTTCTTTCTCAGCGTCGGTCATGTCCTCGCGGAGATGCTCCGTGAGCTTCGCCATCACCGCCGAGACCGCAAACTCGCCGAGTTGGTCAACTGGAGGGAGCTTCTTCTTACGCGGCATACGCAGGAGGCGGGACGAGGTGTCGTGTGGGGCAAAGCTATGACCGGAACAAGCCTTGAGCCACCTCGGCCCGTGCTCGGCTCCTCTGCGCCTCACCACGGCGCAGACCGGCGCACGCTCGGAGGCAATAGCAGCCGGCGCGGGGGTAGTCCCCGCACCGGGGCAACCATCTGCTACTTCTTCTTCCGCGGTTTCTCGCGTTGCGACAGCGCGGAGCCGGCGGCTGTCTTCGACGACTTCGACGTCCGGCCATCACGCAGCACCTTCGACGCCGCGGCGGCCGCCCTCTTTGATGTTGCCTTCTTGGGCACCTCAACTACCTCCTTGTCCGAACTGCCAGATGGCCGTGGCTTCTAATGCTCGGGCGGACGCGAGCGCCAACGGCGGAAGCCCGCCTCTGCGACTGGGCGCCCGAGACTGCAGCTGCACCTGCATGCCCGAAAGCTGCTCAGCAAGCGGGCAGAAGTTCGTAAGAGGCTCTAGAAAACACGACTGGTGCGAATCCGTGTCATCGCGATCACGCGGCCTCGTCGGCCTGGAGTCTACCGTCGTTGCCATCCGCAATCTTCAGAATCGCTACACCCTGAAGAGCCTGTTTTTTTGACGGCACCCTTACCCAGTCTGTCGCGGCATATGTGGCTAGGGTCGTGGCGATCCCAATCTGCCAGGACTGAAGACATCCCGTCTTCGATCCCCACCCACTGATGTGTACCCATTCCTCCGCGGTAACCTGCATGACGCGCGCGATGTTTTCTCTATCCTCGGAAGTGAGATCGAGCCCGTTCCGACCAGCGATATCTCCAACATTCGGAAGCGGCTGCCCCTCGGAGAGTTCTCGTTCGAGAGCTGGCGTAACCTCCACGCTGATCGTCTGTATGTGCCGCCAGCACTCCTCTCGCTTGCACCACTCACCGACGTTACGTTCGCCGGCGGACTCGACGAGCTCCCGATGAACGACGGGCATCCACTCGTAAACAGTGTCGGCGAGAGCCTGCGACACCTCCTGCCGGTTCCAGATCTGCTCGAGATCAACCCGTCCGGCGGTACGGTAGGAGACTAGTGCAATGGTATAGGCGATCGCTTGGGCCCGGTAGCTCGGAAAGCCGTGCTGCCGCGCGATCTTGTCTGCTCGCTTGAACAGGAGAGCTTTCGAAACCAGATCGCGGAAGTATGCGGCGTCGGGCTCCCAGCTGTCTCCATGCTGCCGGTTCATTCGATCCATGAAGTGCACGAAGTTCTTTTGCCCTCCACGGCTGACCACATGGGGTAGCTGATCCCATGAGTCGATGTACTTCGCGATCTCCACCTTGTCGAACCGCTGGCGCGGTGGCGTGGCGATATCGAAGCGCCGAAGGCGGGCGGGAGTCGTTCCCTCACGTGCCCTGGCAACCTGATATTGCCCACGCGCCCTCTCGTAGAACCATCGGCTCTGCTCACCAGGCGCCCAGATCGTTTCGGATAGTTGCTGGAGACGGACGTGAAACGGGTGGTTGGCCGAGAAGTCGGCCTCGTTTACGCGGTTCTGCGTGTTGGCGAATCGACTGATCAGCGGAACCAGAGTCTCGATATGTTCCGGCCGTACGATGGTGATCTTGGCCTGAACGTATACGTCCGAGAGGTCGATCCGGTCCCGTTCCTTCGCCCGGTGAATCGATGCCACAGTCTGCCCCCCATTCACGATCTGGAGTCCCCGGATAGCTGTGATGGCTGGTATTCCGTCCGTTGAGAGCTCAACGCTCTCGGCCGTGGCTGAGATGCCGTTGTTATAGGCAAGGAACCGCGCCGGCTCCTTCAAGAGTGTATCCCGGATACCGCGGTTCACCTTGCCGCGCGCCTGCAGGAAGGACCGCACGTTGAGCTCCAGAAGACGAGGGCCGAACTCATGATAGAGGGAGTGCAGAAGGTCACCCGGAATGATGGCCAAGTAGCTTCTGTAGTCGGCGCCGCTCTCCGGCATTGGCAGGCAGGGAAGTGGACGACCGAGGCGCTTCGTGATATCGATCTCCGTTGTCTCGTAGGGGAGCCCAGACGCTGCAGCCCGGAATAGACGCCGGAGGTCCCAGATCTCTACCTGCAATTCCGGAGCTTCTGGATTGATATCCTGTTCGCCCGGATCGGCGGCGAAGCCGTCCGCGATGACGATTACACGGAGGCGCTCCACTGTAGGCCACACCTCGTGAAGTCGGTGCATCATATCGAACGCGTCGGATGCTGGCTCCATCTGCGCATGGATGCCGTTACGAGCCTCCATGAACACGTGAATGGCACGCCGGATCGCTTGGTTTAGCTCCGTCGCCGTCACGCTTTTCGGATCATGCAGTCCTCTGTAGACCGTTGTGAACAGGTCTACCTGGGCAGCGTCCTCGTCAAAGTTCCAGGCATTCACTCGCCCGATCGCCCGTCCCAACTTCTGCTCGAAGAAGCAGATCTGAGCATCGGGCACATGGCCGAGGTCCACGAGGGTGTCGCTGACCACTCCGGTGAACGCTTCCTCCCGAAAACCTCCCAGCGCCACCTCATCTCCGTCTCCCCCCGACTCCAGACACCGCTCACTGACAGAAGATCGAAGGAGCGCGAGGTAATCCTCGAAACGGTTCTGTTCGTCACTCATGTGGAAGGCCAATCGGCTCCAGGAAGAAGCTCCAGAAACACCTGCGACTCGTACTGCAGGAAATCTCGACATGCAGCAACGGCTACCGAATACGTGACCTGCTCCACACCTAGCGCGAGATCCTCGGCTCGAAGACGTGGAAATCCGTCCTCGACGCGATAGAACCGAGTGGAGCGGATATTGTAGCGCGGTGTGGCGTACTGATCGCGATGTGTCTCCAAGTAGCCAGCCTGCACCAGAGATTCATCGAACTGATCGGCCCAATCATCGGAAACTCGGAGTCTGATCGATTCGACGAGTTCGGGTAGCGACTCGGCCCCCGCTTCGTTCTCGTCTACAACCACGAAGTTCAGGAACAGCCGGGGTATCGATCGATCATCGAGCTGTCCGATGTTGCTGATATGGAAGGAATGCGGTGTGTTTGCACTTGTGGTCTTGACCTCGACATTTCCTGTGGGAAGCTGAAAGTCGTGATTTGTGTGGGACCAGCCCTTCCAAGCGCCGATGGCACTTCCATCCGCGGTCCGAGTGAGGAGTTCACGAAGGAAGGTCAGTTCCCCGTAGAGCCCCCGTCGTGCCTCGATCGAGAGACCACCCGGCCCATGCTTCCGTAGGAATGCCTGCCAGCGGGAGAGGCGAGCTACGAAGGCACTAACGGCCTCCCCCTCGTTCCTTGCGGAGCCGATGCTCTGGACCACGTCCTCGCACAAGGACTGGAAAACGTCTTGAAACCGCGCGTTCGTCAGGACCAGCACCAGTCGGGTACGACCGTGGCGCCCTGGTGCGATCGGCTCCGCCTCTACGTCGAAGCCGACCGATCGCGGATAGTCCGGATTGGGAGGAATGGACTCAGTCGACACCTCCAAGATCAGGGCATCGAGGTCGCTCGGTAGTTGGCGGGCTGCATAGACAGCACAGACGGTAGTAGATGTCAGTCGGAGACGGACGTAGCCCTGATCACCTTCGCCATGAGTGCGGAGGAGACCCCAGAGATTGGTCAGCTCCGTCAAGTCCAGTCCTCATCGTCGATCCGCGATGATTCGAACTCCTGCTTGTAGTAAATGTTGTTGACCACATACTGGACTCGCGATGCCATCGCCGAATCCACTCTTGGGAAGCTGATGGCAAAGCCGAGCAACGGCAGGTCAGCGGCCGTCGGATCTACCTTCTCGGAGCCCTTGATCCCATCACCTCCGGGTTCGAGAGGGTATAGGATCAGCAGCCCTCGGGTGGGCGGCCTCTCTCGGCGGATCTGTGGGCCGGCAGGGCGGCTTGGTTCGGCGCGTCCAAGCGGGTCCTTCTCCCAGTCGTCACGCGTGCTGCGCATTGCTCGTGCGCATTCTTCGTCGTTGAGATCCTGAGGCTCGTCCGTGGGATTCACGAGTCGGCGAATCCTGAAATGATTCTGCTGCTTCAAGCTCTCCTTCTCGGCTGCCCGGCTTTCGTCGTCGCCACCAGTGAGGTACCAAGACCGCTCCGCGTGCCTGAAGCGGGCGGAGCCGAGTGTTCCGATGGAGCCGGAGCCGTTGGCCAGCATAACGCTCCATGTAGTCAACCGGCCCTGCCCCGCTTCCGCACGGATGTAGTCCGCGAGCAATTTGGTCTTCACCCTCCTGGACGCGTCGTGCTCTTTATAGCTGGTGAGGAAATCAATAACTACCTGCTCTGACACATCCTCCCAGATCCAAGCGCCCACCCGATCTCGGTCCCACTCGCCGTCGGGTCGAGGTGCCGGGCGCGGGAATTTTCCGGAAGCCTCGATATCAGCGATCATCCGCTGGGCAGCACGCCAGTTCGGCTCGAGTCGGTTCCGCGTCCGCCAGAAGTTGATGGTCTCACTGATATCTCCGTCAAAGGTGATATCGATACTGGCTCCATGTCGCATCTTCACTTGGGAGGTGACCATCATGAGCGGGTGCGACCGGACGCGGTGTCCGAACTCTCTCGGGGTTGCGCCACTCGCCGCCATGCGATTGAAGTCCTCGCGCAGTTCGTCGCTCGCCGCTGCGATATGGGAGTACCACTCCGCGAGTTCTGGAGTCGTGTAGAGCCGGCAGAGATCAAGATAGCCAGGTCGATAGCCGAACCAGCGCCCCATCTGCATTAGCGTGTCGTACATCCTGGAGGCACGCAGGAAATAGCTCACAGTGAGCCCCTCGAGCGTGAGGCCGCGGGAAAGCTTATCGCCGCCCACGGCGATCACGTTCAGGCCGGTACCCTCGTGGTTGACGTAGTCGAGCACCTCTCCAGCCTGCCCGTTGATCTCACGAACGCTGATGGAAAGGGCAGCCTGCTCCACGAATGGCTCGATATCGACCCAGCAGTTCGGGAAGCTCCTGTAGCCTGCATATCGCTCGTCGATCTCGTTTGACGTGGGTTCGAAGTCATTCTCCCAGAGCTCCCGTAGCTCTTCGAGAAGCTGATCCGACGAGTCCCCGTCGCCGTATCTCAGACGGCGCTGAACCTGAAGAAGCTCCTTACGGATCTGCTCCGCGACCCGCTGCTGCACAGCCGTGAACCGCGTCACGTGGACCAACATGGAGTTGTGATCGGTTGCCTGCCCTCTCGCCAACCTGGCCGCGCAGGAGAGGATGAAGGTGCGGATTGCTTGGATGAGGGAGGGAGGCAGAGTCTCACTCCCGTAGTAGCGGGGTACGTGGTCGATCTTGTGCTTCGGCGGCATCCAGCCTTCCGTCTCGCCCGGATCGTCGGAGACCGCATAGTCGTCGACAAGGCGGATAATCGGGAGTCCAGGGACCGACTCGCCAGCATCGTTCTCGTACCCGAACACCTCCGCAGGGCCGACGTAGTTGGATGGTGCGGGGAGCGACACAATGAAGCTTCTCGGGAACAGATCCTCGCCCTCCTGCTCCGTCCGCCCCTGCTCATGGATGAAAATGTTGGCGAAGGGTGTGGCTGTGTATCCGACGTATGCGCTCTGGTCGAACAGGTGGAGGAGCTCTCGGATCCTGCGGTTCAGCTGTGTGGGATCGTGGTCCGGATCCGGAGTTCCGTCCTCATTGATAGCGCCCTGCTTGGTATCAATGGAGCCCTGATCGGCCTCATCGTCGATTACCAAGAGCGGAACATCCTTCACGTAACGACGGCCACGTTCGTCGGAGGCATTAGCGGCCCACCGGACCCACTGAAGTAGGTTCTTCAGAACCGGGCCATTCTTCTTCACCACGAAAAGAAGTGGGAGGCCTCCGGGGTTTATGGCAAAGGTATTCGCCACCTGACGTTTGAAGTCACCGTCGTCCGCGCGTGCCGTAATTGAGTTCGCTCTGGGTAGCGGATCGATCAGCCCGACCCCGATCGGAGCTGCTGGCATGCCATCCGCGACCGCTGTAGCCCCACGGTCGTATCCGAGAAAACCCTCTTCGAGACGAATCTGTGTCTGGCTGCGCAGGCTCTTATGGAAGCCGGCAAGAACCACGATGAGCTTGTATCCAGCATCCGCAGCCTTTGCAATCAGCCCGATATAGTTCGCTGTCTTCCCGGATTGAACATGGCCCACCACCATGCCCCGGCGATCCCATGATCCAGACTGTTCGGGATCGGTCAAGAGCCCCAGAATCTTGTCGGTCGTCTCGTCGAGCCTATCCAGCGTGGCCTGCGGCCAGCTCTTCTCTCTAAGTAGGTACTGCTCGTAGCGGGTCCAAAACTTCCAGTCGATGGCCGCCTTGCGCTTGTTCAGCCATGGAGCGTACTTCTCGTCGGCTCCGGTGAGGACGCGCTCGGCTCCTATTCTCGTCTGGAAACAGGCCTCCAGATCGGCAACAATCGCGTCCAGGTCGATGTCGGCGCAGCCAAACAGCGTTGCGGTTCTGAGTACCGCACTACGAATTTCCTCGCTCTCTAGCGAACGACTCTGCTGCCCGTGCTGCTGGTTGAGAAGCATCTGGGCCGCTGCCCGAACCGCTTTGTAGTTCTCGTTCATTGTGCGTCGGTGGACGGGAGGGTTTCCAGAATGGAACGGGATTCCTCGTCGGCGAACTCCTCGCATGAGAGGAGCAAACTGATAGCCTCAGAGTGGCCAATTCCCCGGTTCCGCCTGATCGCAGCGTACGACAGCTCGATCAGGTGACGCCGCTGGCTCGCCGTCATGCCGCGGAATGGCCGTGCGAAGCCGTCGGAGTTCTCCGCGCTATCTAGCCAGATCTGTTCGACGGGCACCGTCTCCTCCAAGATCTTCAGCATCGCCTCGATATCAGCGCGCAGCTCTCGGGGAAGGGAACCGATCAGCGCTCCGATTACGGGATGTGCGCGATCGATGCGGTAGCTGACGGCTCCTGCATGTCTCGCCACCTTCCACGGCCGCCGCAGTTCCTCCCTTGTCGTCCTCTGGCGATACTGGCCACGATGAGCGTACACGGCACGGGCATCGAGTCGGATGGTCTGAGCGAGCGCCGTCAGCCGGTCACGGATCAGGGGCGGTGGTTGGGCGCTCGACTTTTTCACGTCGAGGTGCCATTCGTGATCCATGGAGTTCGGGATGTCCAGCCGGATCCGGGCGAGCTTGTAGTGCTCCTCCTTGGTCCATGGGCGCGGGCTTCCAAGGCCAAGCCAGCTTCCCGGCACGATCAGTCGATCATTGCGGTACAGGTAGAATCCCTGCTGGGCATTCCATCCAGCGGGCCCCGAAGCCTTCTGGTGCTCGATTTCTCCCAGTCGGTCCTTATGGGGAAGGACGAACCCTTTCAAACGAATGGGGTGCGAGTGTCCTGGTAGATCGATGATCTCCTCGGGCGTGGATTGCGTGGCAGGATGCGACTCGAGGAACGGATCCCAAGCGACGACCTCCTTCTCGTTGATCAGGATCCTGAGCCTTCCGCGGCTTCGTCCGATGAATCGGTGAAATACCATGGCCAGATGAGCCTCGACGTCACCAACCAAGCTGAGGAAATGCTGATGAAGTTTCCGATCGTCCTTACCAGCGTCGCCGACCACCCGATCGAGTACCTCCCAGAGCACGACAGTACCGGACTCGAGGTCAGAAGGTACTGCAGCACGCTCCTCCGATCCTCTGTATGGTGAGCGGAGGAGATGCCACCCGTGAATTTCACGCCGGGAGAGATAGTCAAGATCCCAGCGGCGTACGGATTCTTGGCCGGGAGCGGTTCGCGAAGCGACGGTAAGACGACGGCACTGAGATAGAGATGCGGTCTTAAGACCCAACCCGAAACGCCCGAGATCTTTCGGTTCCCTCTCCATGCGCGGGTTGCGGCTTCCGAGTCTCATTGCATCCCTGAGCTCTCTTTCCGTCATTCCCTCACCGTCGTCGGTGACGGTCACCCAAGAATCCGCGCCCGACCAGTTAAACCTCAGCCAGACCGTCGAACATCCTGCTGCGATGCTGTTGTCGATCAGATCTGCGATGGCTGCGGGGAGAGTGTAGCCGTATGCTCGCATCGACTCGATCATGGCCGACGCGTTGGGGGCTACCTCGTCGTATTCGAGCTGATCCTCCGCCGGAGGGTATTCGAGGTGTATGTCGGGACGGCTGGTCACGAAGAGGCCGCGGTCGATGTGTTGGTTCTGGTAAGGTCGGGGGAGACAGGACCCCCTTCATCGCGCGCTTTGGACTGCTCAATGCAGTGTGGCTTGCGTGCGCTCGGCTTAAGCCGACTGGGGAAGGCCATCTACAACGTGACGATCGAGCGCTGGCGCCTCCCCGAGGTGAGAGTG
This sequence comes from Gemmatimonadaceae bacterium, assembly GCA_035688075.1. GTDB lineage: Bacteria > Gemmatimonadota > Gemmatimonadetes > Gemmatimonadales > Gemmatimonadaceae > JADGGM01. The sequence continues at coordinate 27,317 of DASSNL010000190.1, forward strand.
CCTACTATAGCAACGTTGGTTCTTGGAGCTCGCAGATGCCGCGCTGGCCCTTGAGGCTTGCACGAGGAGTAACACGATTACCCGGCGCTTAGCAGCTTAGCGAATCAGCCACCGGCTGACTTCCAGGATTGCGGCCACCTCACTCGAAATGACACCGGCTGCCGGACGTGCCTCCGTAGCAACCCAACTTCAGGGTGAGAGCCAAACACTCACCCGGAGGACATCAGGCTCGGACCAGCGTTGGCGAGCACCTGAGACTACCAACCAACTGGACAGGGCGTCCTGCTGGAAGTTCTACATGCCCGTCAGACGCGGAAACAATATGATGCTGGTTGGCGGATACGTCAAACGGATGACGGCCGCGCTGGCAGGTTCGCAACGATCTGGCATCGGTGATCGAAGCCAGTGATCACCGTAAGGGCGTCGCGCGCCCCCTGCTCCTAGGGTCGGCCCGTCAAGAGGGTACGCACCGTCAGCGCTACCGCCCGCGATACCTGAGGGCTCACCGAGTTGGCCACCATCTGGTACCGCTTGGCCCGAGACGTCCCCTCCGGGAATCGCACGGAGTCCGGAAATCCCATGATGGCCAGGACCTCCCGCACGGAGAGTACTCGCTCCGGATATCCATCGACCCCAGCCTCCGGGTGGAGGATATAAGTCTTGGCTACGCTCCCGAAGGACGGGGCCGGACCGTCATAGTCCAAGCGCGTCCATCCATACTGGCCGCTCTCGTACCGCTCACGATACTTCGATATAGTCTTTAGCTCTGACCAGTCATGATCTGGATGGCTGCCACGCGGCGCATGACGGAAGTGAGCAATCGCATCGCGTACGGTGCGGGCTGGGGCGTGGTGCCCTCTCAGGAGCCTGAAGAAGATCTGACCGCCTCCGCGAACGTCGCGCACACCGACGGTGAAGAGCCTACGCCGCTTCGTAGCCGCACCGAATCGGTCATAGTGGAGCACGTGGGCGGCGATATCGTAGCCGGAGCCTCGCAACTGCTCCACACCGCACCGGTAGACCTCGTCGCTACCGAGAGCTGGCACGTTTTCCATGACGAAGATGGCCGGGCGAATCACCTGCACGTTCTCGACGAAGCGGGCCAGAAGACCGTGGTCCTCGTGGGCACCGCGTCGCCTCTGAAGATTTACCGGCGACCAGGGTTTGCATGGAGGTCCACCCACAATTACGGATACGTCGGCCTCGAACAGCTCTGATCGAAGATCGTGTGTCCGTGCATCACCGAAGCGAGCCAGTTTGTATACTTCACTAGCGACGGGCTCAGAGTCGACACCGGTCATAGAGAATCCTACATCGGCAAAACCTGCCGATAGCCCTCCGATCCCCGCGAAAAGATCCAACCCAGCCAAGCGGGTGCCAGCAGGAATGAGCGGACCTAGCTGCGGGTCCAGCAAAAGCTCCTGCTGCTGCGGGAGTCCTTCGCGATGTGCTCCATAATTAGCTGGGTGTGACATGTGTCAATTCTATCATGCTTCATCCGGTGGAGCAGCATCGTATTGTCCCCGAACAGTCCAAGGCCCGCAGCACGCTACGCGGCTGTGGAAGCTCTACCTGGACCCGGGCGCTCTATTTATCTAGCTTTCCCGACCGACGACGCGGCCCTTCGCGGGCTGAACCCCTCATCCTGTCCCATATCGGGCAAGCCATGACACTCGGCGACGTCGCCAACCGCACTCACATTATCGATCTGTTTTGTGGCGCCGGAGGATTCACGTGGGGATGGCATCGGGCCGGCTTTTTCACACGCGCGGCCGTTGACCACGACGCTATGGCGGCGCGAACACACGAGCTGAATTTCCCTCATTCGCTGACACTGAACCGCGACCTCGCTGAATTCGGGCCGGAGCAACTTGCCGAGTTACTCGGGGGGAGGCCGCGAACATTGCTCGCCATCATAGGGGGGCCGCCTTGCCAGGGCTGGTCGAGAGCCGGGCGTGGAAAGCTCCGCTCACTCGAGCACACTCCGCAAAGCCTCCTTAAGGATCCGCGCAATCGACTTTACCGCCGCTTCCTCGAGTTCGTTGCGTTTTTCCGTCCCCCGATATGCGTGATGGAGAACGTACCAGGGATGCTATCTATCGAAGGCCGTAACGTCGCAGACGCGGTTCTATCGCACTTCAGCGACGCTGGGTATCGATGTACCGTCGCTCAGGTCAATGCGCGATGGTTTGGCGTGCCGCAGGACCGGAGACGGCTGATCTTTCTCGGAGTCAGGAGTGACCTCTCGCTGGAGCTCCCAGCTTCGGACATAGAAGGCTTTGCAACTCGATTCCGACGTGACGTCCTGAACCTTCCCTCTGATAGCACGACAGTCCAGCAGGCGATCGGCGACCTGCCTCCGGTCACGCACGGAGCACAGGAAGATCCTACGCCGTACAGGCCCGTAAGAAAACTGAGCAGATACGCTCAACTCATGAGAGCGAACAGCAACGGGATGGTCACCGACCACATCACACGCAAGCACAACGGGCAGGACCTCGAGGCGTTCTCCGTTATGCCACAGGGCGGGCAGTATCACGAGCTCGATGCGCGATTCAAGCGGTATCGCGATGATATCTTCAAGGACAAGTACCGGAAGCTCAGATGGGACGCCCCAGCCGGCACTGTCACGGCGCACTTTGCCAAGGACTGCTACACGCATATCCATCCGGAGCAGCATCGAACGGTATCGATCCGCGAGGCAGCTAGGTTCCAGAGCTTCCCGGACGACTTCCGCTTTTTCGGCAATATGGGAGAGCGCTTCCGGCAGATTGGCAACGCGGTGCCGCCATTGATGGCTTACGGGATAGCAGAGTTCATACGCGAAGCGATCCGGAAGCAGAGCTGACCCGCCCGATACGTTCTAGGAGTCGGAGAAGGCGCAGCCCTGATTGTCGAATGCAGTAGCAATCCGTGCGAGCGACGTACACGCAGTCGTAATGGCTGAACCATTCGGAGACAGGAAATCATCGCGGCAGTCCAAGCGGAGCACACGTAAGCCTCTCGTCCCGAGCAAGAGGCTATTGAAGCGAGCCGCCGAGATTCTCCCCGAAGTCGAGCGGCGGTTGAGGCAAGTGTACGGCGTCGTGCCCGAAGGGCACGCGCCGCTCGGGAATAAGCACAACCCGCTCGACGAGCTGGTCTACATACAGCTCTCCGTCAGGACGCGCGAATCAGCGTATCAGGACACTTACCCATCGATCAGACGGGTCGTTTCTGGTGTCTGGGAGCGTCTGCTTTCAGTTCCAGACGATGAGGCGCTCGCCGCGTTGGAGTCGGGAGGCATGGCGCGGGTCAAGCTTGACCGCCTTCGCAAACAACTCGCGCCACTTCGCGATCGCTTTGGTAGGGCAACGTTAGCGCCACTTCGGTCTATGAGTACCGAGGACGCGGAAGAGCTTCTTCGTTCGCTTCCGGGAGTGGGACCCAAAGTAGCCCGCTGTGTACTTCTCTACTCGCTCGATAGAGAAGTCTTCCCAGTCGACAGCCACTGTCGACGCGTACTCGCCCGATTGGGATTCCTACCGTCCCGGGTGGATATCAAGGCATCACACGATTTTTTGCAAGCGCTGGTGCCGAGAGAGCTTCGCCGGTCACTCCATGTGAACCTCATCCATCACGGACGACAGGTGTGCACGCCGGTAGCTCCGATGTGTGACGACTGTCAGTTGTTGTCCCTGTGTATCACCGGCATACGAACTGTCCGTAACAGGGCGCCCGACCCGCCAATGTGACTCAATGCCCCTGGGCTTCACCGCCATCGGTCGCCGCTGCTTTTTGCGGACGGTGGGCTTCTCCATGGCATCGCAGCGGCCTGCTTTATGTAGGTCCATAGGCGTGACGGGCGTGCTAGCAGATCATCCCAAGCAGCCCGGCTCTGAGGTACCGCGAACGGGCGCTTACTGATCGAAGAGTGCGCAGCGTCTCATACAATATGCCGATCACGAGCCGCCGTTTTCCTCCACTAGATTCACTGCTTTACTGCTTCCATTGCACCTAGGATCGGTGGCAAGAGGGGCGGGATGCGTTCCTTTTTGGCACGTGATTCCAGAGATGTTTAGTTGCTGCAGTACATCCAGTACCCCTGCTGCCTTCAAGTTCGCAGCTCGGATAGCAGTGCTCCAAGCGGTGTACCTCTCATCCACTGTCTGTGAAGAAGCGGCCCGCATGCTTTCCCAAGCGTCGTCCGCAGTCTTCATTAGCGGGCCAACGCTATCCACGCTCGTCTTCAAACTTGTGCCGTCTGCGACTTTTGGATCGACAAACACTTTCTGAAGTGCGAGTCCAATCAGATTCCAGATTGCCCCGACCGCGCCAGCCACCGGACCCCAATCCCGTTTACTATCTACTGCCGCTAGTCCTGCTCCGAGACCACCCACCACGCCGTTCGTCCAACTGTACGCGCTCGAAACGTGTTGATTGCGCTGGTTCGCGTCCTTCAATGCAGCGTCGTAGGCATTCAGAGATGTGACCAGAGCAGCCTTGGTGGTAAGCAGCGCCTTTGCGTCCAACTTCTCCTGATCACTAATACTCAACTTGTCGACCAGGGCCATTTGTAGCTTGAGCACTTCGTAGCCCGGGTCGGTATCCTGGATCGGCCGATAGTGCGGCATTGGTAATGGCACTCCGCAACCAGATACAAAGGCCACCATCAAGATAAGAGTAGGTCTGCGCATCGACGCCTCCATAATAGTGATTATCTTCTGCAGCGTGATCCGATTAACGTTGACGACAACTGCACCGTCGAAAGCGATGGATTCTTGATGTGCGAGTTGGGCTGCATCAGAGTCACAAACAGATCTCAGCGTACGTCGAACCACTCCGGGTTTGACGGAGGCTCAAAACCTTAAGAGGTTGGAGTCTCTCAAAGGCAACGAAGCATTCTGTAGAGATAAGGGGGTGGGCGAGCCGGCTCGTGAGGGAGAACAGCGACTAGTACCGATCCCACTGGGTAACCGTCACTTCCAGATCGGACCGTCCACGGTATCTTGTACTCAGACACCACCGCATGGGCTAAACCGCCTACTTCCGCGATCCAACCTCCCGATCACTAGCGACACGTGGCCATACGGTGGGCGCGTGCGTGCATCGTTTCGTGGCAGTGAGATGTAGTCCTGAGGCGCGCAAGATCCCTACGGAGATCACCTCTGGAATACTGCGCTAGAGCGAGGGCCGTGGCGGAGGCTGAGCCAAGTGGGGCGGTGACGACTTGCGCGCACCATCCTTCTTCTGCCGATCTGCTCAGGTCTCCAGTCTTCGCGGTGTTTGCCGTGGATGCCCTTATGTGTGCGGGACCGCTATTTCTCCGTTTTGATGCCCCTCAACCTCTCCACCCACCCCACCACCACCGGATCCACCGCCACATCCAGCTCTTCCCTCACTCTCGTCTCGTGCGCTCTCGCCACCCGTATCGCTCCCGGCGTGTCCCCCGCCGACGCGAGCGAGCGCATGAGCCCCACAGTGTACCTCGAGCTGTAGGGATCCAGCGCCACGAGCTGCCGCCACCTCCGCACGCTCGACTGCGCGTCCCGCTTCTCCTCCGCGCGCATCGCGTGCGCTTCGAGCGCTCGCTGTAGTTGCTGACTGATCCCCTCGCGCTCCGCGTCCATCCAACGCTCGAACTCCACCGCGCCATCGAGATGGAATCCATCGAGAAACGGTCCCACGCGTAGCGCCATCGCATCGTCAATGCGATCCTCCGCCAACGCCCTCTCAAGCTCCGCCCGATCTGTCCGCATGACGTTCGCATTTAGCCGCAACGCGATCTCGCCCGCGAACACATCCGCCCCGAACTGCTGACGCAGTCCGAACACGGCTTGCTTCAGATTGTGTCGCGCGCTGGTGGTCCCGCTCTCGGGCCAGAGGTAGGCCATGATCCGCTCGCGCGTCATCCCGCGATCGCCGGCGCCGGCGAGGAGGGCGAGCAGGGCGAGGCGACGGCGCTGCACCGCGATGGGCGCGCCGTCCGCTCCCTCTTCTATTACTGAGAGGCCGCCGAATGTACGAACTCGAAACATCTCACTCTGGATGACTCCGAGTTGACCGCGGGGTGACCGTCCCCGCTCATAATCGCGCATCCATGCCGAAACGCATGCAGTCCTGCGGCGGATCGGTGCAACTCGAGGGGCGGGTAGATCAGACGTTTGCCCGATTATACGGCTCCCTGGTCGCTGCTGCAAACGGATGCGGGCGACCGAGGCGTATTAGTGCCGAGTTCGCCACATGCGGGCAACGGCGCCCGCGCTCTGACGCCTCTGGGGCAAGCGATGCCGCTGAACCTGCGCGATGTCGGTGTGATGATGAGGATGGATGACGTCGAGGTTCTCTCTCACGCGCAGACCACGCGCTGCGAGCCGGGACTCGTCGATCTCTTCGAGCACATGACGGACGCCGTCCACGTCGCCGACTGTGCGGGGCGCGTGGTCTACCAGAACCGTCGCCTTGTACGGATCATGGACGAGGAGCCGGATGCCTGCCGTCTCTTCGATGAGCTGGGGCGCGTGGTCTCCTGCCTCTCGTCGCGCGCAGCGCAGCTGCATTGCGTGGACCGCTCCTTTTCCGCTGCCTCGCGCGCGATGAGCTCATCGACCTGGTGCGAGCTGCGCACCGACTCGGCGCTCTACCGTCTGCACGGTACGCTGATCGGTTCGCGCTCGTCATCCACGACTGCCACGCTCGCGGTGGTCGTCATCGCGATCCTAGGAAATGCCGGAGCGCCATCGGCAGAGCATCTACGCGCGCGCTACGGTCTCTCTCCTCGCGAAGTCGAGGTCGCGCGCCTCCTCGCTGATGGTCTCAGCACGCGCGAGCTCTCGGCCGCGCTCCGCGTTAGCTCGCACACGGCGCGGCATCACACGGAGAATGTGCTCCGCAAGTTGCGCGTGCGGCGACGCGCGGAGGTGGGGAGGCGGTTGCGGGGAGGGTGAGGGAGAAGTCCTTCGCGTCACTATGTTCTCGTGCTCGGCGAGTCACACCATTCCTTCGGCCTCGGTGCACGGCGCCAAGTGGGAGGCGACGAGCCGGAGCCCGCGCATCGCCGCCGGGTCGGTGCCACCCGTGTGAGCGTTCCCACACCGGCGCGCTCTCCTTACACCGCCGGCACGGAATCTTCACGGCGTCGTGCCCGACCCCGACGACGTAGTTCGTCTCACTCTCACCCCGTCACGACGCCACGCACCTTCACGCCTACACCATGAACTGCGATGCGATGCTGAGCGCGTGGTCACGCGTGATGGGTTCGTCGAACGCCTCGCTCCCCGCGTCGGTGCCCTGGAACTGGCTGACGTCGATGCCGAGCTGCGTGGTGTTCCCCTCGCTCGGCCACGTGCTGTCGCCCGCGTAGACGCCGGCCTGCCGCAGGACAGCGGGGCCGTTTGCGTCGTCGCCGGTAATCCACCCCTTGAGTTTTCTCAGTCGCCGCACCTCCGACGCGTGCCGCGCCTCCACGGAATGGATGCGCAGCGCGGTGGTCAGGACGTCGTCGTTCGACATCAGGTTCCCCGCCTGCCCCTTGAACGCCCGAACGCCGGTGTCCTCGAAGCCCTGCGAAAGAGTCATGAAGGTCTGATAATCGTGGAACGGATCGAACTTGCCGCCGGCGGTGAAGTCGAACCTCGGCTCGCGCACCGCCTTCTCGCCGAGCACGCCGCGGAAGAACGCCACGTGCGCGTTCTCGTGCTGCCGGATCTGCCGGAAGATCGCGAGGTCCGAGCTCGGAATCACGCCTGACGCCACACCCTTGTTATAGAAATTGGATTCGAGGTACTCCAACGTCAGCGCGAAGTTCAGCGTGTCGAGGATCTTCCTGGGCAGGGCGGCCTTGCCGAAGGCTTTCTTGGCCAGCATCGCGGTCACGACCGGCATGGCGAGGAGCCCGAGTCCGGCGCCCAGGCGGCCGGGGTCCCGCATCACTCCGCGCCAGGAGCTGGTGCGTTGCATGACCGCGGGATGCTCGACGCGCTCGAACGCGCTCTGCTTGTTGCCCATCTCGGTGTGCATGGTCATCCGCTCCTGGCTCACATGGTCGGAAGTTGGCTGGCGTCGATCCTTTCCTTGATGAAGGGTGCGGCGAGCGGCAGCACCTCCGCCGGGAGGCGCGCCCCTTCCCGCCCGTTCGCGTCGATCACGTCATCACCGGCAAAGGAGGCGGTCTTCGGCTCGAGCAGGTCGCGAATCGCGGCGGCGTGCCGAGCCTCGACCGACACGATCTTTCCCGCCACGGCGAGGAAGTCCGGATTGGTCAGCAGCTGCCCCGCGCCGTTGAAGGCCGCGACGCCCATATCCTCGATCTTCCGCGCCGCCTCGAGGACGCTGTCGCCGCTCGTGAAGTCGACGGACGAGAAGTCGAAGCTGAGCCGGGGGATCGCGTTCTTGCCGAGCGCGGTGAAGAAGAACTCGCGATGCACCACCTCGTGCTTCCGGAGATCATCGAGGATGCTCATCGCCTCTGCGTCGAGCCCGCTCGGCTTCGCGTCGACCGCTCTGGTGTAGAACTCGGCCTCGAGTTGCTCGAGGGCCAGAGCGTAGTTGAGAATCCCCACATCGCCGCTCCCGAGGTGCACGGTCGCGCTCGAGCCCGAACTGGCGCCGGCGCGCTCGGCGGGCACTGTGGTGTACGTCGTTCTCGTTTTGCTGGCCATCTGAGCACCTCCTTGAAGAGAGATCCGCATCGACGGCGGCCCGACCGGTTTCAGTTGATTGCACCCGAGCGGTGTACGCCGAGCCGTCGGGGTAAGTCATCGGGGGCTCCTGGGTTGTGCCGAGCAAACGAGCCCCTGGATGACGCGAGCGGATCGCAGCAGGGGTTGACGCACATCTGTACGCGAAGCCCGAGGGTGGAGCGTGCTCGGGCGGGAAGCCCCTGCGCGCGGGTTTCTGGCTCATGCCTCGTGCGCATGCCGTTCCGCCGCGGCGGCGATCATGCGTTGCCCAAATCCGCGCTCAGCGATATGTGCCGGTGTCGTCGTGAGCGTGCGTCGGTAGCGCGCATGTCGCATGCCCCGAGCAGCGGGAGTCGCGCGATCATCGTGTGAGAGCAGACGCTGGCGCGATGTCGCGGGGGCTGTGACGGTGCACTCAGCGTTGGTAGCCGAAGGCCGGCGAGGGTACGCAACGTGACCCTTGCCGACGATCTCGGCACGCGCGATCTCGACGGCGTTCCCCCGATCGGGATGCCCCCTCCACGTTGCGCCGCGCCCCCAAAAGCAGTCCGTATCACTGCACCGTTGCACGCCATGCCAGCGGTCGACAGATTCTACCCTCCGCTTCCCGACCCCCTCCCATCATGGAGTCGAACCGTGCTCACACGTCGGAGTCTACACGTGGTGCTGGCCTCTGTCGTACTGACGATCGTCGCTCCTCTTCCGGCGGCCACCGCGGCGCAGCAGACCAGACCCGCCGGTGAAGTAGGTACCACCCTGAAGCAGATGGCGCCGCAGGATACGCGTGCGCAGGCGGAGCTCGAGAAACGCGTTCAAGCACTCGAGAAGCAGGTGGAGGCGTTGCAGGCGAACGAGGCACGGATGCAGAGGGCGATGACGGCTCTGGAGCGCACCGTCGCGACGCTACAGGCCAACGCGTTGCCGGTGCAGCGCCAGGGATCGAACTACATCGTCAACGCCCCCGCCGGCCTCACGCTGCACGCCGCGAACATGACTGTTCAGGGCGACGTCGGGGTTGCGTTGAAGTCCGGAGTGAAGATCGATGCCAACGCGACGACGGTGAACATCACCGCTCAGTCGCTCATGGATCTCAAGGGTGCGACGCTACTGCTCAACGCCGGAAGCAACGGCAAGAGTGCTGCGCGAGCCGGCGACATGGCGGCCTGTAACGGCCCCGGTGCTTGCACGATCGTTGGCGGGTCCCCGACTGTGCGCATCGGTCCCTGAGAGCGCGCGGCGATACCGTGTAGCCAGTGTACTGGGGGCCGACGACCGCGGTCCACGCGGCATCGTCGGCCGCTCACGGAGCTCCTCGCGAAGGGTGATCGTTCCGCGCCCGTACCGCCGCCGGGCCGCGTGAGAGTGGGCGCGGCCTGGCGGTCGACGGGGAGAGGTCACACACGTCTGGCGAATCATCGCCACCGTCGACAGAATTGCATCTGTGAGTCTCTTCTTCCACGACTCACCCCCCGCTCCGCCCTTCCGCCGCATCGCCGCAGTCACGAGCAGCCGTGTCCACGCAAGCTTCGTCGTCCTCACCTTCCCCCTCCCCTCCCGAGCCCCTGCCGGCCCCCGCTTCGGACTCCGCACCGCCGGATCTCCAGGCCCGGACCGAGGCCGCGCTCTCACTCTGGCGCACCCGTCTCCTCGACCTGACGAAGCGCAATCGCGCCCTGAACTTCAGGCCCACCAAGGTCTCCACGGTCACGATCGTCGACGAGCTGCCGGTGGAGGTCTATCGCCACCTCTGCATCGACGGTCGCACGATGCGCTTCCGTCCCACGCTTCCGTCGGTGGCGAAGAAGGGCGACGCCGAAGCGCACGACACTGAAGTACACGACACCGAAGCGCACGACGCCGCATCGCCACACACGACAGACTCCCACTCCGAGCCGCAACTCTCTGACACCACCTCCGACCGCCTCATCGACGCCGACGACTCCGACGCCCCGCAGGCCCCGGAGCTCGACTTCACTCCCTACGATCCGGCCACCCTCGACGCTCGTCACACCGACGATGTCCTGGAGACGCTCGCCACACCGGAAGCGCTCGACAAATCTCTCCGCCGTCTCGACGAGCAGGCGCGCGCCACCATCGAAGAGCAGGGCGTCAACGTCCTCTTCCTCGCACTCGGCATGCTCCACTACACGGAATCCGCCGAGAGCGACGTGGTCCTCCGCGCGCCGCTCGTCATGGTCCCGGTCTCGCTCGAGCGCAAGTCGGCGCGCACGGGCTACACGATCGAGGCGACGGACGATGACGCGATCGTCAATCCAGCGCTCGCCGAGTACCTCCGCCGCGAGTACGGAGTGACGCTGCCGGATCTCCATTCACCCGGCTCGCCCGACTCGCCCGGCGATCACGGCCATCACGATGATCGCGGCGACCAGGGCACGCAGGGCGACGAGAACGGCGACGAAGACGAAGCCTCGAGCTTCCAGCGCTTCTACCAGGCGGTGATGAAGGTCGCCGACGACCGCGCCCGCGCCGGCCAGCCGGGATGGTCGGTGAAGACGGACATCTTCCTCGGCCTCTTCTCCTTCCAGAAGCTGGTGATGTTCAAGGACCTCGAGACTCACGCCTCGGAGTTCGCCGGCCACGGGATGGTCCGCCAGCTCATCACACGCGAGGCGCCGCCGGGTACCGTGGTCATGGGCCTCCCGGAAGATGTCCGGGAGCTGGAGCTCGACCGCGACTTCGCGCCGGAGAGCACGGCGCAGGTGGTCGATGCCGACTCGAGCCAGCTCCGCGCCATCGCCGCGATCTCCAAGGGCTACCCACTGGTCCTCGAGGGCCCGCCCGGCACCGGCAAGTCGCAGACGATCACGAACATGATCGCGCAGGCACTGGGGCAGGGTAAGTCGGTTCTCTTCGTGGCCGAGAAGATGGCGGCGCTGCAGGTGGTGCACCGCCGCCTGGTGAGCGCGGGGCTCGGCGAGTTCTGTCTGGAGCTGCACGCGTCGAAGGCGAACAAGCGCGCGGTGATGCAGGAGCTGAGATCGGCGCTCGACGCTTCGCTCCAGCGCCCGTCGCTCGATCGCAGAACGCACCGGCTCCCCGAGGTCCGCGCGGAGCTCAACGACTACGTGGATGCTGTCCACGGTACGTACGGCGCGCTCGGGATCTCCCCGTACACGGCGTGCGGGATGCTTGACCGGGTGCTCGACGCGCCCCGGCTCCCGCTGAAGGCAGCGATCGATGCGATCTCGCGGGAAAAGTTGTACGACATCGAACGATTACTCGGCGAGCTCGCGGTCGCCGCCGAGCCCGTGGGCGTTCCCTCCCGGCACTCCTGGCGCGACTCGGCGCGCACGTTCTACACGCCGGCCGCGCTCGATGCGCTGAAGTCGGATCTGGACTCGCTCGCCCCGCTCCTCGAGCGCGCGCTCTCGCTCGCCGAGGAGGTGGAGCGCGCCTTCTCGCTCCCGCCGATCCGTACGCTCGCGGACGTAGAGAGCGCGGTGGCCATCGCGGCCGTGCTCCACGAGTCGCCCGGCGCGCCGATCGAGGTGCTCGAGAGCAATGCGTGGAACGCGCCGCCGGCGGAGGCCACGGCGCTCGTGGAGGCGGTGCGGAAGCTCCAGCGCCTGCGTCACCAGATCGATCAGCGCTTCCAGGAGACGGTCCTCGACCAGCGGCACGGGGATGACGTCGCGTACGTGGAGCGGAAGTGCTCGGGGATCTTCGGCTTCCTCGCCATTCTCGATGGCCGCTTCCGCGCCATCAAGCGCCGCTGGCTCTCGTACTGGAAGCCCGGCCACGCGCCGCCGATCATCGAGCAGGCGAGCGACATGAAGCTGGTCGATCAGTACCTCGATGATCGTGAGGCGCTGGAAGCGAAGACCGACTCCGCGCGCGCGCTCTTCGGCAGGCTGTGGCGGGGCGAGCGCTCGGACCCCAAGGTGCTGGAGCACTACATCGACTGGGTGGTGGAGCTCCGCGGAGTCTGCGTGCGCAACGGGCTCGGGAACGAGACGCTCTCGCTGGCCACCGCTCCCGCGCCCGATGTCTCGCGCGTGGAGGAGCTCGAGGAGGCCGCGAGGGCGATCGGCTGGCCACTCGCGGATCTGCGCGAGGCGATAGGCTGGTCAGCCTATTACCCCCCGGACACCGCTCCCCTCGGCGAGATGCTCGATCGCGTGCGCGCGATGTCGGCCTCCATCGGCACCGCGCCCGAGTGGGCGACTTTCGAGGCCGCGCGCGTGAAGGCCGCAGCCACGCCGGCCGCGGAGCTGGTGGATCTCGCCATGCGCAACACGGGCGGCGACGACGATGTCCCCTTCGCCATCCTCGCGAAGGCGTTCCGTCGCGCGCTCCTCGAGCGCTGGCTGGAGGAGGTGATGTCGGAGCGCCGCGCGCTGCGCGAGTTCCGCACGCTCACGCACGAGGAGCGCGTGAAGGAATTCCGCCGCCTCGACGAGCGCGTCCTCGAGGAGAACCGCGCTGTCGTAGTCGCCGGGCTCCGCGAGGCCACGCAGCAGCGGCTGCAGACTCCCGCCGCGCGAGCGGGGCTGCCGTTCGTCCAGCGCGAGATGGCCAAGCAGCGGCGGCTCGCCCCGCTGCGCAAGGTGCTGCAGCACGCCGAGGCCACGGTGCGCGCGGTGAAGCCGTGCTTTCTCATGAGCCCTCTCACGGTCTCGCAGTACCTCGACGGAAAGGAGCCGAGCTTCGACATCGTGATCTTCGATGAGGCGAGCCAGCTCCCGTCGGAAGACGCGATCGGCTCCATCGCGCGCGGGAGGCAGCTCGTGGTGGTGGGAGATCCGAAGCAGCTCCCGCCCACCAACTTCTTCACTACCGTGGGCGGGACCGCCGCGCCGATCGGCGACGATGGACTTCCGATAGTGGAAGACTCGGAGAGCGTGCTCGAGGAGTACATGGGCGCGGGCGTTCCGGTCACGCGGCTCAAGTGGCACTACCGGAGCGCGCACGAGTCGCTCATCACCTTCTCCAACGTCTCCTTCTACGACGCGGACCTCTACACTTTCCCTAGCGTGGAGACGGGCTCGGAGAGGAGCGGGCTCTCCTTCGAGTACGTGGAGGACGGCGTGTACGAGGGGAAGGGGCTCAACATGGCGGAGGCGCGCCACGTGGTGGACGCCGTGGTGCGCCACGCGAAGGAGCGGCAGGGCGAATCACTGGGTGTAGGCACGTTCAATCTCCGGCAGCAGCTCGCGATCCTCGACGAGCTGGAGCTCCGGCGCAGGCAGGACCCGAGCATCGAGCCATTCTTCGCGCGAGATACCGCCGAGCCCTTCTTCGTGAAGAACCTGGAGAACATCCAGGGCGACGAGCGCGACGTGATCTTCCTGAGCGTCACGTACGCGAAGGGGCCGGACGGGCGGCTGAGGTACAATTTCGGTCCGATCAACGGCGAGAACGGGTGGCGCCGGCTCAACGTACTCACCACGCGGGCGCGGAAGCGGATGCGCGTGTTCTCTTCGATGCGGGGAGATGACATCAACGCCGCGGCCACCACGTCGCGCGGCGCGCATCTGCTGCGCGACTTCCTGCGCTACGCTGAATTCGGCCGGCTCGACAGCGTGGTCGCCAACGAGTCGGCGGCCGCCGAGTCGCCGTTCGAGCAGGAAGTGATCGCGGAGCTGGTGCAGCGCGGCGTGAAGGTCGTACCGCAAGTTGGAGCGGCGGGGTACCGCATAGACATAGGTGTGCTGGACAACGAAGTGCCCGGACGCTACGTGTGCGGCATCGAGTGCGACGGCGTGGCGTACCACAGCGCGGAGACCGCGCGAGATCGCGACCGCCTTCGCCAGCAGGTACTCGAGGCGCGGGGGTGGACGATCATTCGTGTCTGGTCCACCGACTGGTTCAAGGACCGGGGTGGGCAGATCGAGCGATTGATGAAGCTCATCGCCGAGGCGAAGGAGGAAGCGAAGGAGCAGCTGGCCGCGGAAGCCGAGTCCGAGAGGCGCGCGAAGGAGCTGGCCGAGACCGAGAGGAAGGAGACCGACGAGCGCGAGTCACTAGCGGAGGCGGAGAGTCTCGCGAGCGTGAGAGCGGCAGCGGAAGCGGGTCCGTACGTGCGGCCGGTCGCCACGCTTTATCGTTTCGCCGATGGAGAAGGTAAGTACGCCGGCTCCGATTTCTCCGATGTACCGAGGAGCCACGTGACGGCCGCCATCATCGACATCGTCGAGGCGGAAGGGCCGGTGCACATCGATGATGTAGCGAGCCGCGTGGCTGCGATGTGGGGGATGCGCCGCGTTGGAAAGCGGATCTCGGCGAAGGTGCACAGCGCCGTGCGGGCGGCGGTGGAAAGCGGCGGGAGTGAGAGTGCGATCGTCCAGCGCGGCGACTTCCTCTGGCCGCGAGCACTCGCCGGGAATGACACGCGAGTACCGGTTCGCTCACGCGCCGGGACGAAGATCCCCGGCGATCGCATAGCGCCCGAGGAGATCCGCGAGGCAATCAGGCTCGTGCTCCAGGCAGCAGGCGGGATGACGCGCGACGAGCTGCTCTCCGAGGTGAGGCGCGTTCTCGGTGTCGGCAGAACGGCGTTGACGCCCGGCTTCGACGAAGCGATCGTGGGGATGGTACGAGCCGGCACGGTGGGGGAGGGGAGTACGGGGTACGCGCTACGGGGGTGACCGGAGAGGGCAGGCCCCGGTCGCACGAAGTTACAGCATTTCCGGCGCGGATTGGTCGAGGCGCAATGGAGTCTGACTGCATTGCCGCCATTGCCGCGCTCTCAGCTGAAGCCGGAACCGCTCCAATGAGTACCCGTGAAGGGTTTACCGGGCCCGGCCTGGAGTGAAACCCTGCTGGCTGCTCCCGTCGGAGCTGCTTGAACCTGGCCAGACTAGCCGGTATATTGAACTAGCCAGACTAGCCAGACTAGCCAGATCAAGCGTGAAGCGAAGCCGGAGGTGACTAATGACTACATGGACGCTCGAGAAGGCCAAGAATCAATTGTCCGAAGTCGTGCGTCGCGCCCTGGCTCACCAGCCGCAGCTGGTAACCCGTGGCCGACACGACGCCGTCGTCGTACTGGCAAGGGAGGACTACGAACGGCTCATCGCGCCCGAGAGCGTGCTGTCCTTCCTCCAGAACTCTCCCGCCGCGGCAGCGGTCGCCGCAGGTGAGTTGCCGGAGGACGCGTTCGAGCGCCGCCGAGACTTCCCCCGAGACGTCGACTTCTGATCTTCACCGCGAGCGGCCTGCTTACCCGGCCGCTCGCGCTTTCTGGCGCCCATTCCCCAGATGCGCTACCTCCTCGATACAAACGTCATCTCCGAACCGTTCAAGCGATCGCCCGATCGCACAGTCGTGCGCTGGCTCGCCGAGCAGTCGCCGCTCGATCTCAGTATCAGCGTACTGACCATCGGTGAGCTGACAATGGGATTCGAGCTCGTTCCTGATGGCAAGCGGCGCGACGAGCTTCAACGTTGGGTCACGCAGGAACTGCCGCGCCGATTCGTCGGGCGCCTATTGAACGTCGACGACGCGGTCGCGCGCGAGTGGGGACGACTATCGGCGGCAGGTCGAGTCAACGGACGCGAGCTTCCCGCGACAGACGGCCTGCTGCTCGCTACAGCGAGCGTGCATAGCCTCATCTTCGTTACCCGCAATGAGCGCGACTGTGCGAACCGCGGCATCGCGACGCTCAACCCGTGGACATAGCGTCATTTGCCCTTATTCTCGGCGTACCTGTCGGCGTCCTGATCTTCCGAGGCGACAGCAACGGCAAGCGCAGACCGTGCTGGCGGCGCCGCAACTAGCCGACGAAGTGAACGAGCGCACGAGGTATCACCTCTGCAGCCGAGCACTTGCCCGGCGCGCGTGCCGCATCCAGCTACTCTCCAACATGTGGCTGCTGTTTCAGCCGCACGCTTATCAGGCGTGCGCTCCGAGATTCGTCACCGTCCTACCGATTCTCCCCTCCCTACTTCCCCTGCTTCTCCCTCATCGTCGCCTCGAACTCCTTTGACTTCCCGCGCGGGATGCTGAGCGTCTCCCACTTGGAGCCTGCCCAATGCCGCGCCAGGATGACCACCTGACCCGCGTGCTGCGATTGATGCGCCACCTGCCGCAGCAGAGCCTGCACTACCGTGTGCGGCTCACCGCGAATCTTGACTGTCCTCAGTAGATCACCAGCAGTCACCGAATCCAGCGCTTCCCACAGCGCGTTCCACCCCCGCTCCCAATTCGCGAGGATCGTCTCCCGCGTATCCCTCGCCTCACGGACGAACTCCGCATCCCGATCCCGCGTCGGCTTCTCACCATCGCTCGTGAGGAAGTCCGTGAAGCGCGACTCGAGGTTGCCGCTCATGTGCTTCATTAACAGCGCGATGCTGTTCCCGTCTTCCTCGAGCGGCTGGAAGAACTGTTCGTCGTCAACCTGAGCGGCGGCGCGCTCGACGGACGTCTTCATGCTCTCGAACCTCCGCCGCGTGTCTGTCAGAAAGGCGTTGCCAAGTGCGTCAAGGTCGCTGGTGGTGGCTTGGGTCATGGTCCGGGCTCTCCGCTGGTCGAGTGCTGATCGAGCATCGTAATGCTATTCACGCTCTCCGCATCCGGTGAAGAGCCACGCGCTGGCCGCAGTTCCTGACGACGTCTGCGCGGCTGACACCGAAGTCAGCGGGCGCCATTTCCACAACGTGGCCGGGCAAATGCAGATGCCCGACCGACCAGTGACCCGTACCTGGCGCACCAACCGAAGCGCCACCCGGCGCCCCACAGTCTGTCGCGAGCTCCGCTGTCCATGTCGAAGTCTCTCTCGCGCGTACGCTCCTTGTCGCCCGACGCCGCACCGGAGCCGCCAGCTCCGCCAGATGCTCGTACTGCTCGTACATCCCGTAGACCCTGGCTCCGACATCGCGCCCACGTCTGGACCATCACCGCCTACGCGCTCATCGCCGTCTTCATGACGCTCCAGCGCGGCGTGCTCGACCCGCATCACCGCACCTATCCCGACTTCCGCGAATCGTTCTACCACCTGATCAGGCATCAGGATCTTTACGCGCACTACGCCGCGCAGGGCACCGACCTCTTCAAGTACAGCCCGGCGTTCGCGCTCCTCTTCGCGCCGTTCGCGCTCCCACCCTTCGCGCTCGGGCTGCTGCTCTGGAACCTGTGCAACGTCTTCGCGCTGTATCTCGCGCTCACGGCGCTCCTCCGCCGCCACGAGGCCGGCCTGGCGGGACTCCTGCTGATCCCGGAAGTGCTCACCGCGACCCAGGCATCGCAGAGCGATACGCTGGTGGCGGCGCTCATCATCCTCGCGTTCGTGGCGTCCGTGCGCGGCCGGCCACTCGGCGCCGCGGGGACCATCGGCGCGGGAACGGTGATCAAGCTCTTTCCGCTCGCTGGTCTGAGCTTCGCTCCTTTCCAGACGCGCCCCTGGCGCACCATGCTCTACACGCTGGCCATGCTCGCCGTGCTCGCCGCTCTCCCGCTGGTGGTGCTCTCGCCGCACGAACTGGCGGTGCAGTATCGAGCGTGGGCGGACGTGACGCGGGTGGATGCGCTCACGCGTGGGAGATCGGTGATGGGGCTCCTCGCCACGATGATCCCCGGCTCATGGTCCAACTGGCCGATCCAGCTGCTTGGCACCTTCGTACTCCTGGTACCGCTCGCCGTGCGACGCGACCGGTGGCGCGAGCGGCGCTTTCGCCTGCTATTCCTTTCCTCGCTGCTCGTTTACGCCGTGATCTTCAATCACCGGGCGGAGCGCTCGTCGTTCGTGATCGCGGTGGCCGGGATCGTCATCTGGTACGTGACGGGACCCAGGATGCTCTGGCGAGCGGCGCTCCTCGTGCTCTCGTCGGTGGGGCTGCGGGCGGCACCATGCATCCTCGCATGGATCGTGATCCAGATCGATCTGCTGCGGCCGCTCGCTCCGCGCGCAGGCGCTCCATCGCCATCACTTCCTCGAGGAGGTCGTGCCCGACTGCCGTGGCTACGCCCCGATGCACCGATGCCGCGGCCGTGGTGACGTGCGCGAGCGGCAGTGCGCTTGCACCCCTGACAACGCGAGCCCTCGCCCCGCGCTATCTCACCGCAGCACGAACCCCGAGTCCACTGCCGGCCGCTCGGCTGCGTTGCCGGCTATCCACCCCGTCATGTACATCCAGCGCGTCATGCGCGTGAGCTTCTCGTAGTCGATCCGCTTCGGCTCGTCGCGCGGCGTGTGATAATCGGAGTGCAGGTTGGTGCTGAAGAAGAGGGCCGGCACCCCTCGCTCGGCGTACGGCACGTGGTCGCTCCGGAAGTACCACCCTTCTGGATGCGATGGCCGGTCCCACGATGAGTCGATCACGAACCTGCTCGTTGCCTGGTTGGCCTCGATCGCCATCTCCACCAGCGCGGCCGAGTTGCGGTGCGGCGGCTGCGAGCCGAGGAGCGCCGCGGTATCGGGATCGTTGCGGCCGATCATGTCGCCGTTGAGGAGCGCGACGATGCTGTCGAGCGGCACCACGGGATGAGCTACGTGGTAGCGCGAGCCAAGGAGGCCGCGCTCCTCGGCGCCATGGAATATGAATAGCGCCGACCGCTTGCTCGGCTGCTTCACCCATGCCCGCGCGATGGCGAGGAGCGCCACGCTCGTCGATGCGTTGTCGTCGGCACCGTTCCAGATCGAGTCGCCCGCCACGCTGTAGCGCACGCCGTCGTGGTCCTGATGCGAGCTGAAGACCACGTACTCGCCGCGCAGCGCCGGGTCGGTGCCGGGCACGGCACCGATGATGTTCACCGACGGATACTCGAAGCTCTCCACGCCGACATGGATCTCGGCCCTCTGGCCGCCAGCGCGCAGCGCGCCGAGCGCGGCGCGATGGACGAGCAGCACCGGGATGGTCCTCGGCCGCGTGCTGGTCCGCTGTGATGCGGCGCTCCTGTTGCGCGAGAAGCGCGGCACGCCCCCGACCACGTCGTCTCTGCCGCGCGCCTGCACGATCGCGAGGTCGTCGAACACGCCATCCGCTACGGAATCGGCCACGAGGATTACCGCCTCCGCTCCACGCTCGCCGAGCTCGCGCGCGATGTGCGTGATCGCCGCGCGCGCGTAGTTGTAGTCGTGGGTGTTGGTCGTGGTGCGGATGGAGCTCTCCGGCGGCGCCACGAGCATCGCTACGGCAACGCTGCCGTGCAGGTCGATGGTGCTGTCACTCGCATCGCCGACGAACTTCGTGGGCGCGGAGATTGTGACCTCGGTGTTGGTCACCGGCACCACGTCGGTCCATAGCGCGTACTGCCGAGCGCCGATGCGCACGGTGGTCGCGCTGTCGGAGATTCGCGTGACGCGCATGTTCCACCATTGGAACCAGCTCCCGTCCCCGCCCTTGGGGACGAGCCCGATCTGCCGCATCTGTTCGGCGAGCCACATGGATGCGCGCATCTCGTCGAGCGTCCCCGCCTCTCGCCCTCGCATGGAGTCGCCGGCCATGGTGTAGAGGTCGCGCTCGAGATCCGCCCGGCGGATCTCCGAGATGGCCTGCGGAACGTCGGGCGCCGGCGCGGAGCCCGCTGACTGTGCAGCGAGTGGCGCGGAGAGCTGGATGGCGAGGAGTGTCGCCGAGGCGCGCAGCAGCATCGGTCCTGGCAGGCAGCGAGGGCGTGGTGGCGTCATGGTCTTGTCGCGTTCGGGGAGTCGCCGAGTGAGGTACGCAAAATATGCGGGTAGCGCGAGCCGTCCCTCACCGAAGCAGGAAGTACGGTATGAGGAACGTGGCTGCCGCGGTGATGACGCCAACGGCGAGTATGTCGAGCACCACGCCCGCCTTCAGCATCTGCGGAATCGTCAGGTAGCCGGAGCTGAACACGAGAGCGTTCGGAGGCGTGGCGGCCGGCAGCATGAATGCCATCGACGTGGCCAGGCAAGCGGTGGTCATGAGCATGACCGGCTCGACGCCCAGTCCCATCGCGGCGCCCGCCATGATGGGCATCGCCATGGTGGCGGTGGCCGTGTTCGATGTGAATTCCGTGAGCAGGGCAAAGAGCGCCACCACGGACGCGATGATGAGCACGGTGGGGATGGTCCCGAGCCCGGCCACCGCTCCGCCGATCCACTCTGCCAGTCCGGACCGGTCCATCGCCCGCGCCAGAGAGAGCCCTCCGCCGAAGAGAACGAGCACTCCCCACGGGATCCGCTTCGCCGTCTTCCAGTCCAGCACGAACTCTCCTCGCTTCAGGTCCACCGGAAGGAGAAATAGAACCATGGCCGCCGCGATGGCGATCGTCGAGTCACTAACGGACGGAGCCCAGCTCTGAATGCCGGGGACGGTCACGCTCCCGAATGTCTTCGGAGAACGCAGCACCCAGGCCGCCGCCGTGAGGCCGAACACGAGGCCCGTCAGCTTCTCTCCTCGGCGGGGTGCTCCCAGCTTCGCGCGCTCGGCTGCGATGATCGCCGCCGCATCTCCCGAGAGTTGTCCCGGCGGATACAGGAAGCGAGTGAGTACGATCCACGCGAGCGGCAGCATCACTGCCGCCACCGGGACACCCACGGCCATCCATTGGAGGAATCCGATCTGGCGGTGGAACATCTCACTTACCGCACCGGCCAGTACTGCGTTCGGGGGCGTGCCAATGAGTGTCGCGATCCCCCCGATGGAAGCGGCGAAAGCCACGCCGAGCATCAGCGCGACACCGAACTCGTATGGTCCTTCGTGATCCTGCGGGCGGAACATCTCTCCCACGGCCAGCGCGATAGGGAGCATCATGGCGGCGGTGGCCGTATTCGAGATCCACATCGAGATGAATGCCGTCGCCAGCATGAAGCCGAGGACCAGACGGTTCGGGCTCGTGCCTACCCAGGCCATGATGCGGAGGGCGATCCGCTTGTGGAGTCCCCAGCGCTCCATGGTCACGGCCAGCAGGAAGCCGCCCAGGAAGAGGTAGATGAGGTCATTGGCGTAGGGCGCCGCCGTGTTGCTCGCGTCCAGAACCCCGAGCGTCGGAAAGAGCGCCAGCGGAAGGAGCGCGGTCGCGGGGATCGGGATGGCCTCGGTCATCCACCACACCGCCATGAGCAGCGCCACGGCCGCGGTGCGCCATCCCGCGGTGCTCAATCCGGCCGGGGGCGGAGTGAGGAGTATCACCACGAATACGGCGCCGCCTACGATCAGGCCGAGGCGCTTGGCTCTCCCGTACTGACTTTCGTCACTTCCATCCTCCATGTCATCTCCTCTGACGGTCACGTAGTTCGGCGATTCTGGGGAGTGCGCCAGGCGAGGTCAAGGTTGTTCGAGGTGTCACGCGGGGAGGATGGGATGAGCCACTACCCTACTTGCCCTGCCTCTCCCTCATTCTCGCTGTGTACTCCTCCGATTTCCCCCGCGGGATGCTGAGCGTCTCCCAGCTCTCCCCAGCCCAATGCCGCGCGAGGATCACGATCTGCCCCGCATGCGTCGACTGATGGACTACATGTCGCGACAGTGCCTGCACCACGCTGTGCGGCTCGCCGCGGATGTGCACGGTCCCGAGCAGGTCGCGAGGCCGGAGCGCATCGAGCGTTCCTGACAGCGCGCTCCACCCGCGCTCCCACTTCGCGAGGATCGTCTCGCGCGTGTCACCCGCTTCGAGCTCGAACTCCGCATCGCGATTCCGCGTGGGCTTCTCGCCGTCGGTCGTGAGGAAATCGGTGAAGCTCGACGCGAGACTGCCGCCCATGTGCTTCATCAGGAGCGCGATGCTGTTGCCATCTTCCTCGAGCGGCTCGAAGTAACTCGCATCGTCCACCTGCGCCGCTGCCCGCTCCGCGGATTTCTTCACCCCCGCAAAACGCTGCCGAATGTCGCTCAGATAAGCGACGCCGAGTGCGTCGCGCTCTCCCATCGTCTCCTCGCTCATCATCCTCCTCCTCGATCGGTCAGTTGAACCATACACACGAGTGCTGCGCCGCGGAGGCCCGCCGCACCGGATATCTTGGCGGCCAGTGAATCGTCTCACGTGTGTCCGCCCTCCCTTCCATCATCCGCTCCACTCGGCGCCATGAAGCCCAGCTCCGCCCCCGCCCCCGCCCCCTCGCCCATCACTGACTCCGCGGCGACCGACGACATCCTCCCCGACTTCATCGAGCAACGCTACGAGCGCTACGACGACGAGGCGCACGACGTGTGGCGGCTGCTGTACGCGCGGCGCATGGAGACGCTCCGCGAGACCGGGAGTGACGTGTTCCTGAACGGGATGGCGCGGATCGGACTCGCCCCGGACCGCGTCCCCGACCTCGCCGACATCAACCGCCGCCTGGGAGAGGCCACGGGATGGGCAGCCGTCGGCGTGGGTGGGTACATCCCGGCCGCAACGTTCTTCCGCTGCCTCGCGCGGAGGCGCTTCCCGACCACGCTGATCGTGCGGCCGCGCGCACAGCTCGACTACCTCCCCGAGCCGGACATCTTCCACGACGTCTTCGGCCACGTTCCGCTCCACGCCGATCCGGTCTTTGCGGACTTCCTGCAGGGCTTCGGCGCGCTGGCCGCGGAGGCACGCACGGAGGCGGAGACCACGGCGATGGCGCGGCTCTTCTGGTTCACGGTGGAGTTCGGGCTCGTGCGCGAGCGCGGGAAGGTGAAGGTGTACGGAAGCGGTCTGGTCTCCTCGCACGGCGACGCGGCGAACGCACTCGGCCCCCGCTGCGACCGGCGGCCTTTCGTGCTCGACGATGTGCTCGCGCAGCCGTTCGAGATCGATCACCTGCAGGACGTGCTCTTCGTGGTAGAGTCCTTCGACCAGCTCTTCGAGGCCGTGGAGACGCTGCGGAGGCGGCGCGCGTCCGGGTCGTCCTTCTGACCTCGCGCGCACCCTCGTCCCATCGCATGGCGCGTCGCCTGTGAGCAAGATCACTTCGACGTCGAACGATCGTCGCATCGCGGAGTGCTCGATGGTGAAGGTTCTGACCATCCGGCCAGCCTGATCCCCAAACCCGCCTCCAAAACTTCTGGACACCGCCGCTCTCGGCGCTACTTTATTTCTCCGCTGCACCGTGGCAGCGCGCCGAGCGCTCGCGACTCACCACCATCCCCACTCGGCCGCGCCACTTCGAATCACCCGGCAGGATCTCACTCGGCAGGATTCAACTCGGCAGGATCGCACGCTCCTCCGGAGCACCGCGACAAAGGCACCCCCGTCGAAAGGCGGGTTCGCAAAGCTGTGAGGCTACCGCGCACGCACTCCGCGTACGCCACGCTCGTCAAGCCGCCGAACGACCTCTGGAAGGAGTTTCCCTGTGCGTACTCCTCGCTCGACGGCAGCATTTTTCGCGTTCGCCCTCCTCGCCGCACTCGCGGCCTGCTCAAAAGATGGCGCCGCACCACCCACCGATCCGGCAGCCGCTACCGATGGAGCTGTAACCACGCAGGACGCGTCGACGCCCGTTCGCCTGGTGAGCCGCCTCGCTCCAGGCAAGTGCCTCGACGCCTCGCGCGGCAGCGCGACCAGCGCGGCGCAAACGGTGCTCGCCACATGCTCCGATGTCGAAGGACAGCAGTTCACCATGCAGAGCGATGGCTCGATCACTACCTACGGCGGCGCCATGTGCCTCGACGCGTCGGGCGCCAGGGGGAACGACGGTGACGCCATAATCATCTGGCAGTGCAAGGGATCCACCAACCAGCTCTGGCGGCACATCAGCAGCGGCGAGATCGTCGGCATAAACGGGAAGTGCGTCGACATCCGGGGCGAGAAGACGGCGGACGGCACGGATATCATCCTCTGGCCCTGCCACGGGGGCCTGAATCAGCAGTGGGATCTCGTGGCGGTCGACTCGCCGCCCGCGTCGGATGCGCCCACAACGGATGGCGTGACGCTCTCCAGGGTGAGCGGCGACCACCAGATTACGACCTACGGCACCCGGGTGGCCAGCCCGCTGGTGGTCATCGCGCGTGATGCGGCGGGGCAGCCGGTACCGGGAGTGAGCATCACCTGGAAGAGTGCCGACGGTACGCCGACGAGCGCGACCACCACGACCGACGCGAACGGGAAGGCGCAGATCGGACTCACCGTGAGCCGCACGTTCTTCACCACGCGCGTCTCGGCGAGCACGGGCGGGAGCACGGTGACGTTCACGGCGACGGGGAACGGAACGCCCAGTCTCGGCGGACGGCGCCCATTCCCGAGCAGCAATGTGTGGAACACGGACATCTCCACCGCGCCGGTCGACCCGAACTCCGCGGCGCTCATCGCTAGCTGTGGAGGCGGGCGCGTGCTGCACCCGGACTTCGGCACCGTGTGGAACGGAGCGCCGAACGGAATTCCGTTCATCGTGGTGCACGGCTCGCAGCCGCGCGTACCGGTGAGCTTCCGGTATGCGAGTGAGAGCGACCCCGGTCCGTATCCCGTCCCGGCGAACGCGCCGATCCAGGGCGGGAGCGACGGTACGGGCGACCGACACGTGATCGTGGTCGACTGGGACGATTGGAAGGTGTACGAGATGTTCAGCGCTCGCCCGGAGGACGGCGGCGCGAGCTGGACGGCCGGCTCGGGCGCACTCTTCGACCTCGAGACCGGCGCGCTCCGGCCGGCCGGATGGACCTCGGCGGATGCGGCGGGTCTTCCCATACTCCCCGGGCTCGTGCGCTACGATGAAGTGGCGGAGCTGAAGGCGATTCAGCACGCGCTTCGCATGAGCTGCGACCAGACCCGAAGCGGCTACATCGCTCCGGCGCGTCACGCCGCCGGCTCGGGGACCAGCGCGGATCTCCCGCCGATGGGGATGCGCGTGCGACTCAAGGCGAACGTCGACATCTCGCGCTTCTCCGCCTCCAATCAGGTGATCTTGCGCGCGCTCCAGCATTACGGCGCCTTCGTGGCGGACAACGGCGTGGGCTTCATGATCTCCGGCGCGCCCGACCCTCGCTGGAGCGACAGTGATCTTCATAACCTCCAACAGATCACGGCGAGTGACTTCGAGGTGGTCCGGATGGGGACGGTGATCATGCAGTAACGAACGGCGGGGTCAGATCTCGCATCGTACTCGATGTCATCCCCGCGAAAGCGGGGACCCATGTTACTCGATCAGAACATGGGTCCCCGCTTTCGCGGGGATGACGCTTTCTTCACGATTCCAGACCTGACCCCGTCGCGACGAAAGACGACACCACCGACGCACCCATGTTCTCGAGCTGCAGCAGCGCGGACCGCCGTACGTCGTCGGCGGTCTGTCGCCCCAGTTCGTCGTGCTCGAGATCGCGCGCCCCGGTAGCGGTGGGATCGACCGAGACCCGGAAGCCCCGAACGAGCGCCTCCCGCACGGTGGTCGAGAGGCACATGTGCGCATAGAACCCGACCACGAGCACTTCCTCCACCCCCTGCGCGCGGAGCCACTCTTCGAGTCCCGTCGCCGTGAACGCGCCGTAGACGTCCTTCTGGAAGTGCCGCTCCGTCGGCTGGTCGAGGCGAAGCTCGAGCTCCGGCGAGAACTCCGCTCCCCACGATCCGGGCACGAAGGCCCGCGACTCGTCCGGCCGGTTGTGGTGCTGGACCCAGGCGATCGCCCACCCCTCGGCGCGGGCGCAGTCGACCCACCGCTGAATGGCGGCCAGCGCCGACGCGTGGTTGGGTACGGGCCGCAGTCCGCTGGGCGAGAACTCGTTCTGGACGTCCACTACGATGAGAGCGCGCATCTTTTCCTCCAAGGCATTGCCGAAACTGATTAGATTGTACATATCAATTCTGGAAATGCTTTGGGGAAAAGGCAAATACGCCGAAATTTCTTCGCCCACGAGGGGGTCGGATGGACCTGGACCGAACGGATTTCGTCCTGATCGACGCGCTGCAGCGGAACGCATCGCAGCGGCTCGAGGACCTCGCGAAGCTCGTCCATCTAGCCCCATCCTCCGTTCACGAACGGTTGCGGCACCTCGAGGAAGACGGCGTGATCCGACGCTGGACCGTGGAGTGCGACGCCGAGGCGCTCGGTCTCCCGGTGCTAGCCTTCGTCGGCGTGCGCGCGACGCGGCCGTGCTCGGAGCTTCGGAAGGCGCTCGAGGCGATCCCGGAGATCGAGGAGTGTCACTCGGTCGCCGGCGAGTTGAGCATGCTGCTCAAGGTGCGGACGGCGAGCCCGCAGACGCTCCTGGCGCTCACCGAGCGGCTGCGTCAGATCCCGGGCGTGGAAGGGACCGACTCGACCATGGTGCTCGACACACAGTTCGCACGCCCATTCCGGGCACTGCCGCCGGAGCCGCCGGCGCGGCGCACCCGAGCGCGCGCATCGCGCTGATCCGGACTCGTCCCCTGCATGGTCACTTCGTCGTCCCGGCCCCGACGTTCTTCTCCAGACTCTCGAGAAACGGCTTGAAGATCTTCGGCGCCTTCGCTCCGCCGCTGCTGAGCAGCGCTCGCACGCTCTCGGCATCTCCTCCGTTCTGGCCGTCCGCCGCGTCCGCGTACGCCTTGCGATTCGCCGAGTAGTCGAGCTCCCACTTCGTCCCAGAGATGTCGACTCCAGCGAAGAGTCCCTTGCTCTTCGAGTACGAGTAGATCTCCGACTTCAGCTTGTAGTCGGTTTCCGCCGACACGTTCCGCCCTACGGGCCCCGCGGCCACAGATGCGCCGCCGCCGAGGTTGAAGGTGGACGACGCGAGCCGGCTCGCGCTCCTGTTCACGAAGACGAGCACGATGTCCGCCGACTGCCCGCCGATCTGAAAGCCGAAGCTGCCGCCCTTGAGGCCTACGAAGGTCGGCATGCTCCAACCCGCATCGGTCCGGCAGCTTACCACTCCGTACCCTGCGCGGCCCCCGATTCCGAAGCCGACCTTCACCACTCCCGGGACCACCGCCACGCACGTCGCCTGCGAGAGGAGGTCGGTCGGAGGCGCCTTGTCGGGAACGGACACGAGCTCCCCGAGCACTTCGGCCGCGCGCTCGACGCGCCTGGTGAGCTTGTCGTCCTGCGCGTGGAGCGCCGCGGGCGCGAGGAGCTGTGAGAGAACGAAGAGTTGTGAGACGACTATGGATGCGACGAGCGCGCGCGTGGCTCGTGGAAACGATCGGTTCAGCGGGGACATGCCATGACCTCGGTAAGGACTACCGTAACTTATGCTAGCGACGGGGTCAGGTCTGGAATCGTGAAGAAAGCGTCACCCCCGCGAAAGCGGGGACCCATGTTACTCGATCAGAACAGGGGTCCCCGCTTTCGCGGGGGTGACCAGGCACACGCTCCCAGACCTGACCCCGTCGCTCCTGGTTAGCGGCCGGTCAATGGAGAAGGAGCCGATCGTACTCCTTCTTCACCACCGCGTAGCACTCGCACGTACGGTGCTCGAGCCCTTCACGGTCGAGAACACTGATGTGGCCGCGCGCATACCGTATGAGTCCCGCCGTCTGCAGCTTGAGTGCTCCCTCCGTCACGCTCTCACGTCGCACGCCGAGCATGTTGGCGATCAGCTCCTGCGTCATGACCAGCTCGTTCCCTCGCAGCCGGTCGAGACTGAGCAGGAGCCAGCGGCACAGCTGCTGGTCGAGCGAGTGGTGCCTGTTGCACACGGCCGTCTGCGAGATCTGGGTCATGAGAGCCTGCGTGTAGTGCAGCAGGATCGAGCGCACCGCCGAATGCTGCATCTCGTCGCCGATCGTTTGCCGTTTCAGTCGATAGCCCACGCCCGCGCTCTGCACGACCGCGCGGCTGGGCGTCGACTCTCCGCCCATGATGAGCGACACACCCACGAAGCCCTCGTGGCCGACCACGGCGATCTCCGCCGAGGCGCCGTTCTCGATGATGTAGAGGAGCGAGACGATGGCCGTGGTGGGAAAGTACGCGTGGCTCTGCGTGGCTCCTGGTTCGTGGAGCACCATGCCCAACGGCATCGCCACCTGCTTCAGCTGTGGCAGCCAGCGTTGCAGCTCCTCGCGCGGCAGGGCCGCGAGCAGATGATTCTGCAACGGGTCTTGAAACGGAGCCATCACGACACTCCGGGGCACCCATGGCTATCAGCCTGATAACGCGGGCGGGCCTGATCTACGGGCAAATATAGCAAGAGCCGCTTCGTCCCCAACACGTTGTCGCCGCGCTAAGCCGTAACGAAAAAAGTCAGGTTGTGCGTCGCCTAGCGTACAGACCACAGTGTAACCAACACGCACGTTGGTTGGTGCCAGGCAACCGACCTTCGACCAATGGCTCGTTCGCACGCAGTGCGTGATTCGCGCCATCTCTGATACACGCCCACGAGCGTGCCTGCTCGCCGGCCTTCCGTACGAACATTTGACAGGGAGAGAATCATGTCCGAACTCGCTTCCGCGCCGCGCGCGGCGGCCGAAGAGACGACAGTCCGCCCCTACCACGTCGACGTCCCGCAGGCCGACCTCGACGATCTACGCCGGCGCATCGCGGCGACACGGTCACCGACCAGGGAGCTCGTCAAGGATCGGTCGCAGGGCGTGCAGCTGGCGACGCTGCGTGAGCTCACCCGCTACTGGACGACCGAGTACGACTGGCACACGTGCGAGGCACGATTGAACGCACTGCCGCAGTTCACGACCGAGATCGACGGGGTGGACATCCACTTCATCCACGTGACGTCGCGCCATGAGAACGCGTTGCCGCTGATCATGACGCATGGCTGGCCCGGCTCGGTCATCGAGCTGCTCGAGACCGTCGGCCCGCTGACCGACCCGACAGCGCACGGTGGCAAGGCCGACGACGCATTCCACCTGGTGTTGCCGTCGATGCCGGGCTACGGCTTCTCGGGCGAGCCCGCCGAGCTTGGCTGGAACGTCGGCCGCGTCGCGCAGGCGTGGGCGGAGCTGATGCACCGCCTCGGCTACACTCGCTATGTCGCCCAGGGCGGCGACGTGGGCGCCGCGGTCACCGACGCGATGGGTCGCCAGGCACCCGAGGGGCTGCTCGGCATCCACGTGAACTTGCTAGTGACGGTGCTCGGCGGGCCACAGCCGACGGAGTCCGACGAGGAACGCACCGCGCAGGCGCAGCTCGACACGTTCAGGGAGAGCGGCTTCGGCTACTTCCTGGAGATGGCCACGCGGCCGCAGACGATCGGGTACGCCCTGCTGGATTCACCCATCGCCCTGGCGGCGTGGATGCTCGACCACGATACGGACAGCTACTACAAGATTGCCGGCGCCTTCGTCGACGGGAACACGACGGGCAATCTCACTCGGGACCACATCCTCGACAACATCACGCTGTACTGGCTGACGGGAACCGGCGCCTCGGCCGCCCGGTCGTACTGGGAGGACGGACGCGTGCTAGCCGCAGCTCTTGCGTCACACCAAGCTCCTCCGGAGGTCTCGGTTCCGGTCGGATTCACGACGTTCCCTGGCGAGCTCTGGGCTGCCCCGCGCAGTTGGGTCGAGAACTCCTACCCCAACGTCACCTATTTCAATGAGGTCGACAAAGGCGGCCACTTCGCCGCGTGGGAGGAGCCCGAGCTGTTCGCGGCCGAACTCCGTGCCGCCTTTCGATCGCTCCGCTAATCGAGAAGGAGGTTCGCAAGCGAAGATCGCCGTTGCTTTTGCGGTGCCACGGCAGCTGCTGCTGCGGGATCGCTCGGTCTTCTCGGCTTTTCCAAGAGGGTTTGAGCTATGACCGAACCAATGACTGGAGTCACACCACGGACGGGCCGAGCGACGACTGAGATTCGTCCGTTCCACGTGAATGTTCCGGAAGCGGAGCTCATCGAATTGCGCAGGCGCATCAACGCAACGAAGTGGCCGGAACGGGAGACGGTCACGGATGCGTCGCAGGGCGTGCAGCTCGCCATGATGCAGGCGCTCGCCCACTACTGGTCTACGAGTTATGACTGGCGCAAGTGCGAAGCGCGGCTGAACGCGCTGCCGAACTTCATCACGAACATCGACGGTCTCGACATCCACTTCATCCACGTGAGATCGAAGCACGAGGATGCGCTGCCGCTCATCGTCACCCACGGCTGGCCCGGCTCGCCGATCGAACAGCTCAAGATCATCGATCCACTGACCAACCCCACGGCTCACGGCGGCAGCGCGTCGGACGCATTCCACGTGGTGATCCCGTCGATGGCCGGCTACGGCTTTTCGGGCAAGCCCACGACGCCCGGTTGGGACCCCGATCGCATGGCGCGGGCGTGGGTGGAGCTGATGAAGCGCCTCGGGTACAGCCGATTCGCGGCGCAAGGCGGAGACTGGGGTGGGTTCGTCACGAACCTGATGGCGCAACAGGCACCCCCGGAGTTGATCGGCATCCATCTGAACTTCTCCGGTGCAGCGCCCGCTCACGTTGCCAAGGCGCTTCAGTCCGGCGGGCCGCCGCCGGCGGGTCTCTCGGCTGAGGAACAGCGGGCATACGACCAGATGGCGTTCCTTTACCGGCACGTCCCTACGCAAGTGATGATGGCCGCACACCCGCAGACCCTGTACGGGTTGGCTGACTCACCCGTCGCGCTTGCCGCCTGGATGATCGACCACGACGTGGCCAGCTACGGGCACATCGCGAAACTCTTTCTCGATGGGGAGCCCTACGGCGACCTCACGCGCGACGACATCCTCGACAACATCACCCTCTCGTGGTTGACGAACACCGGGGTGTCGAGCGCTCGGCTGTATGTGGAATACAAGGGCGCCTTCTTCAACGACTACGACATCTCCGTTCCAACTGCCGTAAGCGTATTCCCTGAGGAGGTCTACCAGGCTCCGCGGAGTTGGACCGAGCGCTCCTATCACAATCTCATCCATTTCAACGCCCTCGCCAGAGGCGGGCACTTCGCCGCCTGGGAACAGCCGCAGCTCTTCTCGGAAGAGGTACGCACTGGTTTCAGGTCGCTGCGCGCATAGCCACTAGTTCGAGCCCCGCGAGCGCGCCGGGTGGCGGGCAAGTACCCGCTCGCATTGGGCACGAGGAGGATTGAAGCAATGACCGAAACGATGACTGAAGTCGCACGAAAGACGGAACGTGGGACGACCGACATCCGTCCATTCCAGAACATGAGCGTTGCGGAGGCGGAGCTCACCGAACTGCGCAGACGTATCGACGCCACGAAGTGGCCGGAACGAGAGACGGTCAACGATGCGTCGCAGGGCGTGCAACTCGAGACGATGCGGCAGCTCGCACGCTACTGGACGACCGATTACGACTGGCGGAAGTGCGAGGCACGGCTGCAGGCCCTCCCACAGTTCATGACAGAGATCGATGGGCTGGACATCCACTTCATCCATGTGACATCGAAGCACGGGAACGCGCTACCGATGATCGTGACGCACGGCTGGCCCGGTTCGGTCGTCGAGCAGCTCAAGATAGTAGAGCCGCTCACCGATCCCACGGCGCATGGCGGGACCGAAGCGGATGCCTTCCACCTCGTGATTCCGTCGATGCCCGGCTACGGATACTCGGGCAGACCGACCACCACCGGGTGGGATGTTTCCCACATCGCGCGTGCCTGGGTAGAGCTGATGAAGCGGCTGGGCTACACGAAATTCGTGGCGCAGGGCGGCGACTGGGGCGCGATCGTCACCGATCAGATGGGCGTGCAGGCGGCTCCGGAGCTGCTCGGCATTCACGTCAACATGCCTGGCATCTTCCCGGCCGAGATCGACAAAGCAGCTCTTTCCGGTGCTCCGGCGCCATCGGGTCTTTCAGCCGATGAAAAGATCGCTTACGAGCGCTTGCAGTTCGTATATCAGAAGGGCATCGCCTACGGATACCAGATGGGGCTGCGACCGCAGACGTTGTATGGTATCGCTGACTCTCCGATCGGCCTCGCGGCATACTTCCTCGATCACGACGCGCGCAGCTACGCGATGATCTCGCGCGTCTTCGCGGGAGGATCCGAAGGTCTCACTCGCGATGACGTCCTCGACAACATCACGATCGCCTGGTTGACGAACACGGGAATTTCCGGCGGCCGCCTCTATTGGGAGAATTGGGGCAAACTCGGGTTTTTCGACGTCAAAGGCGTTTCCATCCCCGCTGCCGTGAGCGTGTTTCCCGACGAGCTGTACCCAGCTCCGCGGAGTTGGACAGAGCGGGCGTATCCCAAGCTCTTCTACTACAACCGCGTCGACAAAGGCGGTCACTTCGCGGCGTGGGAGCAGCCGGAGATCTTCGTCAACGAGCTCCGCGCGGCGTTCAAGCAGCTGCGAGGTGTGCGGGCCGGAGCGCAGTAGGCGGCGCGCATGATTAGTGCGGCGATCGACTAGCCGGTCGTCGCACCAATCGTGCTCGATGGTCCACACCCGGGAGCGACAGTCATATGACACTCACTGCAGCAGACTTCAAACACGGGGACAGCGAGTTCGGCATCTTCTACCCGACGGGTTACGTGCTCTCCGTCTTCGCCGACTCCGCCCACGCAGATCAGGCGGTCAGCGCGCTGCGCGCCGCGGGGTTCGATACCGACGACCTCGTAGTTGCGAACGGGACGGAGGTGCTCGAGTACTCGCGGGAGATGCGAGCCAATCGAGGGCTGTTCTCCCGCTTCGAGCACTTCGTCTCCGGTCTCTACGGAGATGAGGGCAGCCTGGCCGACGAGCTCGTCCAGCTCGCCGAGCAGGGTCACATGTTCGTGGCCGTCCATGCGCCGGACGGGGCTGCGACGGCGCGCGTGTCCGAAGTGGTGGGTCCCTTCGCGCCGGTGGTGTCCCGAAAGTTCGACTCGCTCTCGTATACCGATTTCTGATGACCAAGGGGCGGGGTCAGGTCTGGCATCGTGCGTCATGTCATCCCCGCGAAAGCGGGGACCCATGTTAGCCAGACAAAACATGGGTCCCCGCTTTCGCGGGGATGACGATGTTGAATACAGCTGCCACGCCGGCCGTACCGATTCACGATTTCAGACCTGACCCCGCCGCTACTTCTTGAACGCCTCCTCGAAGAACTTCACGATCCGCTGGCGCGCGTCGAACCCGTGCCATGGCTCCCTGCTCGGCGCGCCGTTGATGCCGGCGCTGAGCGGGCCGTGGTTCTCGCGCGGGTAGGTGATCATCTGCACCGGCACGCCCATCTGGCGGAGCGCGCGATACATCTCCTGAGACTGTCCGAGCGGGTCGGTGGTGTCGTCCTCACCCTGCAGCAGCATGAACGGCGTCTTCGCGTGACCCACGCCGGCGAGCGGACTCTGTCGCCATGCGTCGGCTACGTGCTCCCAGGGCCGACCGAAATACCAGCGGTCGTAGTACGAGCTGCCTTCGGTGCCATACTCGCTGAACTGATCGATCACCGGTGCGCCCGACACGATCGCCTTGAACCGATCGGTTTTCCCTTCCACGAAGCCGGCCATCTCGCCGCCGTAGCTGTAACCGTAGAAGGCGAGCCTCGCGGAGTCGATCGGGTAATTGGCGATCGCGAAATCGACGCCGGCCATGACGTCGCGATAGTCACCGCCGCCCAGGTCGTTCTTGTTGGCCGCGGCGAACGCGGTGCCGTAGCCAGTGCTGCCGCGCGGGTTCGGCATCAGCACCGCCCATCCATGCCCCACGAGATACTGCACGAACGGTGAGTACCGCTCGGTCCACACGCCGGACGGGCCGCCGTGGACGACCAGCACCAGCGGCACCTTCGCCGACGACGCGGCGGGAGGGAGGTAGAGCAGCCCCTCGATGGTGCGGCCATCGCTCTTCCAGCTAACGACGCTCGCCTTCACGGCGCGCCAATCCGCTCCCGCGGTCGCTGGCGCATCGAGCTTCGTGCCGGACGATGCGTCGAGCGTCTTCGCAAAGTAGAGCGCGGTGGGCTCGTCGCTGGCGGTCCGCGCGTAGACCCACCCGGTCCGCTTGTCGTTCGTCGCGAGAAGCCCCACCACACCATGGCCGAGCGTTACGGGTGTCGCACCCGAATGACGGGTGTCGAAGCGCACGTAGCCGACCGTCGTACCGCGCTCCGCGGACACGAGGACCGCGTCGTCGCTTTCGGCGATCGGCGTATCGTTGATGGTGCCGTGGAACTCGCGGGAAAGATTCGCGATCGCGCCGTTGGCGAGCGTGAGCGCCATCAGATCGTCGTATCCCGGGGGCGCGTCGGCCGCGGCCTGGGCGGTGAAGAAGATGCGCGCGTCCCCCGTGGACCATGCGACGTTGCTCGCGGTCGGCGGCGCTTTCTCGAGCCTGTGCGGCGAAGCGGGGCTCGCGACGCTCACGATCCACAGCGCATTCGCCGGCGCGAGGTCGTCTTCGTTGTTCATGGGACTCGTGACGACGGCCAGCCGGTCGGAGCTGTGCGACCACTCCGCTTCCCGCACGTCGGGCGGCACGGCAACGGGTGTGAGCGCGGAGCTCTGGAGGTCGAGCAGATACACTCGCGTGCCGTGCAGCTCCTGATCCACGGGGTGTGCATCCGCCTTGTCGCGCTCCTGTTTTTTCTCACCCGGCGTTTCGGGGTCGCGCACGAGAATCGCGGCCGTGCGTCCGTCGGGTGAGATGGTGAAGCTCGATACGTCGGCCTCGACCGGCATGGTATCGGCAGGCGAGCCGTCGACCGCGTCGGGCGCGGCCGCCGCGTCAACGGGCGGCACGAGCTTCACGACGAAAGGGATCGCCTCGCCGCCATCCATCGGGAGACGGAAGAGCTGAGTGTGCTCGCCGCGCTTCGCAGTGAAGTACACCGCCTTCCCATCGGGTGACCACTGGCCGTTCGATTCGCCGCGGTCAGGGCCGGCGGTGAGCTGGCGCGCGGCCCGTCCATCCACGCCGGCTATCCAGAGATGCCGCGCCGCGCTGTCGACCGTCGGCTCGGTCACGCTGAAGAGTACCGACTGCCCGTCGGGCGAGAGGCGCGGATCGCCGAGCGTGCGAGTGTGGCGGAGATCTTCGTTGGTCGGGAAATGCGCGGCGGGCGCTTGCGCCGCGAGCGTGTACGTACCGGCGGAAAGAACAGCGGCGGCGGCGAGCGAGGCGAGGAGCCGAAAGCGGATGAGTGGTGGCATGAGCGGCGGTGCGAGGGAGGCCGGGAAGGGAAGGCGCCCGGAGATTGCCTCGCCGTACGCACGGCGGCAAGAGCGGCGGGGTCAGGTCTTGCATCGTGCAT
>DASSNL010000200.1:0-33595 GCA_035688075.1 Gemmatimonadaceae bacterium
GGGGGTGAGGGCTGTAAGTAAGAAGCCGTCATCCCCGCGACCTAAAGCCGTCATCCGCGCGATCTAAAGCCGTCATCCCCGCGAAAGCGGGGACCCATGTTAGCCGGTCTGAACATGGGTCCCCGCTTTCGCGGGGATGACCCCCGAGTTACGAGCAGTTCACTGCTCTCTGCTTTCTGCTCTCTGCTTTCTCCCCCGTCACGCTGCTCGCATGGACTGCAGGAGCTCCGGGAGGAGATCGAGGGCGTGGGCATCTACGGTGCCCTCGGGGTTCAGGACGGTAGAGGGGAGCTCGGAGAACCAGGTGCCCGAGGGGATGAGGCAGCAGCCGCCCCATCTGCGCAGCAGGAGGTTCTGCACCAGCACCTCCTCTCCCGAGTGATATCGCGGAAGACGGGGCCAGAACGAGAAGCCGCCTACCTCGAGCAGCTTCTCGCGGTCGTACAGCACACACGCGGCGCACCAGGTGACTTTGTAGATGCGGTGCTCGCCCGGTTGCAGACGGCGCTCGACGTGGCGGAGGTTCGCGGCGCGATGGAGCTGCCATAGCTCCCACCTGTCCGTGCCCGGCTCCACCACCTCCGGCAGCACGGGCCCTTCCCAGTACTCGATCCGCTCCTGCTCCGGGCGCACGTCGTGGTCCCACGACAGCCCCGCCGGAAACGCGCCCACGAAGCCGCAACGCTGCTCGCGGAGCGTATCGAGCAGTCGCCGCACCACCCACGGCTCCGTCAGCACATCGTCATCGAGATAGAGCACCGCGTCAGCGCTCGCGCGGCCGAGTAGAAAGTCGCGCTGCTCGGCGACTCCGCGCGCCCCCCTCTGGTGCCACTCCACTCCCCCACCCCGCGCCTCGATCACCCGCGAGAGCGCCTTCACCACCCCTGACTCGCACGCCCGCTCGTCGCCCTGGTCCGAGACGACGACGTGCACATCGGTGACGTCCTGCTCCGCTACCCCGGTGAGCGTCATGATCAGCGACTCGACGCGGTTACGAGTGGGGATGAGGATGTCGAGGGAGGGCATGGCGATGATGCGAAGGAAAGAGGAATCAGGAACTGCAGGAAACAGGAAACAGGAAACAGGTACCGGCACACCATCCATGGTCATTCCCGCGAAGGTGGGGATCCATGTTGGCCGGATCGAACATGGGTCCCCGCTTGCGCGGGGATGACGGATTCACGTCGTAGTTCCTGTTTCCTGTCCCCTGTTTCCTGTTCCCTTTTCACTCCTGCTTCCTTGCCGTTTCCGCTTTCTCTCAAAACACTCCCCGGTACAACGCGCATGACCGGCACACCTCGGGCGGGTCGTCGGATGAGAGTTGGTTTCGGAACGACTCGTACTCGGGGCCGTTCCACGTCGCTTCCACGCCCTGCTCGGTGATCTTGCCGAAGTTGAGGCGGTCGGGGGTGGAGATCATGCAGCAGGGCATCGAGTAGCCCTGGTAGCTGATGTAAGCGCCGTCCCAGGGCCAGCCGCAGCGCTTGCGACCGGGGGTACCGTGGGGGTGCGGGCGCGGGTCGGTGCGAGGAAGTCGCAGGTCCACGCCCAGCTCGGTGGCCGCGTCGCGCGCTGCGCCGAAGTAGTGCTCGACACGCGCGGGATCCTCCCTGAGCAGCGTCTCCTCCTCCACGAACTCGCGCATCGGGCGGTAGTGTTGCGGGAGCGACGACTCGGCGAAGTCGTGGCAGAGGTGCTGAACGAACACCCTGTTCACGCCGAGCCCGTGTGCCAGGCGCACAAGCTCGGGGAGCTCGTGCAGGTTCTCGCGCATTATCACGAGCACTATCCGCACTTCGGGGAGCTCACTCCCCAGCCGAGCCTTCGTCCGCATGAGTCGCTCGAGGTTGCGCACCACGCGGTCGAAGTGCGCCCTCAGCCGTATTCGCTCGTAGGTCTCTGCGGTGGCGCCGTCGAGCGACACGTGAATCCCGTGCAGGCCGCTCGTCACGCAGCGCTCGGCGCGCTCGGCGGTCATGAGCGTCATGTTCGTGTTGGTGCTCACCTGGATCCCGCGCCCCACGGCGTACTCCACCATCTCGAAGAAACGCGGGTGCATGGTCGGCTCGCCCAGCCCCTGCAGGTGCAGCTCGCGCAGACCGTGGAACTCGTCTATTAGCCGGGTGAAGTCATCGAAGTCCATGAACGCTGGTGGGCCGTGCGGCGGACCGTCCTGCCGGAATTGTATGGAGCACATCCGACAGCGGAGGTTGCACTGCCCCACCGGCTCCATCTGCACGTACTGCGGAAGCTGTTCCATCTCGTACCTGCCAAGCGCGGCTCAGAAGAACACGACTCTGAAGCGCACCGCGCCGCGCAGCCGCCAGTAAACGGCGAGCGGTGGGATGAGCATCGAGGTCACGACCATCTCGGTCACATGTCCACGCGCCCGCGATGTGCCGCGCAAACGGCGAGCGCAGAACGATGCGGTGAGCAGAGCCCACGCGCAGAGCATCACGAGAACCAGCCAGCCGAGCGAGAAGACGGCCGCGATCGCCGCACCAGCGAGCGCACCCACGATGGCGTAGTAGCTCCACGGGGGCGAGGCCTGCACACGCGCGCGGTACAGCGATGGGTGCTTCTTGTAGAGCAGCGCGTTGAACATGCTCTTGCGCTGCTGCTTGATGCTCACACCCCACTCGGCGGGGCGCACCGGGTGCACCACGAGCGCCTCGCGCGCGAAGCCGAGCCGTCTTCCCTTTTCCAGGAGCGCGAGAAAGAGGTCGCTGTCCTCCCGCCAGGCCGATGTGAAGCGCTCGTCGAAGCCGCCCACCTCCTCCAGCGCTCGCCGCGTGTAGAAGCAGTTCGCGGTGGCGAACTCCGCGCGCTCCAGTCCGGCCGCATCGCGCTCGTAGTCGGTCGGCTCGTTGGGGAGCGGGACTCTGATCGGGCCATACGCGCCGTCCACGCCGCCGGAAGTCACCATCGCGCACACCCCGCTCCGCAGCCAGCGCGGCGCCGGCAGGCAGTCGTCATCGGTGAACGCGATGATCCCTCCCCGCGCCGCGCGCCACCCCACGTTGCGCGCGTGCGCCGGACCGGTGAGCGGCCCCGAGCGCACGCAGCGGACGTCCATCGTCGCCTCGCTCGCGTAGCGTTCCACGACCGGGGCGACCGTGCCGTCCGCCGAATCGTCCACCACCAGCACCTCGTACAGCTCGCGCGGGATGTCCTGCTCGTCGAGCGCGGTGAGACAGCGCTCCAGCATCTCCACGCGCCCACAGGTGGGGATCACTACCGACACGAGCGCGCTCGCCAGTCGTTCGCTCCTCGCTCGCGTGGTGGTGCGACCGGCGAGCGTGCTCATCGCGCGCTCCCCGTGGAAGCGCTCGCCGCGCCGCCGTTGGAGCCGGCGCGTGCACCACCGTCCTTCTCGAGCACGAAGCTCCCGATCACCAGTGCGTCGAGCGGCGAAGCGTGGAAGCACTCGACCGCGTCGCGCGGGGTGCACACTACCGGCTCGCCTCTCGTGTTGAACGACGTGTTGATAACCACGGGCACACCCGTGCGCCGGCCGAACGCCTCGATCATGTCGTGGTAGAGCGGGTTCTGCGCGCGGCTCACGGTCTGCACGCGCGCCGTACCGTCAGTGTGACGCACGGCCGGGATTCGTGGCGCCGCATCGGGACGCACGTCTACAACGAAGAGCATGAAGGGCGACGGGCGCATCTCGCTCTGCGCGTTCTTCCCTCCCTCGACGAACCAGCGATCCGCCTCCTCTTCCAGCACCGCGGGCGCCACGGGGCGGAAGTCCTCGCGATCCTTGATCTCGTTGAGCTTCGCCTGCATCTCGGCGTCGATCGGCGAGGCGAGTATGGAACGCGCGCCGAGCGCGCGCGGGCCGAACTCCATCCGCCCCTGGAACCAGCCGATGATCTTTCCCCTCGCGATCAGCCGAGCCGTCTCCTCGGCGACGTCGCTCATCCGCCGATACGGAAGCTTCGACCAACGGAGAAACTCCTCTATCTCGTCGTCGCTGAAGCCGGGCCCCAGGTAAGGGTTGCTCATCTGCGTGTGGTGCCGGGACTCCGGCCGCCGCTCGGCATCGACCCAGAGCGCCGCACCGAGCGCGGTGCCCGCATCGCCAGCCGCGGGCTGCACCCAGATGTCGCTGAACTTCCCCTGGTCGCGGAGCACCGCGTTGAGCACGCAGTTGAGCGCCACGCCGCCGGCCGTGCACAGCTTGTCTTCACCGGAAGTCTCGGCCAGCCAGTTGGCCAGGTCGAGCACGGTCTCCTCGAGGACGAGCTGAAGCGATCGTGCGATGTCGAAGTGTTTCTGCTCCAGCGGAGCCCCACGCTCGCGCGGCTCGCCGAAGCGCTCGCGCAGCCGCGGCGGGTGGATCCGGTAGCACCCCTCGCCCAGCGGCTCGACCATCGAGCGGAATTGGGGCACATAGCGAGGCAGCCCGTACGACGCGAGCGCCATCACCTTGTACTCGTCGGACGAATGGAGGAAGCCGAGATAGGTGGTGACGCGCTCGTAGAGGAGCCCGAGCGAATCCGGCATCGTCACTTCGCCAAGCTGCTCGAGCGAAGTCCCCTCGCCACGGAAGTACGCGGTGGTGGCACGCTCGCCGCGGCCGTCGAGCGTCATTACCGCGGCGCGCTCGAAGGGCGATGCGTGGAAGGCGCTCGCTGCGTGCGCCAGGTGGTGCGGCACGAAGCGCCACTCGAACGTCTCGCCCGCCCGGGCTCCGCGGAAGCGCCGCGCCAGGCGCAGTGGTACGCCGTCCACGAGCTGTCGCGGAGCGTTCACCACGTACGACCTCATGAGCGGCTCCCACGGCGACTCGGCGCCGGCCGGGGCCGGATGCGCGCTCGGCTCCAGCGGGAGCGTGATGTTCTCACCGTTGCCGTTGGCGGCTTCCGCGCTCGGGAGCAGGGATGGGTCGAACGAGTACGCCACCTGCTGAACGTCGCGCAGCTCGATCCCCGCTTCCTTCAGGCAGTAGTCGATGGCGTTGTACGGCAGCTCCCACACGCTGAAGGGAACCGGGCGCTTGGCGTGCTTGATGCGCGAGAAGCGCTCCTCCTCCGCGGCAGCCACTATCTCGCCGTTACGAACCAGCGCGGCCGCCGAGTCGTGGAAGACGGCGTTGATACCGAGTGAGTAGACAGGTGTCATGAAAGCTCCATTGCTGCCCCGGCTCTCGCCCGTCGGGCCGCCAGCAGCTCGCCAGCCGCTCGAGCCACGCTCTCGGGGCTCACGAGTCGCAGGCAGTCGTGGTGACCGCGCGGGCAGACGCTCTTGTAGCAGTACTTGCACGGGACGTCGTGCGAGAGCACGCGCGACGCCACGCGCCAGGGCGTGTGCTGCGGATTGGTGAGTGCGTAGATGTCCACCACCGGCGTTCCGGTGGCTGCCGCGATGTGCGCGGGGCCGGTGTTGTTCGATACCAGGAGCGGCGCTTC
Source organism: Gemmatimonadaceae bacterium (assembly GCA_035688075.1). GTDB lineage: Bacteria > Gemmatimonadota > Gemmatimonadetes > Gemmatimonadales > Gemmatimonadaceae > JADGGM01. The sequence continues at coordinate 5,415 of DASSNL010000200.1, forward strand.
CGCTACGAGCGCCACCAGCTCGGAGAGATCCAGCTCCCCGGCGACGGTGAACGACGGCTCGACCATCGCATGCCGGATCCCGGCCACGAGCTCGCGCTCGCCCGCGCTCCCGCTGAATACCACCTGCTCGCCGTGCTCGAGCGCGATGAGTCGCGCGGCCTCGGCGAAGAGATCGGGTGGATAGCGGCGAGAGGGTGCGGTGGCGCCTGGGTGCGCCACCAGCCAGGGTACGGAGAGATCCACGCCGTGTGCGGCGAGCTTCGCGCGCACGCTCTCGCGCGCCGCGCCGCTCACGGCTATCGAGAGCCGCTCGTCGGCGGCGTAGCAACCCACCGTGGCAACGAGGTCGAGCTGGCGCTGCACCTCGTGTCGCACGAAGCGCTCCGGCTCCTCCTCCATCACCCAGTCGGTGAGGAGCGCGTATGGGTTCTCGCGGCAGTGGGCGAGCCGGCGCGGGATCCCGGCCAGATGACAGAACAGGGCGGCAGGGAGCGGGTTCTGCGAGTAGACGGTGAAGATCACCGCTGCATCGAAGCTCCGCTCACGCAGCTCCTCGATCATCTCGAGGTCCGCGGCCGTGCGCTCGGGGAGCGCGGCTAGCGGCCCCGCCGATTTCATCCACGGCGCCTCGTATACCATCACGTCGTCCAGCTCGGGGATCATCCGCGCCACGGCTGCTCCCGACGCGGAAGTGAGCAACGTGACCTGCCGCCCAGGGCTAGACTCCTTCAGCGCGCGTATCGCTGGTGTGGACATGAGCACGTCACCGAGCGCATCGAGCCGCACGCAGAGCACGTTTCGCGCGTCGCGCCAACTGCCGCTCGTCATCGCCGCACGTCCATCGTTGGCCGCACTTCGAGTCGCGGCGCGGAGACCCCGGCCGATACGATGAAGTCCGCTGCCTCATCGAGATCGCGGACTATGTAGTCGGGCCGGCGCTGTGGAGTGAGAACCCACTCCGTCTCGTTTCCGTTGTCGAGAAGGATTGTCGTACACCCGGCGCGACTCCCGGCTTCCACGTCATCGAGGATGTCGCCCACCAGCCACGCACCCTTCGAGCTCGCGTCGAGCTCGCGCGCCGCGCGCTCGATGAGCCCGGGCGCGGGCTTGCGACAGCCGCAGCGAATGGCGTACTCGGCAACCGATCCCTCCGGGTAATGCGGACAGTAGTAGAAGCCGGCCAGCTCGGCGCCGAGCGGTGCGAGCAGCTCCGCGAGCCGCTGCTTCACGCCGAGGAGCGCCGACTCGGGGAATCGGCCGAGCGCGACGCCCGGCTGGTTGGAGACCACCACCAGACGGAAGCCGGCCTTCGCGAGCCGCGGGATGGCGCGCTCGGCGCCACGCGAGAGGCGGATGAGCGCGGGGTCCACGTTGTACGGAACGTTCTCCACGAGCGTTCCGTCCTTGTCGATGAATACCAGCCCGCCGCTCGGCATCGCCGCCTACGCAGTGAGGGAGAGGTCGGCTTCCGCTAGCTCCTCGGCGCCTACCACTTCCTCGTACAGCTCTTCCACCGTGCGCGCCACGCCGGGCCAGGAGAAGGATTCTCGAGCACGGCTCAGCCCCGCGTGCGCGAGCGCCTGGCGGTGTCGCGGCTCCGTGAGAATGCGCGCGAGCCGATCGGCGAGCGCTTCCGGATCGTTGGGCGGAACGAGGTAGCCCGTCTCGCCATCGCACACCGTGTATCTGATACCGCCCACGTCGGCACCGATCACCGGCGTACCGCACGCCATCGACTCGAGCGGCGTAAGCCCGAAAGGCTCGTACCATGGCGTGGTAACGAAGACATCGGCAGCGCTGTAGTAGTAGCGCAGCGAATCACGTCCTCGGCGTCCGACGAAGCGCACCTGATCCCCCACTCCCTCGTGCTCGGCGACCGCCATGAGGCGGGCGATCTCGGGAGTGAGGATGGGATCCGGGGCGTCGGAGTCGCCGCCGACAATAATGAGTGTGCTCTTCACACCGTGCAGGTCCCGCAGGCGAGCCACGCCACGGATCACGTTGTCCACTCCCTTGCGCGGTACGAGCCGGCCGAGCTGGAGCACCACGTGCTCGCTCTGCTCGAGCCCCAAGAGAGAACGAGCTCTCCCGCGGGGGACGGGTCGGAACTTGGCGGTGTCCACGCCGCAGGGGATCATCGATATCCGCTGTGGATCCGCCTCGTAAAGTGTGAGCAGGTCCTGCTCATCCTGCGGGCACTCGGCGATGACGCGGTTCGCGCCGTCGATGACGCGCTCCTCGATCTCGAAGCGCGCCTCGGGAAAGCCGTCAGCCGCTCCCTGGTGCAGCCGTCGCACGCGCCCGAGCGCGTGGAACGTGACCACGAACGGTACGCCGAGCCGCTCCTTCAGCTCGAGCGCCACCATGCCGGACATCCAGAAATTTGCGTGCGCTATGTCGTAGCCGCGATCGTCGCAGGCGCACCATCCGGTGGTGAAGGCGGAGAACTCCGCCATGTACGGAAGCATCTCCTCCTTCCGCACCGGCGCGGCCGGGCCCGCCGGTACGTGCACGACTCGCACGCCGTCGCAGGCGTTCACTACCATGGGGAGGGTGGGATCGTCGCGGCGAGTGAACACATCCACCTGATGTCCATGCGATGCGAGCGCTCTGGCTATCTGGGAGACGTATACGTTCTGTCCGCCGCAGTCGGTTCCGCCCAGCGCGGCCAGCGGCGATGCGTGATCGCTTATCATGGCAATGTGCAGCTTCATAACGGGTCTCCTGATACTGCCATGGGTTGCCGTACGGCGTGGCGCGGAGCGCTGGTGCCCGTGACGAGGGCAAAGGCCGCGGCCCAGTCGCGAGCGAAGCGGTCGATGCCGAATCGCTCCACGGCTGTGCGTCGTGCTCCCTTCCCCAACCTCCGCGCTTCGGCGGGGCTGGCGAGGAGAGCGTTCATGTGCTCGATGAGGGGTTCCAGCTTCGTGTCGATCCACCCCGACTCGCCGTTCTCCACCACCATTACCAGCTCGGTGGTGGCGAGGCCGATGATCGGCATCCCCGCCATCATCGCTTCGCAGATGGCGAGTCCGAGACTCGTGTAGCGGATCGGGTTGAAGAAGAAGCGATAGCGGGCGGCGAAGCGCGCGAGATCCGGCGGCTGCACCTCTCCCAGTCCACCCATCTCCTCGGCACCCATCCCCACGAGGTCGAGCGGCACGCGCGAGCGCGCTTCGACGAACACATCCGAGCCCAGCCGGCGTCCGCGCGAAGCCAGGTTGTTCACCACCGCGATACCGCGAGCGAGCTCGCCCGAGTAGCGCGCATCGCCCGGGATCGCGACGCCGTGCTCGATCACGCGCGTGGGCGTCTCGCCGCTGTCCCACATGAGCGCGTTGAAGGGAGTCACGTGCACGAGGAGGATCGAGCTGTCGTCTACCGGGTGCCGCGTGTCGGTGGGATGCTCGCGCGGCGGGTCGTGCTCCAGGTAGATAGCCGGGAGCGCGAGCTGCTCCTCGGAGAGAAGCTCGGGAGCATCCTTCAGGTAGTGCTGCGCCGACTGGTAGAGCACGCAATCGAGCTCGAGCTCGTGCAGCTCGTCGGCCGGTACCTCGTACAGGTTGTCGGGCCAGGGAAAGCTCCCCGCGCGTCCGCCGTAGCCGGCAGGGCGCCCGGGTTTCACGGGGATGTAGAAGTCGTGGGGTACGTGAGTCAGGTAGTAGAGGTAGCTACCGTGGACGTGCCAGGTGAGGATGCGGAGCCTCCGTCCGTCACGCCGCATATGCGCCCTCCGGCTGCGGAAGGAGCTCGATCTCCTCGAGCACCTCGTCGGGGAGTACTCCGCGGTCGCACGCTCGTCCCACGTCGCGCGCACCGTCGCGCCGCGGCACACAGCTTTCTGCGTCGTACAGCGCGCGGTGTCGCGTCTCATCGAGCGGCGCCCACCGGTCGGGATCGCCCGCCAGAAACACCACCACGCTCGGCACGCGCAGCGCGGCGGCCAGGTGCGAGACGCCGGTGTCGTTGCACACCACGAAACGCGCGTCGCGCATCAGCGCCGCGAGCGCGCCCAGAGTCATGGGACCCGCGGCATTCACGGCCGGATGGCGCATCGCCGCAGCCACGGCTCCCGTTATCCCGGCCTCCGCGTCGGTACCGGTGAGAATCACCTTCAGTCCGCGCTCGGCGAGGGCGTCGCCTACCGCCGCGAACCGCTCCGGCGCCCAGCGCTTGATGGGCTTGCGCGCGCCCGCGTGGATGCACACGTAACCGTAGGGCTCGAGCGTCCACCCGCCTTCGCGCGCGAGCGCCCGCAGCTCCGCCTCGTCATCTTCGCGCGCGGGGAACTCGAGCCACTCGCCGCGCGTCTCGATACCGAGCGCGCGGACGAGGGAGAGGAGTCGTTGCGCCTCGTAGCCGACCGGCGGCCACGGAATGAACGTCCCATCGGCTCGCATCGATGACGATGACTCGCAGAAGCCAGCACGCGAGCGCGCGCCGAAGCGCGCGACAAGTGGATTCGTGATTCGCCCGCTCCCGTGCAGCTGGATCGCGAGGTCCGCTCTGCGGTCGCGCACCTCGCGCAGGAAGCCGGGGATCGCATCGTGCAGCGGCTCGCGCTCGGGCATCCCGGGGAATCCCGGGAACTCCACCACATCATCTACATAACGAGGAAAGCGCTCGGCGAAGCTGCGTGACCACGGCAGACCGATCAGCGTGATGCGAGCTTGCGGGTGTGCGGCGCGCAGGGCACGGAGTGCGGGCACTGCGCAGAGCATGTCGCCCAGCTGAAGAGCACGGAGCACGACGACACGCGCGATGGACGGAGAGTTACTACCAGCCGCTGCCACTTACATGAACCTCGACATCTTCATCCGGTTAGCATCGACATTATCGCCCGGGTGAGCGCGATTCGCTTCCACCTCACATCGCCAGCAATGTGTGCATCGCCTCCGTCGCCGATGCGCGCCACGAGAAGCGCAACTCGTGTGCCCTTTGCCATGGTCGGCCGTAACTTCTCGCTTCGACGCACTCTACCATTTTTTCGTGAAGCACCGACGAGCACGATGTACTTCACTCGGCACGTCGATTGCGACGCGTACGCGCGTGCGCGCCAACACTTTCAGGCGCTATGCAGACAACGCGGAGATGATGAGGATGGGAACTTCTGCTGAGCTTATCGATCGCCCTCTCGCCGATACTGCCGAGAAGAGGCAGGAGCCGCGTCCGCTGGATGGACGCGTCGCTCTCGTTACCGGTGCCGGTCGGGGACTAGGCGAGGCCATCGCTGAAGCACTGGCTGATGCGGGCGCGTCGGTCGTGGTAGCAGACGTGCGTGAGGATGCCGCGCGCGATGTCGCCGACCGACTCGCGAAGTCGGGAGCGAATGCGAGCGCGCTCGCTCTCGACGTGAGCGACGAGAAGCAGGCACGTAGTGCGGTCGAGCGCGTGGAGCGCGAGCACGGTAAGCTCGACGTCCTCGTGAACAACGCCGGCATAGACGTGACGCTCCCGGTGGTGGAGCTGTCGGTGAAGGATTGGGATCGCGTGCTCGGCGTGAACCTCCGCGGTCCGTTGCTCATGTCCAAGTTCGCCCTGGAGCGAATGGAGAAGCGGAGGAGCGGCCACATCGTGAACATCGTCTCCACAGCGGCGAAGCGTGCGTGGCCCAACGCGGCTCCCTACCACGCCAGCAAGTGGGGACTCCTCGGGCTCAGCCACGCGCTGCACGCGGAAGCGCGGCCGTACGGCGTCAAGGTCACCGCGGTGATCGCCGGCGGGATGCGCACGGCGTTTCTGCTCGACCGCTTCCCCGACATCGATGAGAGCACTCTTCAGGATCCGCACAACGTGGCGCAGACCGTCCGCTTCGTGCTGACGCAGCCCGCCGAGACGGTGATCCCGGAGGTGATGGTGCTGCCGATGAAGGAGACTTCGTGGCCGTGACGGGCCGCGTCGGCGCAGCGCGGACCAGAGCTACACGGCACCCAGAGCTACACGGCACGATGAGTAGAAGCGTCGCGGAGCACTGACCGGCCGCGGACGATGAACGGGAGCCAGACCGCCGGCACTACGACTCCGACGGCCGGCGGTGTGTGGAGCGAGGATCAGCGAGAGTCGCGCGCCGCCATCGGCCGCCGCCTCGACATCTACGGCTCCTTCCAGGCCGTGATGCTGCAGTTCACCGGCGGCGTCTTCCTCACCGGCTACGCTCTCGCGCTCCACGCCGACGCCCCGCTCATCGGCCTCCTCGCCGCGCTTCCGCTCGGCGTGAAGCTCACCCAGCTCTACACATCGTGGCGGATCGAGCGCGCCGGGCACTGGCGTGCTCTGGCGATGCGGAGCGCGGTGATCTCTCGCATCCTGTTCGTCGCCGCGGCGATGATCCCCTTCGTGCTGCCGTCGAACATCGGCCAGGCGTGGGTGCTGGTCGTGATAATCGGCATGTCGTCCTTCGCCGGCTCCGTCTTCGACCTGGCATTCCTCACCTGGATGGCGGAGCTCATCCCGGCGAGCGTGCGCGGCGCCTTCCTGGGAGAGCGGAGTCGAGTGACCGGGCTGGTGGGCCAGGGAGTGGCGCTCCTCGCCGCTTTCGGCCTCGACCGCTGGCGCTCCAGCCAGAGCGGTCCCGGAGGATTCTCGCTCCTCTTCGTGACGGCGTCCGTCGTCGGGCTCTCAGGTCTGCTCTTCCTGCGCCGCGTTCCGACGCCACGCCGTACGCAATCACGCCTGGTAAGCGAGCCGGTGACGAAGTCGCTCACGGTACCCGCGCGCGATCGCAACTTCCGCTGGCTCCTGACTTTCATCGCCGTGTGGCACTTCTCCATCGGCCTCGTCGGTCCGTTCATCACCGTGCTCATGCTGCGCGAGCTGGCGCTCCCGTTCGTGGTGGTCACCGCCTTCTCGGTTCTCACCAACATCATCATGTCGCTGGCCCAGTCGTACTGGGGACGGCTCGGCGATCACTTCGGGAGCAAGACGGCGCTGCGGGCGGGAACCTACCTGGTCACGTCGACCATGCTGGTATGGCTCGCCGTCACACCCGACCGCATCTGGCCGATCATCGTCGTCCAGCTCCTCTCCGGCTTCGGCTGGGCCGCGTATCACGCGAACATGAACAATCTCGTGCTCAAGCTCGCGCCCACCGAGCGACGACCGTCGTACATCGCTTCGCTCGGCGCCGTCTCCGGCGTCGCGGAAGCAGCGGGCCCGATCGTAGGCGGCGTGATCCTGGCGAGCGTGAAATTGTTCGGCGCCCACACGCTCGTCCCTTACTACATCCTGTTCGTCGTCTCCTTCGTGCTTCGTGCCGTGGCCACGGCCCTCCCCGGCTACGTCCACGAACCCGGCGGCGTCCCGGTAGGAAGGATGGTGCGAGTGATGGCCCGCTTCCGGAGCATGAACATGATGGACCCGCTGGAACCGATCTTCAGTTACACCTACACCCACGTCGCCCGCATCGCCGATTTCATCGCCCGCGAGCGCCCCCTTGCACGGGTCGAGGGTGGGAGGGAGGGGCAGCGTTGATGAGAGGGGAAGTGAGAAAGTAGAAAGCAGAGGGCAGAAAGCAGAAAGCAGTGAACTGCCTAGGGGGTGAGGGCTGTAAGGAACCAGAAGCCGTCATCCCCGCGACCTAAAGCCGTCATCCCCGCGAAAGCGGGGACCCAAGTTCAGTCTGGCTAACATGGGTCCCCGCTTTCGCGGGGATGACGTCGCAGTACGAGCCGTTCACTGCTTTCTGCTCTCTGCTCTCTGCTTTCTTTTCCCTTCAGCTCCATCCCCAACTCGGCCTTATCCTCGTCAGGATCCAGTCGCGGACTTCCTTGCGCACTTCGCTCGCGACTTCGTCGAGGGAGTGGCCGGCGTCGAAGAGAGTGAGCTTCTTGGGCTCGTGCGCGAGGCGGTAGGCGTACTCGGAGCAGCTCGGAGGGAGAACGGTGTCGGCGGTGCCGTGGATCATCAGCGAGCCGGTCACGGGGGCGAGGTCGGCCACTGCTTCCACGCCGTGTGCCTGGGTCGCGAGGAGAACCACGGCGCGGACGAACGACGAGTGTCTGTTCGAGCTCGCCGCCGCGCGCGCCACGACCGCACCGCCGAAGGAGTGACCCACGAGCACGGTGTCGTGTATGCCGCGGTCGTGGAGGAAGCGCAGGCCCGCGAGCACGTCCGACACGCAGTCGGAGAGGTCGTGCGGATTCCGGTAGGCGATGCGGAGGCCGCAGACGCGGCTCGGCATGAGTCCCATGCAGAGCGCCGGGTACAGGTCGCGCGCCGGGGTATCGAAGCCGCCGCCGACGCCGCCCACGTAGATCGCGCCGCAATCGAGATCGGGGCGACAGTAGAAGCGAGTTTCCACCGGGCCGCGGGCGCTCGGCAGCACCACGCGCTCGTACGCCACGCTCTCGCTCTCCTCCGCTCTCTTCTCGGGGGGCGGGCTCGCAGCCGACACTTCGTCGGCCGGATTCGAGCTACTTCCGCCGCGCGGCGTCATACCTGCTCATGAGGCAATCCGTGGGCCGCGCCGGCTGCACGGAGCCGAATGGACGCGAACGCGAGCTCAACGTTCGGACACGCTCCGGCGCATGGCAGGTGCCCCACGAGTCTTCCTGCCCCCACGGCTGGTCGTATATTGGGCGGCGAAGGCCCAGCAGCCAAACCTATTCCACGGAGGACGCCATGCGCCTCAGAATAGCGGCACTCATCGGAACTATCTGCGTCGGCGGAACGGGCTGTTATCACGCCACCATCAACACGGGTCGCCCGGTGTCGGCAGACAGTATCAGTATTCCGTGGGCAAACAGCTTCGTGTACGGACTCGTACCGCCGCCGATCGTGGAAGCCGCCGCCAAGTGCCCGAACGGCGTGGCGAAGGTGGAGACGCAGCACAGCTTCCTCAACTCGCTGGTAGGGGCGCTGACCTTCGGGATCTACACGCCGATCCAGATCGACGTCACCTGCGCCGCGCCCGGCTCGGTGAAGACGAGTGATGCATCCACGAGCGCCTCGCTGCTGACGGTGGGCCAGAGTGCCGACCCCACCGCTCGCACGGAGGCCATGAACCGGGCTGCCACGATCGCTCGCGAGACCGATCGAGCAGTCTACGTCGAATTCACGAGATGACCATGAGCTCCACCAGACAGTGCCTCGCCATCACGGCCCTCCTCTTCGTTGCAGCGTGCAAGGGCGCAATGCCTGACGACAGTCCAGACAGCACGGCCGCGAGCACGCCGACGGTCCAGCAACGGCTCGCGAAGTACACGACCGTGAAGCTCACGGCCGATACGAGCTCGCTCACGGCGAAGGAGCGAGCGATGATCCCGATACTCATAGACGCCGCGCGCGCCATGGATGCGATCTACTGGCGCGAGGCGTACGGGAATCGTGACTCGCTCATGGAGTCGCTCCCTGACAGCGATACGCGCCGTCTGGTGGAGATCAACTACGGTCCCTGGGACCGGCTCGCGGGGAACGAGCCCTTCATCGCCGGCGTGGATGCCAAGCCGCTCGGCGCGAACTTGTACCCGCACGACATCACCAGAGCCGCCTTCGATTCCGCCGCTGCCACCTCGAAAGCGCACGGCGACTCGCTCAGAAGTCTCTATACCATCGTGCGCCGCGACTCGTCGGGTGCGCTCGCAGCCATCCCCTACCACGTGGCCTTCGCCGAGCAGACGAAGATTGCCGCCGACAAGCTGCGCGAGGCGGCGAAGCTCGCCGAGCAGCCCGGCCTGCGCCGCTACCTCGAAGCGCGCGCGAAGGCGCTGCTCACCGATGAATACCGGGCGAGCGACCTCGCCTGGCTCGACATGAAGGACAACACCATAGACGTGGTGATCGGTCCGATCGAGACGTACGAGGACCAGCTCTTCGGCTACAAGAGCGCGCACGAAGCGTACGTGCTGATCAAGGACAAGGAGTGGAGCGAGCGACTCTCGAGGTACGCTGCATTCCTGCCCGCGCTCCAGAAGGGGCTCCCGGTGCCCGACGAGTACAAGCAGGAGAAGCCGGGTACCGACTCGGACCTCAACGCCTACAACGCCGTCTTCTACGCCGGGCAGGCCAACGCGGGCGCGAAGACGATCGCCATCAACCTCCCCAACGACGAGCAGGTGCAGCTGCAGAAGGGGACGCGCCGGCTGCAGCTCGAGAACGTGATGCGCGCCAAGTTCGACAAGATCCTCGTTCCGATCGCGCAGGTGCTCGTCGATTCATCGCAGTTGAAGCAGATAGACTTCAACGCCTTCTTCGAGAACACGATGTTCCACGAGGTGGCGCACGGGCTGGGGATCAAGAACACGATCAACGGAAAGGGAACCGTGCGCACCGCGCTTAAGGAGCGCGCGAGCGCGCTCGAGGAGGAGAAGGCCGACATCCTCGGGCTGCACATGGTGCAGGCGCTCGCCGACGGCGGCAACCTGGACGACGAGGACGTGAGCCACAACTACGTCACTTTCCTCGCGAGTCTCTTCCGGTCGGTGCGCTTCGGTGCCGCCGACGCGCACGGCCGCGCCAACATCGCGTCGTTCAACTACCTCGCGCAGAGCGGCGCCTTCACCCGCGACGACGCGACGGGCCGCTACAGCGTAGACCCCGAGAAGTTCCGCGACGGCATCAACTCCCTCGCCGAGAAGATCCTCCGCCTCCAGGGCGACGGCGACTACGACGGCGTCGGCAAGTTCTACGACGACTACGGCAAGGTCTCCCCCACCCTGAGCCAGGATCTGGCGAAGCTGAAGACGAGGGGGATTCCTGTGGATGTGGTGTTCGAGGGAGAGAGGTGAGCTGAAGGGCTCAGAAACGACAGGGTTCAGGGTTCAGGTACCACCTCGGGGTAGAGATCCCGACACGAGGTAATACCTGAACCCTGAACCCTGCCTCCTGAACCCTGTCGTTACGCCGCCAACAGCCCCGCGGGTCTCCAACCAATAGTTCCGTCTTCGGCGGACTCGGTGAGCTCGAAGCGGGCGGGCGGGAAGCCCTTCACTCCGATCTCGAGAGTGTCGCCCTCACCGGCGTCGGCCTGATCGGCGATCGCCTCCAGCGCCTGCGAGAAGGTCTCGCTGGTGATAGCTCCGGCCAGGCGCACGCGCTCGGTCGGGCTGCTGATCGAGAACTGATAACGCGGCATGTGCCTCCTGGTTACGGGGGAGTCGTGCCACGTTCGATCCGACCATGTTCGGACGCGCGGCCGCCTGCCCCTTCGTCTCCATATACCCCGACGTGAGCCGAAGGATCGAGGTTTCATCCGGGCTCACACTGTTAATCCTCGGCGGGGAAGCGGGGTTCCCCAAAGTAGGGAAGGCTCCTCTCGGTAAGGGACGCGGAGAGCGCGGAGGACCGCGGAGAACGCGGAGGGGAACTGCACAAGGAGTCGGGCTACCAGCCGCTACGAGCAGAAAAGAAAGAAGGGGAACCGCTCCCTCCACTCTGGTTCTGCCCGAGCGGGCAGGACTCCGAGCCAAGAGCAGTCCCCCAAAAACTCAGCTGACTATCCCCCTCAGTGATCCAGCCAGTGAGCGAGGAGGCCAGCAGGAAGGGCAGTTCTCCTTCTCTCCTTGTCGTCCTCTTGCCGTTCTCCCTGTTGCGTAGTTTCGAGGAGCTCGGAGGCGGTCGATGAAGTCGGAATGGAGAGTTACTTCGAGATCCCGGCCCTACGGCCGTTCTCCGCGCTCTCCGCGGTCCTCCGCGCTCTCCGCGATTCTCACCGAGAGGGACTCAGACGCCGAGATGAACCCGACCAGCCGCCCCCTACTTCCCCTGCGTGAGCCGATAGATGAGCACCGCGGCTCGCTCGGTCTGCATTGGGAGCGAGTTCAGGTTCACCTCCTCACGCGGCGTGTGGGAGCCGGTGCCGTCGGCGCCTAGGCCGTCGATCGCGTCCACGTAGGGGGCGACGAAGGAGACATCGCCGGCGCCGCGCTGGCCGGGGTCGAGGGCACGCACGGGGCCGTAACCCAGCGCGCGGCTCACCGAATCGTACTCGGCGAGGACCGCGCGATTCCCGTCGGTAGGCGGCATCGCGGGATACTCATCCTCGAAGGTGATCTCGGCGGAGGTCTGCGGAAGGTGCTGCGAGACGATCTCCCGCATCTTCGCACGCGCGTGGTCCTTCTGCTCCTCGGAGAGGAAGCGGAGGTCGCCCTGCACCACCGCGGAGCGCGCGATGATGTTGAGCTTACCAGCGGCCGTACCCGCGACGCGATTGGTGTCATAGGTCACATCGGTGCCGCCCACGAACACGCCCGGGTTGAAGCTGAGATTCTTCTCGCTGGAGAGCGCCTCGCGGAAGCCGTCCAGGATGCGCGATGCCTCGTAGATCGCGCCGTCGCCCACACCCTCCTTGAAGATCCCCGAGGAGTGGGCCTGCCGCCCGGTCACGCGGAGCGTCCAGCGGCTGTCGCCACGGCGCGCGACGGTCGCGATCCCGCGCTCACCGCCCTCGAACGCGAGCGCCACGTCGCTCCGCTTCGCCGCCTCTATCAGATCGCGCCGGGCGATGTCGAGCGGCGAGCCAGCGCGCTCCTCGTCTCCCGAATAGACCACGATGATGTTCGCATCCTTCAACGCGCCTGCGTCGCGCAGCGCCTGCAGCGCGTAGAGGATGATCACGTCGCCGCCCTTCATGTCGGCGGAGCCGGCGCCGCGCGCCATGCTGTCGAGCCGCACGAAGTGCTGCCCTTCCCCCTCGAAGACGGTGTCGAAGTGGCCTATCAGGAGGATCCGCTTCCCGCCCGGCTTCCCATTGTGCTCCGCGATGAGGTGACCGGCGCGATGCATCGACTCGGGCATGGCGGCCCAGCGCGTCTCGAAGCCGAGCGAGTCGAGCGCGGCGCGAAATACGTCGCCCACCTTCCGCACACCCTCCACGTTCAGCGTACCGCTGTTGATGTTCACCACGCGCTCGAGGAAGTCCACCTGCGCCTCGCGGTGCTGCTCCACCGAGCTGCGGATCTTCCGTTCCGTCGACGAGAGCCCCTTCTGCGCGGGCGCCGCGGATGCCGCGGCCACGGAGAGCGCCGCAACGGCGCCGAAGGAGGAGAGCGTGCGGACGACTCGAGACCGGCGTGTCGTGAATTGCATTCGGCTGGACCTCCAGCTGTTCGTGTGATGGCGGTGCGCCAGGCGGATCGTGCTGCGCGAATCCATCCAGTGCAATGGGGTCAGACTCCGTCGCACGGCGGATAGTACCGCGCGAACCCATTCGAGTGTAGCTGCCGGGGGTTTACCTGCCGCTACGAAGCACCGGCGCGCCGCGACTCTCGCGCGCAACACCGAAGATTTCGCGACACGTATGGATCGCCTCGGATTCACCGTTTAATATGCGCTGTGCCGCGTAGCTCCACCGGCCCTCCGTCTACACCCCCCAACATTCCAGGAAGTGAAGCTGGCAGCGTCAATCGCCCGCGCCATCGGCACTGGCATCTTCGTCACGTCCCTCCTGCTCCCCACTCGACTCCCGGCCCAGGAAATCGGCTGGAACGGAAGCACGGAGGCGAATGCGAGTCTGTTCTTCGGCAACACCGAGCAGTGGGTGGTGGCCGGTTCCACTCGACTCACCTACGGCGACAGCACGATCGAAGTGCGCGGCGAGCTGCGCGCCGATTACGCCGAGACGGCGGAAGACTCGGGCGGGAGCACCGTGAGCAGGCGCGCGTGGCTCGCTTCCACGGGCGTGGACCTCGCTCCCTTCTCGCCCATCTCCCCATTCTTCCTCGGCAGCGCGGAGTCGAGCCTCCAGCAGCGCATCGCGCGCCGCTACTCCGCCGGCTTCGGCGGGAAGCTCACCTACATCCAGACCGAGGACACGAAGCTCAGCACGAGTCTCGCCGTCCTCTGGGAGCGGACGAAGGTGATGGATGGCAACTCGAATCCCGACCTTGCCGCATCGCGGCTCAGGTGGTCGTTTCGCCTGAAGGGGAGCCACAAGCTGGACGACCGCATACGCTTCACCCACGAGACGTTCTATCAGCCGAGTGTGAAGGACATGCAGCACTTCACCATCACGTCCACCAGCACGCTCACCTTCGATCTGAACAAGACGCTCGGCTTCACCAGCAGCCTGCACGACACCTATGACAGCGAGGCGCGCAGGCGTGGGGCGCGGAGCAACAACGACGGCCAGTTTCTGGTGGGGCTGCGGGCGCGCTACTGAATCGGCGCGGCGCGCTCGCGCTGCGCATCGCCGATCCCGTCCTTCGTCGCGCCTGACGAACGATCAGCCACCGCGGTCTGCTCGACGATCACCGTCCGCGTCGGGAAGGCGAAGCCGATGTTCTTCTCCTCGAAGCGACGCAGGATCCCGAGGTTGATCGCCTGTTGGATGTCCATGTACAGCGTGTAGTCGGGGCTGAGCACGTAGTACACGGTCTCGAAGTCGAGCGAGGAAGCACCGTAGCCCTTGAAGTGCGAGCGGTCGAAGCGCACCTGCTCCTGGTCCTCCACGGCCGATCGGATCAGCGCCGGGATTTCGGCGACCACGTCGCGCGGGAGCCCGTACACCACGCCTATCTGGAACGCCACGCGGCGCTCCGCCATGCGCTTGTAGTTGCTGATCCGGCTCTTCAGCAGGTCGGAGTTGGAGACGATGATCTGCTCTCCACCGATGGCGTTGATGCGAGTCGATCGCAGTCCGACTCCGCGCACGCTTCCGGAGAGACCGTCGAATACAATGAAGTCGCCCACCTCGAAGGGCTTGTCCAGAAAGATCGAGATCGCCGCGAAGAGATCGCCCAGCACCGACTGGGCCGCGAGCGCGCCGGCGATGCCGACCACACCGAGAGCGCCCAGGAGCGTGGTGACCTTGAGCCCGAAGTTGTCGAGCAGGAGGATGAGCAGCACCGCCCAGAGGGCGAGGCGCGCCATGAAGGCAATGGCGGTGAGCGTGCCCAGAGCGCCTTCCCGCAGCGCGCTCTGCCGCTTCATCCAGCCGTTGATCGCCGTGTTCCCCCAGATCATCAACTGAACGATCACGCCGGCGCCGAGCAGCATCCGGATGTAGCGCTGCATGTTCGGCGGGATCGTGAGCGGCGCCGAGGCCGCGCCGAGCGCTACGAGCAGGACGAACCAGCCGTGAGTATGACGGAAAAGATCGGCTACGAGATCGTCGATACCGGTTGTCGTCCGCTCAGCCAGGCGGGTGAAGCGACCGAGCAGAATTCGCCGCAGAATCTTGAGCGCCGCGAACACCGCGACGAACACGGCTGCGGCGATGAGCCATGAGAGAAGCGTGTTTCCGAGAAACTCCCGATTCAGCAGCGTGCTCAACTCCATCTACACCTCGTCCTCGTGCGCATGTCGCAATATGTCGGCTGCCGCACTCATGCACAAACGTGCGCCGTGGTGTAGATGCGCTGGTCGAAATCCCGTATATTGCCGCTCCCCCCCATGGTCGATTCGCCAGGAGATAACCGGCATGGCTCCAAACACCGGTCAGGCGGCCAAGCGGCGGGCACTTCCGCTCGATCGGACGGTGAAGTGGCTACCACTGCACGACGCCTACTACCTGCTCGCGGAAGTCATGACCAGCACGCGCGCGCTGCCGCTGGTGGTGATGCAGGAGGCGCTCCTTCAGGTGGAGGCACACGCATCGTCCGAGGTGTATGGCAGCACCTGCGGCGTACTCTGCGGCGCGCCCTATAAGGACCCGACGTCCGGTGTGTTCTATCTTCTGGTGGAAGGGATCGAGCGCGGCGTGCGGGTGAACCGCGACGGAGATCCCGCGGCATCGCTGGCGGCCGATCTCTCGATAGCCATCGCCAGCGCGGAGCGGGCCGGCCGTACGGTGGTGGGCTGGTACTGCTTCGACGTCGCACTATCGCAGAAGATCCCAGCCACTCACGCAGGCATCCACCGCTCGCTCTTCCCCGAGCCGTTGGAGGTCGCTCTCCTGCGCGATGGCTCCGATGGAGAGGGGAGCGGCGCGTTCGTCCGTGTGGAGCCCACCGAGGGACGGGCCTTCTCCATCCCCTTCATGGAGCTCATCCCACGCAAGCACGCCAGGGGCCACGGCCCCAGGCGTACGAGCATCGAGTGGAGCAACTACAGCTCGGAGTCGGAAGTGGTGCCGCTGCCGGTGGAGAAGTTCCGCGACGCGTCGCCGCCCGCTCCTAAGCCCGCGCCGCGGAAGCACGAGCGCGCCGAGCGAGTACGACGGCCGGGGCTATTCGCTGGCGCACTCGGCGAGCACCCTCCGCGCGCGGTGCCGCGACGCCCCGTCGAGCCGCGCCGCGATGCGCAACCGCTGCGCGAGGGCCCCGCGCCCGAATGGACGACGCTCGGGCAACGTGAAGGTCCTCGCCCCGAGTCGTCGCCATTCTTGCAATCCGAGCAGACCGAGCGGCGGGTCGGCTCGAGCCCGCTCGTGAAGGGCGCCATCGGTATGGCGGCGGTGCTCCTGGTTTCATTCTTCATGGCGCGCGGCGATGCGTCCTCGCGCTCGACGAGATTCGCCTCGGAGTCGAGCGGTGATGTGGCCGCGCCTGCGGGCGTGGCGGAGAACGCCGCCCGCGGTGCCGGCACCGCGGGCTCCAGGACGGGCGGCTTCACGCCGGAGGAGCGCTCGCGTGCATGGCTGGCGCTCGCGCAGATCGCCGAGCTGCGCGGGAACCTCGCCGCGCGACTCGACACGCTCGACGGCGCGATTCTCGCCGCGCGCGGCGCGAGCGACCCCACCGTACTGTGCGCGCGCGCCGCTCTGCTCTACGAGAGCGCGCTGGGCGATCGCGCGAAGATCGTCGCCGCCCGCAAGGAGCTCACGCAGCTGGTTGGCCCGATGCGCATGGCCGGTGTGGATTCGCTCACCGACCGCACCACCGCAACGCAGCCGCTGCTCACGAGCTCGTGCAGGTAGCTGCGCTCAGCTCCCACCCACCGCCGCCGCCAGCGCCGCCGCATTTCCGGTGACGATCGCCGCGCCGAGCGTTACCGCCCGCGCCGCGGCGGAGATCGCTCCGCGAACGTCGCTCGCGTGCTTGACCGCGCGCTTCAACGTCTTCACCGCCTTCTTCAATCCCGCCAACGCCGCGTCGAGGTCATCCACCTGCAGATCTATCGCGCGCGTCGTCATGTCGGATGAATAGGTGAGCAGCGTCCACTGCAGCCGCTCGAGCTCCGCGCGTCTGGCGCTCGAGAGCCGCTCCCAGTTCTCGAAGCGATGCGCGCCGAGCGAGAGCGCGATGTCGTGGTAGTCGCGCGCTATCGCGCGTGCGTCGGCTGCTGCCAGCCTGGGCATGGTTTCCGGTCTCCGGTTGCGAGTGGAAGTCGTGGACAGCGGTGGATGTATGGATGACGGCGCACGCCGGCAGACCAGGTCAGAAGGCTTCGCGCAGCGCGGGGATCATCTTCTCGAGCTGCGTGGCGTAGTCGGCGAGCTCTCCCGCGAGCGCCTTCGCGTGCAGGTCGTTGCGTGAATCGTAGAGGCGCTGGTGGCCTGCTTTCATGGTGCCGAGCGCTCTCACGTACTTCGTGAGTGCTTCGCGCTTCTCGCGGAGCGCTGCCGCTCGCTCGTCGCGCGCATCGCGCACCAGGATCGCAGCCAACGGCTCGCGCTCCGCTCCCTCCGTGAGTGCCGACCTGTAGAACGCGTCCATCCCCGTCGCCTCCAGCTCGAGGATGTTCGCGTAGTCGGTCCCCACGATCTCCGTGAGCGCATCGATGACCGTGCCCACGTTGCCGTTCTCCTGTTCGATCACCTGCGCGAGCTTCAGGTGCCTGTATCCATCCGTAGCCACCGACGCAGCGAACGCCGCCAGATCGCTCACCGCCTTCACCTTCTTCCTGTCGAGCTTCGCATCGTCCTCGAGCGCATCCGCGAGGTCGTCGATCTGTCCGTCGTACTTCACGACCTTGCCATCCGCCAGCGCCCCCAGCGCCGCGAAGTAGCTCGCCAGCACCCTCTCCACCGCCACCGCCCTCCTCACCGCCTTCCCCCGCTCCGCGCACCGCCCCTCCAGATCCTCCCTCCCAAACCACCCCTTCCCCTCCCTCTCCTCCCTGTACTCCTCCAGCCGCACACAACTCGCCCTCATTTCATCAGCCAGCGCCGGAAACTCCCCTGCCGTCTCCCCCGCCGCCCTCGCATACCTCCCCACCGCCCCCGTCCTCACACACCCGCTGATGATGACGATTGCCACGACCCCCGCGACCATCCGCGCCCCGTCGCGCATATAGCTCCCCCGTTGGAAGTGGGGGGATGATGGTGGGAACTACAAGGGTTCAGCAACCACAGGGTTCAGGGTTCAGTGACTGCCTCGGAGGATAGATCTGCACCTCGAGGTAGTACCTGAACCCTGAACCCTGCCTCCTGAACCCTTGTCGTTCCCCTCAGCACTCCGTAGTATCGGCGCGTACAGGGGACGGCATGGACCCGTAAGTCATCCATGCACTCGGCTCACTCCTCACAACTCCTCCATCTCATGCGACAACTGCCACTCGCGTTCTCACTCGTGGCCACGATCGCGACCGTCGCTCAACCGCTTCCCGCGCAGCAGGCGAGCAGGCAGGAGGCGCCAGCGAAGCTGGACTCCGCCACGCTGGCGGGCTTGCGGTGGCGCGAGATCGGCCCGGCCAACATGGGCGGGCGCGTCGCGGACATCGCGGGCATCCCCAGCCCTTCCAGAACCTTCTTCGTGGCCGCCGCGGGCGGCGGGATCTGGAAGACCACCAACGCCGGCACCACCTTCCGACCGGTCTTCGAGCACGAGCGCGTGGTCTCGATGGGCGCGCTCGCCATAGCGCCCTCCGACACGAACATCGTCTGGGCCGGCACCGGCGAGCAGAACTCGCGCAACTCGATCTCGCCTGGCGGCGGGATCTACAAGAGCACCGACGGCGGGCTGCACTGGAAGCTCATGGGGCTCGAGAAGACGCAGCAGATCGGACGCATCGTAGTCCACCCCACCAACCCCGACATCGTCTACGTCGCCGCTCTCGGACACCTCTGGGGCTCGAACCCGGAGCGCGGTCTCTACAAGACCACCGACGGCGGGAAGACGTGGAAGCTCATCAAGTTCATCAGCGACAAGGCCGGCTTCATCGACGTCGCCATGGACCCCAGGGACCCGAACACGCTCTACGCCTCGAGCTGGGAGCGCGTGCGCGGGCCCTGGTTCTTCAAGAGCGGCGGCCCCGGCAGCGCGCTCTGGAAGACCACCGACGCCGGCGCCACCTGGACGAAGGTCCAGGGCGGCGGCTTCCCCTCCACCGCGCTCGGCCGCATCGGGATCGCCATCTCGCCGAGCAACCCCGACGTCGTCTACGCGCTCGTAGAGGCCGACTCGGTCCGCGGCGCGAAGGCGCCCTTCCCCCTCCCGCTCGCGGATTCGGGGAAGGCTAAGGAAGCACAGCACAACCGACTCCTCAGCGGCCTCTATCGTTCCGAGGACGCCGGCAAGACGTGGAAGTGGATGAACGACAACGACGTCCGTCCCTTCTACTACTCGCAGGTGCGCGTGGACCCCAAGGATCCGAACCGCGTCTACTGGTCGTCCACGCCGGTGAACTTCTCGACCGACGGCGGCCGCACGGTGCGCAACGCCACGATCGGCATCCACGTGGATCACCACGCCATGTGGATCGACCCGAACGACGGCGCGCACTTCGTTGTAGGCGATGACGGCGGCGTCTCGCAGACGTGGGACAGGGGTGGCAACTACGACTTCCTCAACGTCATCCCGATCGGCCAGTTCTACGAGGTGAGCTACGACATGGCCGTCCCGTACCGCGTTTGCGGCGGTCTGCAGGACAACGGGAGCTGGTGCGGGCCGAGCCGCAAGCAGGATGGGCCGATCACCAACGCCGACTGGTTCACCGTGGGCGGCGGCGACGGCTTCTACACCGCGCAGGATCCCACCGACCCGAACATCATCTACGCCGAGTCGCAGGGCGGCAACATCGGCCGCACCAACTTCGCCACCGGCGAGCGCGATAACATCGTGAAGCCGAGCTGGCGGCCGATCTACCTGCAGTACGAGGACTCCATCCTCATCGAGCGCGGCGACACCACCAAGCCGGCCCCCAAGCCGGTCCAGAAGCGCATCGAACAGCTCCGCGCCGAGCAGAGGGCGGATTCGGCGGCGCTCGACCTCCGCTTCAACTGGAACACACCGTACTTCATCTCGCCGCACTCGCCGACCACGCTCTACATCGGCGGGAACCGCGTACTCAAGTCCACCAACCGCGGCGACTACGTCTATCCGATCTCGCCGGATCTCTCCGACCGGGACACGGCGAAGATCCGCGTGAGCATCAAGACCACCGGCGGCATCACCAACGACGCCACCGGCGCCGAGACGTACGGCACGATCACCACGCTCGCCGAGTCGTACATGCGGCCGGGACTCCTCTACGCCGGCACCGACGACGGCAACGTCTGGCTCACCCGCAACGACGGCGCTACCTGGGAGAATCTCACCGGCCGCTTCCCCGGACTTCCGGAGAACGCGTACGTGGTGCGCATCGAGCCCTCGCACTTCGACTCGACCACCTTCTACGTGGCATTCGACAACCACCGGGTGAACGACTTCGAGCCGTACCTCTACGTGACCACCGACTACGGCAAGTCGTTCAGGTCGATCGTCAACAATCTCCCCACCGGCGGTCCCGACTTCCTGCACGTGATCCGCGAGGATCCGGTCAACCGCGACCTCCTCTTCGTGGGGACCGACGTTGGCGCGTACGTCTCGCTCGACCGTGGCGCGCACTGGCAGAAGTTCATGACCGGGATGCCCACGGTGCCGGTGCACGACCTCAAGATCCACCCGCGCGACCACGAGCTGATCGCGGCCACACACGGTCACAGCATCATGATCGTGAACATCGCTCCGCTGGAGCAGATGGTCGACAGCGTGCTCGCGTCGAACAGCTGGCTCTTCCAGCCCGCCACGGCGTACGAGTTCGGCGAGGCGCCGGGCGCGGACCTGGATCCGGGGCAGCACTGGTTCGAGGCGGAAACGCCGGGCGAGGGCGCGGTGATCTCCTACCGCCTCGCCAGCGGTAAGAAGGGCGACACCGTGAAGGTGGTCATCACCGACGTGAGCGGCGACACCGTCACCACGCTCAACGGCCAGGGCACGGCTGGTCTGCACCACGTGACCTGGAACCTGCGCGGGAAGCCCGAGCCGGCGAAGCCGCTCACGCCGGCCGGTGTGCGCGACAGCATCATCGCCGACCGCAAGATGACCCACGTCTTCGATTCACTCGCGACCGCCGGGCTGGCCCCGAAGGCGACGCTCGACCGGATCCACAAGTCGCTGACGAGCGGTGAGAGCCTCTTTGCGCTCTTCCGCC
The DNA here is from genome assembly GCA_035688075.1 of Gemmatimonadaceae bacterium. GTDB lineage: Bacteria > Gemmatimonadota > Gemmatimonadetes > Gemmatimonadales > Gemmatimonadaceae > JADGGM01. Next base: position 26,643 of record DASSNL010000200.1, read on the forward strand.
GCGGAGGTGGCGGCAGCGGAGCTCCGGGCGCCTTCGAGGAGCGTCCCGCCGAGAGCCCGGCGCCGCGCAAGCCTGGCGAGCGTGGCTCGAGGGGCGGCCGCCGCAGTGCTCAGACCGACACCGCCAACGTCGCGGCGAACACCGACACTACCGCTGCAGATACGACGAAGGCTGGCGCTCGCGGTGGTCAGCCGGGTGCCGAGGCGCCGATCGATCGCGAGGTGCTCGGCGAAGTCTTCGATGCGCTGCGCAGCAGCGGCGCCATCCAGGGCGGCTTCGGCGGCAGAAACCGCGCTCCGATGGTGGAGAGCGGCGACTACCTCGTCACCCTCACCGCCAACGGCAAGAGCCAGCAGCGCACCCTCCGCGTCCAGCGCGTGAGCGGCGGCAGCGACACCGCCGTCTTCGCGAGCGAATTCGAGGAGATGTTGGAGGGGAGGGACCCGTAGAAAGAAAGCGGAAAGCAGAAAGCAGAAAGCAGTGAACTACCTCGGGGGTGAGGGCTGTACGTAAAAAGCCGTCATCCCCGCGAAAGCTGGAACGCATCCACCGTCATCCCCGCGGAAGCGGGGACGCATCCACCGTCATCCCCGCGAAAGCGGGGACGCATCCACCGTCATCCCCGCGAAAGCGGGGACGCATCCACCGTCATCCCCGCGGAAGCGGGGACCCATGTTAGCCAGACCGAACATGGGTCCCCGCTTTCGCGGGGATGACGGCTTCTTGGTGTGCCGTTACCTGCCACCTGCTACCAGCTTCCTGCTTCCTGCTTCCTTGCAGTTCCTGCTTTCTGCTTTCTGCTTTCTGCTTTCTGCTTTCTGCTTTCTGCTTTCTGCTTTCTGCTTTCTTTCAGATCACGCCGCGTAGCTCCGCACTACGACCGGCAGATATTCATCCAGCGGCGTGTAGTCGCAGCCGAGGAGGGAGGCGGCTGGGGCGCCGTCCACGTGGAGGCCCTCGGAGATGAAGCGGGCTTCGTCGAGGGGGAGGAGGGGGCGGCGGCGCTCGATGCGGGCGAGGGGGGTGCCCACGGCGGCCATGGCCATCGCGGCGGCGCGGGGGAGAGGGAGGGGGCGCGTGGCCGAGGTGCCGGCCAGGCGTGATACGGTGGAGAGGAGCGTGCGCTGCGAGGTGGCGTTGCCGCTGAAGGTGTAGCTCTCGCCGCACTCACCGCGCTCCGCGGTCTGCGCCAGGGCGCGTGCGGCGTCATCGACCCAGATCCAGCCGATGGGGGCGCGGGAGGCGAAGCGGCGGCGTCCGGCGAGGCGCTCGGCAACGAGGCGGCCAGCCCAGCCGGGGTCGTTGGGGGCGAGCACTATGGATGGCCGGGCCACTACCACTTCCATGCCCTTCGCGATGTAGCGGAGGGCGATCTCCTCGGCGGTCTGCATCGAGCGGGCAAAGGCCGTATTGGCCGGACGCGGGCGACGACCGTTGCGGTTGCGGTTTCCGCTCGCGCCAGACGGACGAGAGGCGTTCGTCACGGCGGTCGGAGCATCGGCGGCGGCGAGGGCGGAGGAGCAGAAGAGAACGCGGCGCACGTCGGCCACCAGCGCGGAGGTCATCACCGCCTCGGTGCCACGGATGTTGACGCTCAGGTACGTGCTCGAATCGGCCGCCCAGAAGTCGAAGAAGTGCGCGAGGTGGAAGACCAGGTCGCACCCCTCCATCGCGCCGATCAGCGACGACGGACGGAGGAGGTCCTCGATCACCGGCTCCGCGCCGAGCTCGCGCAGCACGGCTATCCCCGCGCTGCGGCGGATCTGGCCGGCCACCTCGTGTCCTTCGCTGATGAGGAGCCGGGTCAGCGACTGGCCCAGCGGGCTCGCGGCCCCGGTGATGAAGATGCGCATTCCGATGAACCTCCTCGGCTTGCGGTGGAGCTCAGGGTTTGTCGAAGTTCGGCGGCGGGAGCTCGACCTTGCTGCCCAGCGAATCCAGTTTCACATCCACGCCCGCCATTACCTTGTTGCCCAGCCGTTCCATCGTACGCGTGATGCGGCGCGCCTGCGACCGCGACGGGATGCGGGCGCTGCGCCGCGATCTCGACGTGCTCTGGTCCCAGTCCGGGATGCGCGGCGTGGAGCGCCGGTGCGTCGCGGGCGGCGGCGCGGCCTGCTGCGCGGCCGGGTCCACGGAGCCGGTTGGCTGTAGCGAGCCTGCCTGCGGCTCCTCGATCACGCCGCGCGACGACTGCTGCAGCGTCGCGAGCGGTTCCGCTTGCGAACCGCCAGCGCCGCGACCCAGGGCGAAACCGGCACCGCCCGCTCCCAGCAGCGCGAGCGACGCGATTCCCAGGAGCCAGCGTGCGCCCCGCCACTGCAGGAACGGCGGGAACGCCTCGGCGAACGAACGAGGCTTCTCCTCCACGCTCGCGAGCCGCTCTGCCTCCTGCTCGGGATCGATGACGGCCGGAATATACTCTAGCGACGACGCGCACTCGCTCTCCCCTGCCTCCTCCGCCTCGACCGGCTCCGGCTCCACTTCGTGCGAGCTCGTTACCTCGACCGCGTGCGCCGCGGCCACGTCGCCGTGCGCGCTCCAGGCGACATCGTCCGCCGCGTAGCTCGTCTGCGGCTCCGGCTCCGACTCGGCGATCACCTGCTCCGGTTCACGCTCCGATACCGGCGCAGCATGCCCCGCCGGCTCGGCTTCGTAGACCGGTGCAGCATCGCTAATACGTACTACCACCGGTGCCACGTAGGATACGGGTGCGACTTCGGACGCCGGTGCAATCTCCGATACTGGTACGATCATGGACGGCGGAGCAGCTTCGGGCGCCGGTGTAGCCTCGGATACCGGTGTAGCCTCGGATACCGGTGTAGCCTCGATCACCTGTTGCGACGCGACCGTCTCCTGGTGCCGCTCCTCCGTCACGGGCGCGGGCGAGCGCTCGAGAGTACTCGGCTCGCGATTACCACCCGAGCGGGCCCTGATCTCGCGCGCCCGCTCGCGCAGCGCTTTCTCTTCGGTAGCGAGGAGCGCGAGCTCGGACTCGAGCAACGAGTCGCTCGAATCACCGCTCGACCCATCATCACCAGACGCTGCATGCGCGCCGCCGAGTATCCGCTCGGCGTCGGCGAGTGAGCGCATCCGCTTGGCGCGGCCCGCGCAGAAGTAGGCAACCAGCTCCAGACTCACCGCTATCGCCGGATCGTCCGGCGCGAGTGCGCGCTCACGGATGGCGAGCGCACGGCGTGCCATGCTTTCGGCTTCGTCGTGGCGGCCCGCCATGGATCGCACGCGCGAGAGAGCGGTGAGGATCGCGGCGACGTCGGTGTGGTCGGCGCCGAGCGTGCGCTCCTTGATCTCGAGGAGTCGCGTGAGGAGCGGCTCCGCGCGGAGATGGTCGCCGCTCTTGAAGTAGACGCGCGAGAGGTTGTAGAGCGCGAGCGCGATGTCGGAGTGATCGGGCGCGAGCTGCTTGTCGGCTATGGAGAGCGCACGTTCGTAGAGAGTGCGCGCCTCGGCGAGGTGGCCGTAGGCGTAGTGCAGAGCGGCGAGATCGTTGAGTCCCGGCACCACACCATAGTGATCGGGACCGAGTGCCTCCTCCCGCACGGCGAGCGCGCGTTCCAGGAAGCCCTGGGCGCGCTCACGCTCGCCCTGTCGGTGTTTGAGCTTGCCGAGTATGCCCAGACTCGATGCCACTCGGAGATCGGCCGGGCCGAGGTTGAGCGCCTCCTTCACGGCGGCGAGGAGCGACTGCTCCGCTTCGGCGTAGTTGCCCTGGCTGACGAAGCGTCGGCCCTGGTCCACGTGGCGCTGCCAGCGCGTCTCTGTCGATTCCACTTTTCCGGTCCTGTTGTGTGCTCTCTACAGAGAGACGCCGGCCCGGCCAGAGGGTAACAGCGACCGTAAAGAAATGTCCAATTGCGCGGGAAACGCTTGTCACCAAGATTGGAGTCCCATTGAAAACTGGAAAAAGTGGAGCCCCATGAACTCGCGCTACGCAGCACTCACACTCCTTTTCGGCGCGGCGCTGCTCGGTGCCTGCGACGATTCTACCGGACCAAAGGATTTTCCTCCCATTCGCTTCGTGTTGGGCGCGGATGGATCCGACACCGTGCTCGCTCAGCTCACCCAGGCGCTCGTGGTGGAGGTGAACGACGAGGGCGGTCCGCTTCCCGGAGCAGTGGTCAGATTCCAGAGCGTCCCGACCGATCCGCCGAGCAACTGGGGCGGCATGAGCGCGTACATCTCGCCGCCGGATAGAAATTCATTCGGAACCTTTCTTTCCGACACGACCGACGAGAACGGGCGCGCGTTCGCGCTCGTGCAACTCGGCAGGAAGGCAGGTGTCGCGTCGATCGTGGTCACCGTACCGGACATCGGCGCCGAAGACACCGCCCACTTCACCGTGAAGGCGGGGAGTCCCTTCTCGGTGGTGGCGCTGCCGCAGGACACGGCTCTCTATGTGGGCCACTCCTTCGTCCCACGCAGCACCGTGGTGGACCAGTTCCAGAATCCGATAGACGGTCCCGTGACCTACCGTACGATCGGATCGGCGGTGACCTTCGCCGACGGCAAGGCGAGCGCGGTGCAACTCGGTAAGGGGCAGCTCATCGCCATCTTCGACTCGCTCGCCGATACGACGACTGTGTCGGTGGTTCCGGAGATGACCTTCGGCGCGCTCAGAGGCGGGATCGTGGTGATGGCCAACGCCGATGGGTCGGGGTACACGGAGCTCGCCACGGCGTGGAGTCCCTTCACCACCGACTGGGACCCGACGGGCAAGCTGCTCGCATACGACGAGAGGGGTGGTAGCACCGGAACGATCAAGACGGTGGACCTGAACGGAACGGTGAAGACGATCGGCGCCGTCGGTGCTTACGGACTCTACCCGGAGTTCTCGCCTGACGGCGCGTGGGTCTACTACGCACGCGGCGATTTCGACTTCTCTACATACCGGGCTCGCGCCGACGGCAGCGCAGACGAGGCGCTCGCCGTCACCTCCCAGCCGAACGCCGTATCGCCATCGCTCTCTCCCGATGGGAAGCGGCTCGTCTTCTCCACCGGCGATTGGGGGCAGCTCGCGATCGTGGACATCGCCACCGGTGAGTGGAGCTACGTGAATGAGGCCATGGGTACTTCACCCGCCTGGTCGCCAGACGGCAGTCGCATCGCGTACGTCGCCACGGGCAACGACGGTGCGAGACTGCACACCGTGGCTCCCGACGGCAGCGACAACCACCGCGTGGGCGACGAAAACAGCAGCTACGACGTGGGCATCGACTGGTCGCCCGATGGGAGGTGGATCATCGCGCGCAACAACTCGAAGAACCGACTCGAGATAATCGATGCGACATCGGACGTCACCTTCCCGCTCGGCTTCACGGCCGGCTATCGGGGCCCGTCCTGGAAGCCGTGATGGCGCGATCGTTGCTATTTCAGGCGCGCACAACCGTCAAGGAGACGATAAGTGCGCCAGCTCACTATAGCGCTGGTCGTGACCGCCCTGTGTGCGGCGACGGCCTGCAAGAAAACGGGTGAGGGAGAGTATCAGGTCGAGAAGCCGGTCGTAGGGACGCAGACCGATACCGTTCACACCCCGACGGTGGACGTGACGAAGGATACCGTTTCCGCCACCGTGCCGAAGGTAGAGATCAACAAGCCCGACACGACGACCTGATCCCGATGGGCTGGTCGCATGTCGACTGGTGATCCAGTGAAGTCGATGGAAGGCGGCGTCGAGCCGCCTTCCGTCGCATCACCCGACGTCTCGATCGAGGGAGACGCGGATGGCGCCGCGCTGCGCGCCGACGACGATCAAGTAGTAGAACAGCCCGACATAACGAAGCTCGGCGACGCGCTCGAGGCACCGGCCACGAGATCGGTGGGGATCACGATCCTGGTGATCCTCGCGATTCTCTACACGCTCTACTTCGCGCGCGCGTTCGTCCTGCCGATCGTATTCGCGGTGCTGCTCAACTTCCTCCTCAGCCCCGTGGTGCGCGCCTTCGCACGCGTGCGCATCAAGCCACCCATCGGCGCGCTGCTCGTGGTAGTCATGATGCTCGGCGTGATCGCGGCGGGCGTCTACGGTCTCGCCATGCCGGTACAGAGCTGGATGGCCAAGGCCCCGAGCACGCTCGCCGCCGCGACCTCGAAGCTCAAGCACCTGCGCGAGCCGGTGGAGCAGGTGAAGCGCACCGCCGAGCAGGTGGAGAACGCCACCGACATGGACAAGGCGCCCGAGACGCGCGAGGTGGTGGTGCGCGGACCGTCGCTCGTCTCGCGCATCTTCGGCACGACGGAAGCGTTCCTCGCCGGGATGCTGGAGGTGGTGGTGCTCCTCTATTTCCTCCTCGCGGGCGGAGATCTCTTCCTCCAGAAGCTGATCAAGGTGCTTCCGCGCTTCCGCGACAAGAAGCGAGCGGTGGAGATAGCGCGCGAGACGGAAGCTTCGATCTCCACCTATCTCTTCACGGTGGCGATCGTGAACATCGCCGAGGGAGTCGTGGTGGCGGGAGCGCTCTACCTGCTGCACATGCCGAACGCGATCCTCTGGGGAGTGCTCACTATGTTCCTCGAGTTCATCCCCTACCTCGGTGCCCTGGCGATGGTGGCCATCCTCGCGCTCGCGGGTCTCACCACCTTCGACAGCGTGGGCCACGCGCTGCTGATCCCCGCCACCTACCTCGTGATCAACATCGTCCAGGCCAACGTCGTGAGCCCCCTGCTCCTCGGCAACCGCCTCACGCTCAACCCCGTCGCGATCTTCGTGGGCCTCGCACTCTGGTTCTTCCTCTGGGGAATCCCCGGCGCCTTCCTCGCCGTCCCCTTGCTCGCCGCCTTCAAGATCTTCTGCGACCACATCGAGCCCCTCGCCGCAGTCGGCGAGTTCCTGGGGCGGAGGGATGAGGAGGAGAGGAGGATGATGGCGAGATGAGAAGCAGGGTTCAGGAGGCAGGGTTCAGGGTTCAGTGACTACCTCGGGGTCGAGATCTCGA
>DASSNL010000222.1:0-2317 GCA_035688075.1 Gemmatimonadaceae bacterium
AAGAGCTATGAACGCAAGAATCGAAAGTGAGCCCGGCCCAGTGAAGAACCGCACCACGGTGGAACGGAAGTCGGACCGCGAGGTGGTCGTCACGCGGACCATCAACGGCCCGGCACGCATCGTGTTCGAGGCATTTACCAAGGCCGAGCTGTTCAAGCGTTGGTGGGTGCCCAAGTCGATGGGAATGACCCTGCTGTCCTGCGAGCTGGATGCTCGTGTCGGAGGCAAGTACCGATTGGTATTCGACTTCGACCCTGAGCCTGTCGCGTTCTTCGGCACGTATGTCGAAGTGCAGCCGTATTCGCGCCTCGCGTGGACCAATGACGAAGGTGGCGAGGGCGGGTCTGTCACCACGGTGACCTTCGAGGAAAAGGGCGGCAAGACGCTGGTGGTCCTGCGCGAGAGCTATCCTTCGAAGGAAGCACTCGACGCTGCCGGTACCGGAGCAGTCGATGCAATGGGCGAGCAGTTCGATCAGCTGGACGAGCTTCTCGTCGCCCTGGGTGAGAGCTCGGGACAGTAGCAGAGACTTGGATCTCGCGCTCGGTCGTCCGATAGCCGCGGCTCACACTGGCCGGGGCTATCGGGCGGAATCTTCGTGTAATAGCGTGGCAGCATCGACGCGATAGCGGACCTCACCGAGCGCATGGCGCACGCTGAATTCCAGCGAACGGTTCGCTCGTGCGAGGCCGCCATGGGCATAGAGTCCGCCGCTGCCGCGATCGACTTCGCCGACCTGATAGACGAAGCCGTACGGAAGAAGAACGGGTGAGAGGAGCTCGACGCCGCGTCGGCGCAGCTCGAGCGATGATGCCGGCGTCTGCTACGGACGCAGCGTCTCCCTTCGCTGAAGCATCGCGACGAACTCGGCGATCCGGCGCGCTCTCGTCTCCGGTCTGACCGCCGTCTGAATCCGGTAGAGGATCGCGTATCGGTTCGCGCCCTTCAACGTCTCGAAGAATGCTTTCGCCTCCGGATGCTCCGCGAGTGCCGCTTGAAGGTCCTCCGGCACCGTCGCCGTGCCAGGTGAATCATAGGCGCGGTCCCACCGACCGTCCGCCTTGGCTGCTTCCACGGCGGCCAGCCCCGCGGAGTGCATCTCTCCCGCTGCGATCAGCCGCTCCACGTGCTCGCGGTTCCGCTTCGACCAGGGGCTCCGCTTCTGCCGCGGGGTGAACTTCTGGAGGAAGGAATCCGCATCATAGCTCCTCTTCTGTCCGTCGATCCAGCCGAAGCAGAGGGCGAGGTCGAGAGCTTCAGCGTAGGTGACGGACCGGAGCGGCGAGGCGGCCTTTGCAATCCGCAGCCAGAGACCAGGCTGTGAGGCATGATGTGCGCTGAGCCAGTTTCGGAAGGCGGCGCGGTCATTGAAGAGAAGAATCGGGTAGTCGGACGCTGGAGCCACGTTCGGTCAACGGAGAGGTGGGTGCCAGGCACGGTAGATGTAGCTGCCTGATGCTCCGGTTCAGCGGCGGGCCGCGCAAAGGACCGTCCGCTGCAACCGGTGTTTAGCCGCGCGCGCGCCGATAGTGCATGGCGACCGCACCGTTGCGGAGCGGCGTCGCCGAGACCAGCTCGAGCCGTCGCGTGCTGGGCAGCCCGCTCTGGTACAGGGTCGGGCCGTGACCGGCGATCCTGGGGTGGACGAGGAACTTGTACTCATCGATCAGATCGAGCCGGTCCAGCTCGGTCGCGAGCTTGCCGCTACCGAGGAGCACGCCGGCCGGGGTCGCGTCCTTGAGCTGCTCCACGCTCGTGCGCAAGTCGCCGGCGATGCGGTGGCTGTTGGTCCACGGGAAGTCCGTCCGCGTCGACGACACCACGTACTTCGGCTTGGCCTCCAGCTTGACCGCCCACTCGCGCATCGCCCGCGGCGCCTCCTCGTCGCCACGGGCGACCGCCGGCCAATAGCTCTCCATCATCTCGTATGTGACGCGGCCCCACAGCATCGCCCCCTCCTCGTCCATGAGGCGGGTGAAGAAAGCGTGTGTCTCGTCGTCGGCGATTCCCTCCCGGTGGTCGACGCAACCGTCGAGGGTGACGTTGATGCTGAAGGTCAAGAGTCCCATAGCGATGAGTCTACTCCGAGTTGGGCGGACCGCTGGACTGTCACTTGTCGACGAGTACTTCGCAGCGGCTAATGCCGCGTTCAGCTGCAGGCGCTGCAGCGGGGCTGCCCCATGATGCTGCGGGTCGTGCCTGCCGTCCAGGCGCTCATAGTCGATGCCGACGCGAGCGCCTGTCGGCTGCAACAGCTAGTCGGCCAGCCCGGGGTACAAACCGGGTTGATTGGCAACAGTTCGAAGCACAGCCCGGG
>DASSNL010000226.1:0-4657 GCA_035688075.1 Gemmatimonadaceae bacterium
GTGCACCGGATAGCCGCCGGCTCTCCGGTGCACGATGCAAGACCTGACCCCGTCGGCCCCTGCTTTCTGCTTTCTGCCTTCTGCTTTCTCCCCTCTAGTCCAGCATCTCGCTCAGCCCCTCCCAATCGTTCCTCTCCATCAGATGCTCGGCGGTGAGGCTCTCGACGTCGCGGAAGATGGAGGCGACGGCGGGGGTCTTCTTGCCGTCGCGGTAGGCGAGGATGCAGTCGCGGTCGGGGATGCTGCCCTGGATGTCGATTCTGTCCCAGCTCTCTGCGTGGCCTACATATACGATTACGGTGTCGTAATGCTGGCTCCAGAAGAAGGGGACGGCGGCGAAGGGCTCGGCGGCGCCGAGGAGGTTCTTTGCGGCGTGCTGGCCCTGGCGCTGGGCTACGACCCAGTGCTCCACACGGATGTTCTTGCCGGTGTGCGGGTCGGGCCAGCGGGCTATGTCGCCGACGGCGAAGACGCCGGGGGCGCTGGTCTCGAGGAGCTCGCTCACGGAGACGCCCTTCTCCATCGCGAGGCCCGCGTCTTCCGCCAGCTTCACCCTCGGGCGCACGCCCACGCCCAGGACTACGAGATCCACGCCGGCGATCGTGCTGCCGTCGTCGAGCGTCACCGAGTCGGCGGCGATGGACCTGGAGGTGCGGCCGAGGTGGAAGTTGACGCCCTTCTCCTCGTGCAGTTGCTGGATGAACTGGCCGAGCTCGCGACCGAGGATCTTCTCGAAGGGAATCTTCTCCGGCGCGACCACGTGGACCTCGAGCTCGCGCGCGCGGAGCGAGGCGGCCACCTCGAGGCCTATGAAGCTGGCGCCCACCACAACCGCCTTCTTCGACTTCTTCGCCGCGGCGATGATGGCGCGGCTGTCGGCGAGCGAGCGGAGGTAGTGGACGTGCGGGAGCTCGGCGCCCGGGAGCGGGAGCTTCACCGGGTCGGCACCGGTGGCGATGAGGATCCGGTCGAAGCTGCGCGTGTCTCCGTTCTGGAGAGCGATGCGCTTCGCCTTCGCATCGAGCGAGTCGACCGGCTCGCGAACGAGCTCGATGCCGTGCTCCTCGTAGAAGCCGCCCGGCCGGAGCGGGATCCACTCCTCGGGCGCGTTTCCGGCCAGGTAGTCCTTGGAGAGATTGGGTCGGTCGTAGGGTGCAGCCGGATCGGGATCGAACATCGTGATCGGTCCGTCGTATCCCTGGCGTCGGAGCATCTCGGCGCACGCGCTCCCCGCGGCGCCCGCGCCGATTATGCCGATGGACTTCGGCGGCTCGCCCTTCTTCGGTGCAGGTGAAGATGCGACCCCGAGCGGCTCGCGCTCCGACTTCTTCGTCACCTTCACCCTTCCGTCGCTCTGCACCACCTTCCAGCAGGGGACGGGGTTGAGCGCGGGTGCGTGGAGCGCTTCGCCGGTGCGGAGACTGAAGCAGGCGTGATGCCAGGGACAGTGCACCGTGTCGCCCACCATGAGCCCTTCGGCGAGCGGGCCGCCGTAGTGAGTGCAGGTGGCACCGATCGCGAAGATCTCATCGCCGTGGCGCGCCAGGAGAACCGCTTCATCACCCACATGACCCTGTAGCATCGCGCCGTCGGCGATCTCGGTGAGATCGATGCCCGCCGCGAGATCGGGGCCCGTTGGCCCGCCCTGCTCCGCACTCATGATTCACCCCGCCCGAAAGTCGGTTGTCGCTGCGCTGCTTCCCGTTGCAGAGTTATCCGCCGGTCGGGGCTTTCTCAAGATGTGAAGCGTGCTACATCGTTCGTCATGCGACTCATCCGTGCGCTCACCGTCGTCGCGTTGATCATCGCTCTGCACGCCAGGATCTGGGGCGCGGAGAGCGTGCGCGTGTTCGTCGGCAATCGTCCGCTGCTCTTCCCTCTCGCGGCCGCGCTCGTGCTGAGCGTGGCGCTGCACGAGCTGCTGCATGTCGCGGGATACGTGTGGCTCGGCGGCGCGCCGATGGAGGCCGTGCACGTGGAGTGGCGCGGCGTGGTGATCGTGGCGAGGTGCGATGTCCCGCTTCCGGCGAGGAGCTACCGCGCGGCGGTAGCGCTGCCGGGACTGCTGCTCGGCGCGGTGCCGACGCTCGTGGGGCTGGTGTCCGGGACGGGGTGGCTCACCGTGTACGGAGCGGTGATGCTCGGCGCGTCGGCGGGGGATGCGGCTGTGCTGTGGGCGCTCCGGAAGTACCGGGCGGATGAGGAGGTGGTGGATCGGAGCGGGGGGCGGCAATCCTGAACCAAGGATGTTGCGTTAGTTCAGTTTAGCTGGTAAGCTGAACTAACAACTCGACGAGGTTCAGGATGCGAGGCCAACGGATCGATCTCATCTGGCAATCCAATCCCGCGCTGTATGCGCCGGCCAGGTACCGCCGCGCCTGCCGTTACGAAGCGTACGTCCCATTCCCGATTGCCGACCTGCCGTTGACGCTGGATGCTCGGACCGCAGGTGTGGTTTCCGACGCGGAGAACGCCATACGAGAGCTCAACACCGCATCGCAGCCGGCGCTCGCACCGCTCGCGCGGCTGCTGCTCCGCACCGAGTCGATCGCCTCCTCGAAGGTGGAGGGGATACAGCTCGGCGCTCGCGACCTTGCAAGGGCCGAGGCGCGCGCGGAGGTGGGAGGGAGGGCCGGCCCTACTGCGCTCGAACTTTTGGCGAACATCGACGCCATGCAGCTCGCGGTCGACGCCGCGGCTGCCGCGGAGCGGTTCACCCTCGACGACATCACCACGATACACAGGCGGCTCATGGCCGGCGCCAGCGACGCGAGCGCCGGCTGCCGGATTCGGGAGGAGCAGAACTGGATCGGTGGGAATGACTACAATCCGTGCGGCGCCGACTTCGTCCCTCCACCACCGGAGTATCTCGGTGACCTTCTGAGCGATCTTTGCGAGGCGATGAACGACGAGTCGCTGCCGCCATTGATTCAGGCAGCGCTCGTTCACGCGCAGTTCGAGACGATCCATCCCTTCGCCGACGGCAACGGGCGCACCGGTCGTGCGCTTGTGCAGGTGATACTGCGTCGTCGTGGGATCGCGCCGTCGTACGTGCCTCCCATCAGTGTGGTCTTGGCTGCGCGGCGCGAGCGTTACATCGAAGGGCTGACACTCTACAGAGAGGACAAGCTCGATGAGTGGATCGAGCAGTTCGCGGCGTCGGCCGCGCGCGCGGCGGAGCTGGCGAAGGGGTATCTGGCCGCAGTGGAGAGATTGGCCGGAAAGTGGCGGGCGAAACTGGAGGCGGGTGCGGCGCCGCGCGCGGATGCGGCGGCGTGGGCGATCATCGATGTACTGCCTGCGCATCCAGTGATCTCGGCGCCGGTAGCCGCGGCCGCGACCGGCCGAGCGAAGGCGGCGATCCATCAAGGGATCGAGGAGCTCGTGGCGGCGGGCGTGCTGGAGCCGATTTCGGCGGCGAAGCGGAACAGGGCGTGGGAGGCGGTGGGGTTGCTGGAGTTGGTGGAGAGGATGGAGGAAGGAAGAGCGGTGGGGTGAAGGCACGCGTAGAGCGCTGCATCCGGCATCATTGAGGCAATGTGAAGCTCCAGACGGGTGACGCGGACGCCAACATCCGCCTCGACACTCTGGCGAAGGTCGCGGCCGCGATGGGAATGTATGTCTACCTCGATCTCAGACCGCTGACGGCGACTTCCCACGGATAGAGCCGTAGCGAACGGCGTAGCTCCCTGGCCACCCGGCTCCTGCCCATGCCCCGCACCCTCTCCTCCGCCTGGACCTTCTTCTACAAGTTCCTCCTCCCGGTCCTCCTCGTCGCGGTCTTTGCAGTCGGCTTCCGCTCCGCGCTCGAGGCGCGCGGCGCATATTCGGGCACGCCATCGGCCTCGCCTCCCGTGGATCTGCTCGCGCTCGGTCTCGTTGTGCTCGTGGCGCTCGTCGCTGTAGCTCGAGCCTGCGTGCCGCTCAAGCGCGTGAGACTCGGCGACGATGGTGAGACGCTTCTCGTCTCCAACTACGTCCAGGAGTGGAAAGTCCCCGCGGGACTCATCACCAGCGTCACGCAGAACCGCTGGCTCAAGCTGCGGCCTGTCACCCTTCACTTGCGCATCGATCCGGGGTGCGGCACTCGCGTGACCTTCATGCCGCCGGTTCGCATCAACTTTCTCTTCTGGCGCGAGGACCCCGTGGTGGAAGAGCTCCGGGCTCTGGCCTCGATGCACGTGCCGGTCTGACGATGCACTGACGCTGCTCGGCAGGCTGCGCGATCTGCTGTCGTGAGGCGCGGCGGATCTCTGGCCCGCATCCTCACGTAGTACTACCATACGACATACCGCTGCAAGCTGTGCCGCTGCCGCGCTTTCCTGGCACCGCCCCGGAGCAGATCGCACATGGAAGACATCGCCGCACCACTCCAGCAATCGCTCGGAGACCAGTACCGCCTCATCCGAGAGCTGGGTGGCGGGGGGATGAGCTACGTCTTCCTCGCCGAAGAGTCGAGTCTGGGGCGTCAGGTGGTGGTGAAGGTTCTTCCGCCGGAGCTCACCAGCGAGGCGAGCATCGCGCGCTTCAAGCGCGAAGCCGCGGTCACCGCGCGGATCCAGCATCCGAACATCCTGCCTGTGCTCGCCTTCGGCGCGCGCGATGGGCTGCTCTACTACGTGACGCCCTTTCTCGCCGGCGAGTCGCTCCGCCACCG
>DASSNL010000230.1:0-6702 GCA_035688075.1 Gemmatimonadaceae bacterium
CTCCAGCTGTATCGATTCACGATTCCAGACCTGACCCCGTCGCTCATGGCGCCCCCGCCGTCTCCGTCGCCTCGAACAGCTTCGCTACTTCCTTCGCGATCGGGCCGACCTCCGCATCGGTGAGGTTCGTCGTGACCGCGACGACCATGTGCTCATCCGGAAATATCATGAACGCCGTGGTGCCACCCACGGAGCCGCCGCCGTGGCTGATCACACGGTGCCCCTCCACCGTGTCGACGCCCCAGCCGAGCCCATATCCGGTCGACTTCCCCGACTCGAGCGTGAGCGGCGTCCAGAGCATCTCTACTGTCTTCGGCTGGAGAACCTCGCCATCGAGCATGCCGAAGCCGAAGCGAACCAGATCCGACGGCGTCGAGACGAAGCCGCCACCTGCCCACTTGTAGCTGTTGTCCACGTACGGCGCGTTCACCAGCCGTCCTTCCTTGTCGTGCTCGTAGTAGCGCACGCGATCGGGGATGATGCTGACCATGTACTCGGGGACGGTGTGCCGCAGGCCGAATGGCGCGAACACTTCACGGCGCATGAAGTCGAGGAACGGCTCGCCGGCCGCCGATTCCACTACCGCGCTCACCAGGTTCCAGCCGTAGGTCGAGTAGCTGTACTTCGTCCCGGGCCGGAAGAGGAGCGAGTCGCGCTCGAAGATCTCGAGGCCATCGAGGATGTTGTCGTAGTGCTTGCTGCTGAGGAACTCGTCGCCTCGATAATGCCTGATCCCCGCCACGTGCCCCATCAACTGACGGGTGCTGATCGGCCACCGCTTCTTCGGGAAGCTCGGAACGTATTTCTGAACGGGCGCGTCGAGATCGATCCTGCCTCGCTCGTACAGCAGTCCGACGGCCACCGAGGTCAGCGGCTTCGACACGCTGCCGATGCGGAAGCGCGTGAGCGGAGTGACCGGTATGTGCTGCTCGAGATCGGCCCAGCCGAATCCCTCGGCCCATACTATCTGGCCATCGATCCCGACCGCCACCGAGGCGCCGGCGAGGTTGTCCTTCGCCACCCATTCGCGCACGCGCGCACGCGCCGAATCCACGGCCGGCGCTTGCGCGTCGGCCACCGACGCGGGCACCTGCTCCACCGCCTGCCCCGAGACGCGAACGGGCGCGAAGGCGACCGAAAGTGCGAGTACGGAATACAGGAACGGTCGCAACGAGCGCGGGAGCAAGCGCGACCTCACGTGGTGAAATGGCATGGTCTCAGTCTCCGGTATGGTCGATTCGATTGGCTAGCGCTGCATCTACAGTCGTTTCGCCTACACCCGCTGCGCCACGAGCTGCGCGGCCGCGAGGTCGGCGAGCGCGGTTCCCACCGATTTGAAGAGTGTGATCTCTTCGTCGCTCGCGCGCCCCGCCACCGCGCCGGCGCACAGCTCACTGAGCTCGGCGACGACGTCGCTCTCGTGCAGCCGCCCCTCGGCGATCGGGATGAGGATCTCACCGGCCTCGTTGAGGACGTTGACGCGACTGTCTACGTAGACTCGCGACTTCACCACCAGCTCCGTGTCGCACTCCCGCGCGTCGCGCTCGTGATTCCCGATGAGGCCCACGTGCGTACCGGGCCGAACCCACTCGCCGAGAATGATCGGCGTTCGCGATGCGGTAGCGCAGACGATCACGTCTGCCTGGTGTGTGGCCGCTTCGAGATCTTCCACCACGCGGATCTCGAGATCGGCGCGGCTGCGGCGCAGCTCCTCGACGACGCGAGCGGCCCTCTCCCGGTTCCGTCCCCAGATTCCGATCTCGCGGATCGGCCGGACGGCGGCGTGCGCGAGAGCGAGGTATGGCGCCAGGTTCCCTGTCCCGCACACCAGCAGTCGCGTCGCATCCTTGCGAGCGAGGTAGTCTGCCGCGAGCGCCGTCATGGCCGCCGTCCGCCAGAAGGTGACCGATCTCCCTTCCACGAGAGCCAGCGGCACGCCGCTCTTCCGGTCGAAGAGCAGGACGTTCGCGTGCAGGACGTCGCTGCCCGTTGCGGCGTTGTCGGGGAGGTAGGTGAACGCCTTGACGCCTATCACGTCATCGCTCCAGGCCGGGAGCAGCGCGAAGACGTCGTGGGACTCGCCGTCGTCCAGCCGATACATCAGGCGCGGAGGCGCGCTTGCCCGCCCGCCGAAGGCGGCGCGCAGCGCCTCGATCAGTTCCGGGAACTCCAGCACGCGGTGCACATCCGCGGCTTCTATGATGCGCAGGTCAACCTCCGGCGGTTCGTCTCACGGACACTTCCCCCAACGGCCGTTGCTCGTTGGACATTGTATCCGGCGCTCGGCCGCGACGCCAGCGCGGTTCAGAGGCGGGGTCAGGTCTTGCATCGTGCACGGGATAGCCGCTGGCTATCCCGTGCACGATGCAAGACCTGACCCCGCCTCTACCATCACGCCCGTTTACGCAACCAGGGTGTTGCGCGTCGTCTCGCTACCCGATACATTAATGCAACCCAACGGTTGCTCTTTTCAGGAGACGACACATGGCATCGACTACCGACCGCATAGAAAAACAGCTCCTGCTCCACGCCCCGCTCGAGCGCGTCTGGCGGGCTGTCAGCGACGCGAAGGAGTTCGGGAGCTGGTTCGGGATGCGTCTCGACGGACCGTTCACGGCGGGTGCGCGGCTCGGCGGACAGATCGTTCCCACCACCGTCGACCCCGAAGTCGCGGCGGCACAGAAACCGTACGAAGGCCAACGCTTCGACATCATGGTCGAGCGCGTCGAGCCGATGCGGCTCCTCTCCTTCCGTTGGCACCCCGGCGTACCGGACCCGGATGCCGACCTCTCGAAGGAGCCTACGACTCTCGTCGTCTTCGAGCTGGAGGAACGCTCCGATGGTACGCTGCTGACCATCACCGAGTCCGGCTTCGACAGCATCCCGCTCGCACGCCGCGCCGAAGCGCTCGAGGGGAACGAACAGGGATGGGAAGCGCAGCTCACGCTCATCGAGAAGTACCTCGCCCGGGCGGCGTGACGGGAGGCCGGTCCATGTCTCCATTCGTCGCTGCTCGGAGTCCCGGACGAGCCGCGCCGCTCTTCGCCGCGCTGGGGGACGCGACGCGCCTGGAGCTGGTCGCGCGACTCTCGAGGGAGGGGCCGCAGTCAATCTCGGCGCTCGCCGACGACGTCACCATCTCTCGTCAGGCGGTGACCAAGCACCTCGAGGTGCTGGAGGAAGCGGGCCTCGCCGCGAGCCGTCGTGAGGGTCGCGAGCGGATCTTCGAGCTGCGTCCAAGGCGGCTGGCCGTAGCGCACCGCTACCTCGATCAGATCAGCCGCCAGTGGGATGCGGCACTCGGCCGACTTCAGGCGCACCTGGAAGATGGGAAGAAAGTAGGAACTACCAGAGAGCAGAGAGCAGAAAGCAGAAAGCAGTGAACGGCTCGTAATGCGGGCGTCATCCCCGCGAAAGCGGGAATCCAAGTTACATGACCTGAACCTGGGTCCCCGCTTTCGCGGGGATGACGACTGTGGGTGTGCAGTTCCTGTTTCCTGTTTCCTTGCCGTTCCTGCTTTCTGCTTTCTGCTTTCTGCTTTCTGCTCTCTGCTTCCTCCCCCCTCACTCCCCCCGCATCGTCACCGCTGGATCTACACGCGATGCACGCCACGCGGGAACCCAGCACGCTACCGCCGACACGCCGAGGAGCAGCGCGATGACGCCTGCATAGGTGAGCGGGTCGAGCCGCGACACCCCGAACAGGAGCGTGGTGATCGCGCGCGTCGCGAGCATGGCGGCGCCGATGCCGATCACGGTCCCGATGACGGCCAGCGTCATCCCTTGCCGCAGCACCAGCGCGCGGAGTCTCTCCGGAGTCGCGCCGAGCACCGCGCGCACGCCGAGCTCGCGCATCCGCTCGGCCACGCTCCCCGCCAGCACTCCGTAGATGCCGATCACCGCGAGAGCGAGCGCCGCGAGCGCGAAGCTCTCGAAGACGATGAGCACGAAGTGTCGCCGTGCCTCCGAACGCGCGAGGAGATCCTCCATGGTGACGACGCGGATGATGGGCACGTTGCGATCGACGGACCAGATCGCGCGCTCCACCGCGGGCGCCAGCGCAGCGGGATCACCGGCGGTGCGCACGACGAGCGACTGCACCTGGTCCACCCACGGCCACTGCCCCATCGCGACGTAGAACGCGTCGTCCGCCCCGAGCGCGAGCGATGTCTGCGTCACGTCGCCGACGACACCCACCACGATATCCCAGGGACGACTTTCATCTCCGACCTCGGGGCCGATGCGCAGGCGCTGGCCGATGGGATCGGCACCGGGGAAGACGCGCCTGGCGAGCGACTCGCTGATCACGATCGCTTCGGGCGCACCCGGGCGATCGGAGACATCGAGCAGCCGGCCGCGGCGGAGCGGGATGCGCATGGTGCGGAACCAGTCGGGCGTCACGGCGTAGCGGAGCGCGCTGGGCAGGTCGTCGCGACTCTCCGGCACCGACTCCCACTCCACACCGTAACCCTCCAGGTCGCCGCTCATCGGGAGCTGACTGGTGAACGCCGCGCTCGTGACGCCCGGGAGAGTGCGCACCCGCTCGAGCGCCTCCTCGAAGAAGAGCGACGTGGCGGTGTCGCTGTCGTAGCGGTGACCGGCCGCATCCAACTGCATGGTGAGCGTGTGCGACGCGTCGAAGCCCGGCGCGATGGAGAAGAGTCGCGAGAGACTCCTCAGCATCAACCCGGTGCCCACCAGCAGCACCAATGCGAGCGCGACTTCGACGACCACCAGCGAATGCCGCAGCGCGTGGGACGCGCCGCCCGTGGTGCGCGCACCGCTCTGCATCCCCGTCCGCAGGTCGCGGGTCGTCCCCTGGAGCGCGGGGACGACGCCTACCACTATCCCCACGATCGAGGTGAGCGCGACGCTGAATACGAGCGCCGGTACGCTGAGACCGATCTCGCCGGCGCGCGGCAGCTCGGCGGGCGCCAGCGCCACGAGCGCGCGCACGCCGATCGCTGCGACGAACAGCCCGAGCGCACCGCCCACCACGGCGAGAAGTAACGTTTCGGTGAGGAGCTGTCTCACGATGCGCCCGCGCTCGGCGCCGAGTGCGGCGCGCATCGCCAGCTCATCTCGGCGCCTGAGTCCGCGGGCGAGAAGCAGGTTGGTGACGTTCACGCACGCGATGGCGAGCACCAGCAGCACCGCGGCGATGATCGCGAGGAGGGCGGGCCGCACGTCTCGCGTGACGGCGTCGCGCAGAGAGCGCAGATCGAGGCCACTCTCCATCGATGCCCATGCCGGACGCGGAAAGTCGGCGATGGGCGTGGCTCCGATGGCGGCGATGTCGCGGCGCGCCTGGTCCACGCTCACGCCGGGGGCGAGGCGTCCGACCATCCGCATGTGATGCCCCCACTCCGCGCTCTGGAACGATGTGTTGGGCTGGTAGCGACGCGGGGCCCACACGTCTGCCGATGGCGACAGCACATCCTCGAAGCCGGGCGGCATCACGCCGATCACCGTGTACCTGTCTCCGTCGAGCGTGACGGTGCTTCCCACCACGGAGCGCGGGCTGCCGAAGCGGCGGCGCGCCAGCCCGTCGCTCACGATCGCGACGCGTGGTGCGCCGCGCTCGTCGTCGTTAGCGGAGAAGTTGCGCCCCACGGCCGGCATCACGCCGAACACGTCGAAGTAGCGCGCGGTGACCAACGTTCCCCTGAGCCGCTCCGGCTCGTCCAGCTCCATCAGCGCGGGCTGCCACCGGTCGGCCGCTGCCAGCTCGGCGAAGGATCGGCTGCGCCGCGACAGCTCGTGGAAGGTGCCGTACGTAACGTCCAACGGCTCCCCGGCGGAGCCGTAATCGGAGAGCTGCACGATGCGGCCGGCGTCCGGGTACGGGAACGGCTGGAAGAGGACGGGATAGACCGCGCCGAAGATCGCCGTGCCGCCGCCGATCCCCAGCGCGAGCGTGAGCACGCACACAGTCGTGAAGCCCGGGCTGCGGCGCAGCCGGCGGGCCGCGTAGCGCAGATCGGCCACTATCGCTTCGACGATGTTCTCCCATCCGTACTCGCGCACGCGCTCCCGCGCTACGGTACGGTTCCCCATCTCGAGAAGCGCGGCGCGCTTCGCATCATCGGGCGAGAGCCCACTCGCCATGTGCGCCGCTACCGACTGATCCATGAAGTGCTCGATCTCGTCGGCCACGTCGCGATCGGCGTCGGTGCGGTGCGCGAGCGCGCGCACTCCACGCGCGAGCTGTCGCAGGAACGGCATGAGTCACCCCTCCGCGTTGAGCAGCCGGGCTACCGCGGCGGCGCGCCGCTTCCAGTCGGCCGCCTCTACCTCGAGCCGCTTGCGACCCGAGCGAGTGAGGGAGTAGTACCGCGCGCGCCGCGAGTTCTCCGACGTGCGCCACTCGGCGTCCAGCAATCCCGCGCGCTCGAGCCGCTGCAGCGCGGTGAGAAGCGAACCGGGGTTGACCTTGAACACGCCGCGCGAGATCTGCTCGACGCGCCGCGCAATACCGTACCCGTGCATCGGCTCGAGCGAGAGCGTCTTGAGGATGAGCATGTCGAGCGTGCCCTGGATGACGTCGGTATTCGGCTGGCTCACGGCGGCTCCGGGTTCGTGGTGGACACACGATAGCTGCTGTTCCTCATGATTGTCAAGATATGACAATCAAGGCGGGGTCAGGTCTGGAATCGTGAATTGATACAGCCGGCCTAGGCCGGCTGTATCAATTCACGATTC
>DASSNL010000241.1:0-3085 GCA_035688075.1 Gemmatimonadaceae bacterium
CCAACCGCAGCAGAGCTGCGGTTGGGCCTGCTCGAAATTAAAGACCTGACCCCGCCGCTACGCCGAGAGGGTTATCGGCACCGGCGCATCGACGCTCTTGATGTAGGCTTCGGGGTCGTGCGTCAGACCGCCGCTCGGAAGCGACTTCCAGAGCGGACCGAGGTCGCGGCGGATGCGATCCACGTAGAAGTCCGGGACCACCTTCGTCTCTCCATCGAAGAAGTGGCGGACGCTCGCGTCGCTGTCGAGCAGACCGCGGATCTTCGCGTGGTACTGTACGCGCCCGAACCGCTCCGAGGAGAGCGCCCGCGCGACGTTCATCCATTTCACGATGGAGTTGCTATTTGCGGCGAAGCGCCGAGCCACGCGCGGCATCGAGAACGCGTAGCGCTCCAGCCCGAGCAGGTTGTCGTAGAACTCGCGCCACTCGTAGTGCAGCGGCCGTACGTTCATGGCGTGGCTTGCGTCGAGGAAGTGAAACGGGAAGGGTAGTACGCGCCCTGTGCGCTGCAGCTCGAGGTTGAGCGGGGCCGCGCGGCCGAACGCCGAGAGCAGTGAGAATGCCGGGAACGCTCCGGGTGCGAGGTCGAGAAACCGCTTGGTGAGCTCGAACGGCTCCGGTCCGCTGTCGGTGTCGAGACCGAGCACGAAGTTGGTCTGCACGTACGGGATGTAGCGCATGATCATGTTCACGTGCTCTGCCACCCGCTGCACCTTCCCGAGCCCGGTCTCGCGACCCGTCCTCGACTTGTTGCCCAGCGAGTACCATGACTCGATCCCCGGCAGGATGGCCTTGAAACCGTTCTTCTTCAGGCGCTGGAGACGCGGCTCCGAGAGGAGCGAGAGGCTGCTCTCGGCCAGAAAGTCGATCCGGTCGGGCGGTACGACGTCCTCGATCGCTCCCATGTAGTCGTCGAAGCGCACGCCGAAGTTGGGGTCGTGCCACCCCACACGCGGCCGCTCCAGCTTGCCGAGCACGAACTTCAGGTCTTCGCGCATCTGATCGAAGCCGAGCGGCTGGTACTCCACTGTGGAGTCGATGCAGAAGGGGCAGGTGTACGGGCAGCCCAGACTGCCTATCATCGGCACGACCTTGAGCACCGGCGCCTTGGCCAGCGTCGGCTCGATGAACTTCCAGCGCGCCTCCACGCTGGGAAGTGTCTGTGGTTGGCGAGCCGCGGCGAGCTGAATACCCATCGGCCGGTTTCGGGCGCGGTCGCGAAGAACCTCTTCGACGGTGGCGCGGTCGGTGAAGCCGAGGACGTAGTCGAAGTGGCGTGCCGCATCTTCCGGGTAGCAGCGCGCGTGCGGGCCGCCGAGCACCGTGATCGCTCCCCGCTGGCGGTGCATGTTGCTCACGGCGTAGGCAAGGTGGGCCGCCTGAGTGAAAGCGCCGATGAAAAGGACGTCGGTATCGGCGCTGATCTCCTCCGCCAGATTCTCGAAGCCGGTATAACAGACGAAGTTGACCTCGCACCCCGCCTCCTCGCACCAGACGGCGACCGCCTGTGGCATGATGCTGGCGAGGTTGGCGTTCATGAGGCGCGCGTAGAGCGCGCGGGTGGGGCGTTCGTTGGTGAGATCGAGAACGGTGACGCGTAGTCGACGCGGCATGGCTGGACGTCTCCCCGCTCGGGGCCGAGCGTGTGGAGTGCGAATCCAGTGCGTCGTCACGTAATGGCGGCCGTCGGCGCCGGCGCACCAAAGTCATCTTTGACGGTGGGATGTGAAGGGCCGGTCGTCGTGACGACCGGCCCTTCACATGGAACCTAGACTGCTGCGCAGAGCCGGGATAGGGCAGCGCCTGATACCGCTCCTACCTGTCGGCCGCCGCCCGTTTCACCCCGCCCTTGAGCCACTTCGCAAGGAAGTCGTCGCTCACATGCTGGATGAGGCGGTAGCTGTCGAAGTTGTACGCCGCGCCATGCCGCCCCGGCGGGTAGATGCGCAGAGCCACATCTTTCCCCGCGTTGGTGAACGCCGTGAGCAGCTGCATGGTGTTCTGCGGGTGGACGTTGTCATCCATCATCGAATGGATCATGAGCAGGTGCCCGTCGAGCTTCGAGGCGTTCTCCACGGCGGAGCTCTGCTCGTAGCCGCTCAGGTTGTCGCCGAGGAGACCCATGTACCGCTCGGTGTAGATGGTATCGTAGAGTCGCCAATCGGCAACGGCGGAGTTGGCGATCCCGACGCCGAAGATGTCGGGATACATCTCCATCGTGTACACCGTGCTGTAGCCGCCGTAGCTGGTCCCCATGATGGCGATCTTCCCCGCGTCCACGTACGGCAGCTTCGCGAGGTAGCGCGCGGTCTCGGCGAAGTCGTGGCTCTCCCACTTGCCGAGCTGCTTGTAGACGGCCTTCTGGAATGCGCTCCCGTAGTTGTTGGTACCGCGGTTGTTGACGCCCACGACGATGTAACCCTGCTGCGCGAGCCACTGCGTCCAGCCGCTGATGTCGAACTGGTCGTAGACCTGCTGTGAGCCCGGGCCGCCGTACACCGCGAAGATGACCGGGTACCGGCGCGTGGAGTCGAAGGGGACCGGCCGCACCATCGACGCGTCGATGTGCACGGAGTCCGAGCTGGTGAAGCCGAAGAGCACCGGCGCAGAGTAGACGTGCGTGGCGAGCCACTGCTTCACGCTCGCGTTGTCCTCGAGCTTCCGGATCATCCGGCTACCGGTGGCCCATAGCTCCACCTGGGTGGGCTGCGTGGTGGATGACCAGCTGTCGATGTAGTAGCGCGTGTCGGACGCCATGTCTATCGAGTGCGTACCAGCGGTGGTCGTGATGCGCCGCTGTGCACTTCCATCGAAGCGAACCGAATAGAGCTGCCGCTGGAGCGGCGAGAGCTGCGTGGAGCTGTAGAAGATGGTCCGGCTCTTCGGATCTGTCCCTTCGATGCGGGTGACGCTCCATTTACCCTTCGTCACCTGGTTGATGAGCTTCCCCGAGTAGTCGTACCGGTAGATGTGCTGCCAGCCGTCCTGGTCGGAGATCCAGAAGAACTCGTGCGACCCCTCGGGGAAGGACATCATGTCCTGGATCCCGGCGTAGAAGTCGAAGACGTCTATCCAGGCGTCCGA
>DASSNL010000013.1:0-2803 GCA_035688075.1 Gemmatimonadaceae bacterium
CGCGGCCACGACAGCCGTGAGAAGTCTTGCAAACCGCAGATATGTCTTCACTGGAGTTCCCCTCGATCGTGATGAAGCGCGTCGACGCGCGAACGTAAGCACCGCCCGGTCACCGCCCGGTACATGGTGCGGTGCGCGTGAACAGTGCTCCGCTCACGCGCACCGCACCCTCTCACATCTTCACCAGCTCCACTCGCCGGTTCTGCTGCCGGCCCTCGGGCGTGTCGTTCGACGCCACCGGCTTGCTCGCGCCGTAACCCTTCGTCGCCAGCCGGCTCGGGTCCACCTTGTAGTTCGTCTCGAGGTACTGGGCCACCGCCGCGGCGCGCTGCTCGGAGAGCGTCTGGTTCGCGTCCGCGCTTCCCACGTTGTCAGTGTGTCCTTCGATGGTGAGCTTCAACTCGGGGTGCGCCTGCAGCATGTCGCCGATCTCCTTCAGCGTCGGTGTCGACTCGCCCTCGATCACCGCCGAGCCGGTGGCGAAGAGGATCCCGTGCGTGCTCACGCGGCCACTCGCCGCGAGCGCATCGTAGAGTGGCTTTCCACCCTCGGCGATGCGGATGTCAGTGACGAGCGCGCCGCCATTCTCCTCGCTGACCGTCGGGACTTCCACCTTGATCTTCTGCGTGCGCGTGAAGACGAGGCCGTTGAGCTGGCCGAGCCGTTGCTCGTTGAGGTACGCCTTCACGTAGCCGCCATCTACCATGAAGCGGCAGTGCACGAAGTCGTTGTCGCTGATGCCGGATGCGTCCTCGGCGGAGCGCTTGTCACCGTTCGGCCCCGACCCCGACACACCGGCGGATGCCTGGTAGCACCAGACGTTCAGCATCTTGCCGCTATCACCGATGTAGAAGTCCAGCGGATTCGCGTGAGGACCGTGGAAGGTCGCTTCGATGGTGAAGCGCTGCGGCAGCACCTCGGGAAGGTTGATCCAGAAATCAGCGCTCGTCGTCGTGCGGAGATACTTCTTCCCGTCGATCTCGACGATCGTCGCGTTCCCGTCCGTGACGTCTTCGTGCGTGGGGAGATCACCCACCTTGTCATCGGCAAAGTCATCAAAGAAGAGCACTTTGTCGCCCGGTACGAAGTCGTAGTTGAGCCAGACGCCTACACCGGGTGGCTGGCTCTCCGCCGCACCACCCGCCGCCGTTGCCGGCGAGCCCGCAGTCGGGGAAGCGAGCATCTGGGCCGAGCCATCCCCGGCCGCCGGTGCTCCCTGCGCCGCCGCTATCGCCGCCGCCGAGTCGGCGCTCGAGACAGCGTTGCCGTTGGCGTCGGTCAGCGTCACCTGCTGGCCGGTGGCCATTGCCTTCTGGATGCACGCCTGATCGCTCACCAGGCAGCTGACATAGGAGTCGGCCTTGTCCACAGCCGCCTGGGCCGCCTGGTCGGTGCGCTGGTCGATGCGCTCGTGCGCCTTCTCCTTGACCTTGTCCTTGATCTTGTGGAGGAATCCCTGCGCCGGCACGGCAGACGCGCTCCCCAAGACGAGCGTGATTACCGCGAACACTCGAAGAATCGTGCGTGGCATGACCCGACTCCTTGTGAGTAGCGGCCCATGGCGGAGCATGGCGGCCGCTCGTAGCTTGTTTACCGTCGGGCGGCAATGTAGAGCGCGACCTCTTCTGCGTCTCAACAAATCAACACGTTGTCCTCCAACGCTTTCCGCCTCATAACACTGGGTCGGCTCGCCCTGCTGAGCCCTTCCGGAGTGGAAGACGCCGAGCTGGGGAAGCGGCGCCGCAAGCTGGCTCTCCTCGCCGTTCTCGCACGCGCCGGCCGTCCGCTCGAGCGCGATTACCTCATCGAGATGTTCTGGGGCGACCAGGACGAGGAGCGGGCCCGGCACTCGTTGAGCGATGCGCTCTCCCACCTCCGCCGTGTCCTCGGCCCCGATTCCATCACCGCGCGACGCACCAACGTCTCGCTCGGCGGCGGCGCGAAGCTGAGAGTGGATGCGCTGGAGCTCGAGCGGGCCGCGGCCGCGAAGGACGCGCGGCGGGTGACCGAGCTGTACGGAGGGCCGTTTCTCGACTTCATCCACGTGGATGGCTCGGCGAGTTTCGAGCAGTGGGTGTCGCGCGAGCGCGAGCACTTCCACTCGCTCTTCGTGCGCGCTGCCGCCAGCCACTGTCTCGCGCTCGCCCGTGCTCGTGAGTGGGACGCGTGCGCCGCGCTGGCCACGCGCTGGCTCGACGCAGTCCCCCTCTCCTCCGATGCGGCACTGCAGCTCCTTCACGCTCTCGAGGCGCCCGGGACGCGCGATGCCAATGCCCGCGCGCTCGCTGCCTTTCGTCAGCTCGAGTCACGGCTCGACCGAGAATACGAGGCGACGCCGGATCGCGATGTCGAGCGGCTCGCTGCCGTAATCGCCGCGCGGCTGGCGGGAGGCCCGGCGCCTGTGCACGATGCGGCGACAGGAGCGCCGGCCGGGAGCGAGATACAGCGGATGGAAGCGGCGCGGACGGAGATGCCGCGGGCGGAGACGCCGCGGACGGAAACCTCAGCAGCGCCGCCGCAGACCGCGGCCTCACCAACACGGCATGGCAAACGCCGCATCGCGATCTGGGGCAGTCTCGCCGCGATGGTCGTGGGGGTTGCCGCTACGCTCGGCTCCTTCGCGTTACGCGGCGATGAGATGAGGCCGAGCTCGAGGCCGGCAATCGCCATCATCGCCATACGCAATCTCACCGGCGACAGCAGCACATCGTGGCTCTCGGCCGGGCTACCGCAGATGATCGTCGCCGACCTCTCGCGCAGCTCCGCGGTGGACGTGGTCGATCCGAGCAGAGTGGAGCAGGTG
>DASSNL010000014.1:0-37422 GCA_035688075.1 Gemmatimonadaceae bacterium
TTCCAACCGCCAGTAATTTTCCCCCGCGATGTCATCACCTCGGCGCACTAGGGTTTACGTGGTCGCCCACACGCACTGGGATCGCGAGTGGTATCTGGCGGCGGGGAGGTTCCGCCAGCGGTTGGTCGCGCTGGTGGACGAGTTGCTCGACGGTGCGGCGTCGCCGGATGAGCCCTTCCTCCTCGACGGGCAGGCGGTGGTGCTGGACGACTATCTCGTCGTACGACCTGATGAGCGCGAGCGAGTGGGACGGCTCCTCCGAAGCGGCGCGATCGAGGCCGGTCCATGGTACGTGCTTGCCGACGAGCTCATTCCCTCCGGTGAAGCGCTCGTACGGAATCTCCTCGCCGGACGCGCGACGCTCCGCACGTTAGGCGCCGGTGCTCCCCCGGTGCTGTACTGCCCCGATTCCTTCGGACATCCGGCGGCGCTGCCGCTGCTCGCCGAGGGGTTCGGCCTTCCGCTCATCATCCTCTGGCGCGGCTACGGCGGCGCCGACTGGCCGGCCGGTGACCTCTTCCGCTGGCGCGTGGCGGGAGGCGCGTCTGCGCTCGCGTACCACCTCGCGCCTGATGGCTACGAGCTTGGATCGAGTCTGCCGGTGGACCGGCGCGCGGCAGGCGTTCGTTGGGAGGCGATTCGCGAGGCGATCGTGTCCCGGGCTACCTCGGGCGTCGTGCTCCTTCCCAGCGGGGCGGATCATCATGCGCTCCAACCTCAACTGGACGCGGCCATCGCGGCGATCGCGCGCGCGGCGGCACCGATCGCCGAAGTCCGCCGCGGCTCGCTAACCGAATTCGCCAACGCGCTCGAGGAAGCGGCGAGCGCCGCGGAGATTCCGGTGGTGGGCGATGAGTCCTCCGGCGGCGTGGAGCTGCGCAACTCGTACGGTTACACATGGGTGCTCCAGGGCACCTTCGCTACGCGAGCATCGCTCAAGCGGCGCAACGCCGTGGCGGAGCGGCTTTTCGTGCGCGACATGGAGCCGTGGGTCGCTCTCGCCGCTACGCAGGATCGCTGCGCCGATCGCCGCGCGCTCGTGCATGCGGCGTGGAAATCGCTCCTGCTCTGTCATCCGCACGATACGCTCTGCGGGTGTTCGATAGATGAAGTCGCACGAGCCATGGCCGCGCGACTCGATGACGCTACGAGCCAGGGAAGGGGACTCCGCGACGATGCGCTGCTCGAGATCATCGGCCACGATCCGGCGATAGCTCGCCGTTCGATCGATTCCTGGCAGCCCGTGGCGGTCGTGAGGAATGCCGCGGCCAGAGCGCGCGGCGGCGTGGCGGAGCTGGAGGTGGTTCGGTTCCGGGAGCATGTGCGCGTGGGACCCGGATCGGCTCCGGAAAACGTAGCAGGCGATCGTCGCTACAATTTGGAGAGGAACTCCCTCGAACCGTACTTCCTTTCTGGCGGACGCGTACCGTTCCAGCTGCTCGAACGGAGCGTGCGGCACGACCGTGTGGAGTCACCGATCGCGTACCCGCACGACGACCTGGTGGAGAGCGAGCGCGTGGTGGCATGGATGCCACCGGTCGCGGGGTATGGGACCTCGTCGCTCACCATAGATGATGCTCCTCAGGTGAGAGCGGCCGGTGACGAATCGCTTCCCGCGCCGGTGCCAGTACGCTCAGGGGAGCGGTGGCTCGACAACGGCACGCTGCTCGTGACCATCGACGATGCGGGGGCGGTTCGCCTGGAGTCGCGGGAGCCGAGTATCGCGTGGGAGTCGCTTATCGGCTTCGAGGACGTCGGCGACGCGGGCGACCTGTACACGCACTCGCCCGTCGGGCCCACGATTGCCGCTGCGCGCTTTGCGGGCGCGCGGCTGGTCCACGCCGGTCCACTGCGCGGTGAGCTGCACGCATCGTGGTTGATGGCGATTCCCGAAACGAGCGCGCGCGCGGGGCGCTCGTCCACGCTTCGCGACGCCGAGTTGCACATCGCGCTCACGCTCGACGCAGCTGCTCCTTTCGTTCGTGTGCGAGTGTGGGGAGTCAACCAGTGTCGCGATCACCGGTTGCGGATTCTCTTTCGAAGCGGAATCGAGGATGCCGACGTCTGGGTGGATGCGGCGTTCGGCCCGGTGCGGCGCACGCCGATCTCGCCGCGCAACGCGGGGGCCGAGCTGGCGCCACCCACCGCGCCTCTCGCCCGCTACGTCACGCTCGCGGGCGCGGCGCACGGTGTCACCCTTTACTCGGACGGCCTCGCGGAGTACGAAGCCACGCCCGGCGGCGACATTGCGGTAACGCTCGTTAGAGCCGTGGGCGAGCTTTCCCGCAACGACCTGCCGGAGCGCCCGGGGCACGCCGGTTGGCCTGCTCCCACGCCGGAAGCGCAGTCGCTCGGCCGGCTCGAAGCGTGCTTCGCGCTCCTCCCCCACGGTCCGCGAACGGAAGAGACGATCGCGCTCGTGGAGCGCACCGCCGACGACGTTCTCCTCCCGCTCCGCGGTCTGACCCTTCGGTCTGCGCTCGCGCTTCCGGCGCCCACCTCGGGCTTGGAGTTGGCGCTTCGGGACCTCGAACCGAAAGAGCTGGACGGCGTGGTCGCCTTCTCGGCCTGCAAGCCTACCGAGGAGGGCGATGGTATCGTCCTGCGGTGCGTCAACCTTGCGGACCGGACGTTCAGCGCTCGCTGGCGCATCGGGGCGCGAATTGCCGAGGCGTTTCTCGCGCGCATTGATGAGACGCCGTTAATGAGATTGGCGACGAATGGTCGCGCCATCGATTTCGACGCCGCGCCGAGGGCGGTGACCACCATAATCGCGCGCATCGCAGTTCCCACCACATCTGATTGACGCGCGAGGCGCCGACGCGACGCACAACGTCGCTGACGCCCCAAGTACAGGATACTACGTGTTCCATATTCCGGAACCGCGATCCATCTTCGACAACTCTCGCTATTGACAGTCCGAACGGCCCGTGGTATTTGTGTGCCGCTTTTGAACTGCTGCGGACCGGTGGCGGATGCGCGCGGGAGCGTCGTATCGATCTCCCGGCGCGGGTGGAAATTTGCGCGCGCCCTCATTCGGCCAGGCAGCACGTGCGCCGCACAGGGTGCACCCACACCAGCACCCGCCCCTCCCCCGACTAGCAGCTGCTTCCGGAGCATCGTCCGCCGTATCGCCGCGGCAGGACGTACCGAACTCTCAACTCGAAGGACCCCGGAGGGTTGGCATGAGAAAATTGCGTCAGAGGTTGCTCGCGATGGCGTGCGCGGCGGCCCTGTTCCCGACTGCAGTCCTCGCCCAGGCGCAGGGCGTGGTACAGGGAACGGTCGTCGACTCGTCATCCGGCCAGCCGATTCCAAGTGTGCAGGTGAGCGTCGCGGGCACCTCGCTCGGAGCTCTCACCAGCACGGATGGGCGCTTCCGCATCGACGGAGTACCCGCGGGCCAGCACACCGTGCGTGCCCGGCGGATCGGTTATGGAACAGGGGAAGTCGCAGTCAACGTTACCGCCGGCGGCGTGGCCAGCGTCGACTTTCGGCTCAGCTCCAGCGCCTCGCAGCTCGACGCGGTGGTCGTCACGGCGCTCGGCATGGAACAGCAGAAGCGCGCCGTCACCAACTCCGTCCAGGAGCTGGACGGCGCCCAGATCTCCAAGTCCGGCGCCACCAATCTGGTGGAGGCCCTCTCCGGCAACGCTTCCGGCGTCACCATCACCAACTCGGGGACGGAAGGCGGATCGTCGCGGATCGTGATCCGCGGGGCCTCGTCGCTCACAGGAAACAACCAGCCGCTCTTCGTGGTGGACGGGATCCCGGTGAACAACTCGTCCAACGACGGTAACGGCTACGGCGCGATCGACTACGGCAACGCGATCCAGGACATCAACCCGGCGGACATCAAGTCGGTATCGGTGCTAAAGGGCCCGAACGCCGCTGCGCTGTACGGATCGCGCGCCGCGAACGGCGTCATCCTCATCACGACCAAGGATGGCAAGAGCAGCTCGGGTATGGGTATCAGCGCCAGCATCAGCAACACTTTCGAGACCCCGCTCAAGCTCCCGACCTACCAGAACCTCTACGGCCAGGGTTACAGCGGAGAGTTCGAGTACGTTGACGGGAATGGCGGCGGCAACGAGGACGACCGCGATGAGAGCTGGGGACCCCGCCTCGACGCGGGACTCATGATTCCGCAGTGGTTCAGCAACGGTGAGCCCGCGCCGTGGGTCAGCCATCCCGACAACGTCCGCGATTTCTTCCAGACCGGGCGCACCACCCGCACCAACGCCTCCTTCTCGAAGGCGAGCGAGAACGCGAACGTTCGCCTCTCGATCTCGAATCTGAATCAGAAGGGGATGTACCCTGGCTTCAAGATCGATCGCACCACGGCATCCGTGAACGGCGGCATCGATCTTACCGATCGGCTCCATGCCAACGCGTATGCCCAGTACATCCAGGGCGACGGCGAGGGCCGTCCCGCGCAGGGGTACGACGGCGACAACTTCATGCTGCAATTCGTGTGGTTCGGGCGCCAGGTGGACATGAACAAGCTGCGGGACTACAAGAATCCCGACGGCACCATGCGTAACTGGAACCACAGCTACCACAACAACCCGTACTGGATCGCGCTCGAGAATGGCGACGCCGACCGCACGGACCGGGTAATCGGGAACGCGTCGGTGACCTTCGACTTCACCGACTGGCTCACCGGTACGCTTCGTTCGGGCACCGACTGGTCGCGCAATGGTCGGAAGCGGATGATCGCGCCCGGCCCGCTCACCAGCGACTACTACGAGAACGGCGGGTTCTCGACGGTCGACATCGTGCGCCGCGAGACCAACACGGACTTCATGCTCACCGCTAACCACGCTCTGCCGTCGGACTTCACGCTCGAGGCCAGCGTGGGTGGTAACCGCAGGGAGACGCTGGGCCAGAGCGAGAGCGCCACGGTGTACGACCTGGTCGTTCCGTACGTCTACGACCTCGACAACGCAGCGGTTACCCCGTATCTGGGCGACTATACCAGCCGTTCAAAGATGAACAGTCTCTACGGGCTGGCGCGCGTGGGCTACAGGGACTGGGCTTTCCTCCAGGCCACCGGCCGCAACGACTGGTCGTCCACTCTTCCGGCGAACAACCGCTCGTATTTCTATCCGTCGGTGTCGGGAAGCTTCGTCTTCAGCGACGCGCTGGGTATCGGCGGCCCCGGGCAGTTCCTGAGCTATGGGAAGCTGCGCGCGGGCTGGACCCGCGTCGGTAACGACGCCGATCCGTACCAGCTCACGTCGGTATATGCCTCGGATCAACCCTTCGGCGGCGTGCCGATGTTCGGCGCGGGCAACACCATCGCCAACACGGAGCTCAAGCCGGAGCTGACCAACGCATGGGAGGCGGGCGCCGAGCTGCGCTTCTTCAACGATCGGCTGGGCCTCGACGCCACATACTACAACAAATCGACCACGAACCAGATTCTGCCCGTTCAGGTCTCGGCCACCAGCGGCTACACCTCCAAGGTGGTCAACGCAGGCAAGGTCGTGAACAAGGGCATCGAGCTGATGGCAGACGTGACTCCGGTGCGCCTCACCAACGGCTTCGAGTGGAACATCGTCGCCAACTACGGCAAGAACGACAACGAGGTGGTTGCGCTGGCGGGCGACGCCGAGACGCTCGTTCTGGGCACCTATTACGGGCTGAGAGTGGAGGCTCACAAGGGCCAACCGTACGGCGCGATGTACGGGTCCACGTACGTCCGCGATGGGAACGGGAACATCGTTGTCGGTTCCAACGGCGTGCCCCTGCGGTCCAGCGATCCGTCGTACCTGGGTCAGTACACTCCCGACTGGACGGGCGGCCTTCGCAACACCTTCCGCTACAAGGGTGCCTCGCTCAGCGTGCTGCTCGATACCAAACAGGGCGGCAAGATCTACTCGGTAACCAACAGCTACGGGCGTAAGTCGGGAACGCTCATCGAGAGCCTGCGCGGACGCGAGCAGTCGTGGGATCAGGGAATGGTCATCCCGGGCGTCAAGGTTACGGCGGCCGGCGATACCGTGCCGAACGACATCAGCGTCCTGGCGCAGATCTATCACCGCCAGATCCAGCCGATCAACGAGGAGTACGTGTACGATGCGAGCTTCGTGAAGCTCCGCGAGGTCACGTTCAGCTACGTCCTTCCTCAGTCGATCACGAACCGTCTCAACATCTCCAACGCGACAGTCGCTCTCATCGGACGCAATCTCTGGATGCACGACAACGTGCCGAACATCGATCCGGAAACCGCGTTCGATGCCAGCAACGTCCAGGGTCTGGAGTACGGCCAGGTGCCTACGCCGAGAAGCTTCGGCTTCAGCATTTCCGTGACCCCGTGACCGCGATGTCCAATAACTCGAATCCAGTGAGCTCGATGAGACGATCGATCATATACGGGGCTGCAGCCGCTCTCGCGCTAGTAGCGCTGGGCGGTTGTGACAACGGCCTCACCGGGGTGAACGACAACCCCAACGCACCCACGGATGTGGATGCACGCTACCTCCTCCCGAACGCCATCACGGGCGCCGTGGGGCTCACGCTGGGCTCCAACCTGCACATGGATGTCACGGCGCTCTGGGCACAGCACTATGGCGAGAGCCAGTACAGCACGGAGGACTCGTACGACATCAGCGATTCCAAGATCCAGGGGATCTGGAACGGGTTCTACTCCGGCCCGCTCGAGGACCTTCACCAGATCGTTCAGCAAGGAGAGGAGCAGCAGCGGCCCAACGCTGCCGCAGTCGCGAAGATTCTCCAGGCCTGGACGATGAGCATCGTGACCGACCTCTGGGGAGACGTGCCTTACACCGAGGCGCTCCGTGGCATGGAGGAGGGCGGAACCACGACGCCGGCCTTCGATTCGCAGCAGTCGATCTACAACTCGCTCCTCGCCGATCTCGCCGCAGCACCCGGGATGATGGATCCCTCCGGGAGCGTAATCGAAGATGGCGACCTCATTTACGGCGGCGATCTCACGCACTGGGCACAGTTCGCGAACTCGCTCAGGATGCGCCTGGCGATGCATCTCTCCGAGGTGGACCCCGACAAAGCGGAGCAGGAGTTCGCGGCGGCGTACGCGGCGGGTGGCTTCACCAGCAACGCCGACAACGCTCAGCTCGACTACGTGGGCGACGGCACCTGGGACTATCCGATCTTCGCCTACGAGCGGGATCGCGACGACCACGCCGTGAGCGCCACGATGATCGACACGCTCCAGTCGCTATCCGATCCACGACTGCCGCTGTACGCCAAGGAGAACGTCTACGGCACTTACGCGGGCGCGCCCAACGGCTACGATAATCCGCCGTACCCGCGCGACTCGATCTCGCGCATTGGAGTTCCCTTCGCATCGGCCACCACCCCGGCAGTGATCATGTCGTACGCCGAGCTGCTATTCCTCGAGGCGGAAGCGGCCGAGCGTGGCTGGATCGCGGCTGATGCAGGTGAGCTGTACACGGCGGCGATCACCGCCAACATGGAGTGGAACGGCATCGCGCAGGGTGACATCGACGAGTACCTCGCGCAGCCAGCGGTGGCATACGCTGGCGGCGCCGATGGGCTGCGCCAGATAGCGCTCCAGAAGTGGATCGCGCTGTATGGCAACGGACCGGAGGCGTACGTCGAGTGGCGGCGCACCGGCTATCCCGAGCTGCACGCCGGCCCGGACGCGGTGAACGGCGGGGTCATCCCCGTCCGCCTCCCGTACCCGTCGGTGGAGCAGGCGCTCAACGGCGCGAACCTCTCGCAGGCCGTCAGCAACCAGGGCGGTGCCTCGCTGAACGATCCGCTCTGGTGGGACAAGTAAGCTCCGGCAGCCCGAAAGACGCAGCACAGCGGTGATCGGGAGGTGGTTCCCTGGCCGGGGCCACCTCCCGTGCTTTTCGCGCCAAGCTTTGCTCTCACGTCGAGCTTCGCATCGAACCTGGATCGCCCGCAGCGCTCCAGCCGCCGCGTGCGCGGAAAGCGCCTCGCCCACGGAGAGCTGAGACCGCGTGATTCTCGCGACTCGCTAGCTCCGCCCTCTTATCGCCAGGACCTCCTCGCCCGCGAGTCTGTCGCGTAGCGCATCGCCAAGCAGCGTGCACGCGAGAACAGTGACGATCAACGCGAGTCCTGGCGCCAGCGCTACCCACGGCGCCATGACGATCGTCTCGCGACCGTCGGAGATCATGTTCCCCCAGCTCGGCCGCGGCGGCTGGATCCCCAGGCCGAGGAAGGAGAGCCCGCTCTCGAGCAGGATCGCGCTGCCGACACCGAGCGTGATCGCCACCACCGCTGGACCCAGCGCGTTGGGTATCACGTGGCGCCAGAGTATCCGCACCGGCGACGCACCCAGCGCGCGCGCCGCTTCCACGAACGGTCGCTTCCCCACGCCCAGTGCTTCGGCGCGCACCAGCCGCGCTACGCCCATCCACCCCGTGGCCATGAGAACGACGATCACCATGGTTACCCCCGGCGGCCAGAGCGAAGCGCACACGAGCAGGAGCACCAGCCGCGGAATCGCGAGGAGTGCGTCGCTCACTCCCATGGCCACGCGGTCCGTCGCTCCCCCCAGCCATGCCGCCGACGCGCCCACCGCTATGCCCACGAGGCCGGCGAGCACCGAGCCAGCCACGCCAACGGTGAGCGACACCCGCGCAGCCAGCATCATCCTGGCGAAGATGTCGCGCCCGAAGGCGTCGGTGCCGAGGAGGTGGAGGTGGCCGGAGGGATCGGTCGAGAGGGGAGGGAGGAGGCGCAGCGCGATCACGTCGCCTATCGCACGCGGATCGCTCGGCGCCAGCACGGGGACGAGCAGTGCACCGAGGAGCAGCGCCCCGAGCGTGACGACCGCGAATCGCTCGCGCCACCCCTTGCCAGGCGAGGGGAGTCTCACGCGCGGCGACGCGGGTCGAGCGCCGGGAGCGCCAGGTCGCCGGCGAGATTCGCGAGGATCACTAGTGCCGCGTAGAGTGCCGCCGCGCCCATCACCACGGGGTAGTCGCGCTGCAGGATCGACGTCACCATGAGCTGCCCCATGCCCGGCCACGCGAACACGGTTTCCACGAACACCGAGCCGGCCAGCACGCCGGGGAGCGCGAGCGCGAAGAGCACGACGAGCGGCGGAAGTGCGTTGGCGAGCACGTGCCGCGCGTAAACCTTGCGAGACACCACCCCTTTGGCCCGCGCGGTGCGCACGAAGTCCAGGCCGAGCAGGTCGGCTACTATGGTCCTCGTGTAGCGCGCGATCCCGGCCGCCCCTATCAGCGCAAGCGTCAGCACGGGGAGCACGGAGTGCCTCGCGAGATCGGCGAACGCGCGCCATCCGCCGCTCTCTATCCCGGCGGGGTCGCGCATCCCGAACGCCGGGAGGCGCAGAGCCGCGGGGAAACCCCAACGCGCTGCTCCGTAAGTGAATACCGCCACGAGTGCCAGCGCCAGCCAGTAGCTCGGCGCCGCATAGATGCTCGTGGATATCACTGTGAGCGCCGTGTCGGAGCTGCGCCCACGCCGCGCTGCCTGAACGGTGCCCACCGCGATCCCCACCACAAAAGTCACCAGGAGCGACACCACGCCAAGGAAGAGCGAAACGGGGAGCGCCTGGGCGAGCAGACGCGTTACCGGCTCGTGCCGCGCGAAGCTCTCGCCCAGATCGCCCCGCAGCACACCGCCAGCCCAGCGCGCATATTGTACCACTAGCGGACGATCCAGCCCCAATCGCGTCCGGACGCGCGCCGCGTCGGCCGCAGTGGCCGAGGGCGGGATGAGGAGCGCGGTCGGATCACCGGGCGCCGCGCGGAGAAGGAGGAAGGTGAGCGTGAGGACGATCCACAGAAGAATCGCGGCATCGAGCACACGCCTCAGCACTTGTCGCATCGATTGATGATGCAGTGGAAACGGCTCGCGTCAACCGCGCGCCCGTTGGCGGCGTGCGCAATCGTGGCGTGCGGCGCCGGGTGTGCCGCCGCCGAAGCGCGCCCGGCGGGGACGGTGGTCTACGCCTCGGGTGCCGACCTGGAATCGGCGAACCCACTGGTCACCATCCACCCGCTCGCCCTCCAGATCCAGCGCTATGCGCTCTATGTAACGCTCACCCGCTACAGCGACTCTCTCGACCCCGTGCCGTACTATGCGCGGAGCTGGCGCTGGTCGAGCGACAGCACCCGGCTCACCTTCACCCTCGCCACCGGCCTCCGCTGGCACGACGGCGTCCCCACCACCGCGCGCGACGTGGCGTTCACCCTCGATGCCGCGCGCGACCCGGCCACTGGCTACCCGCGCTACGCCGATCTCGCCGGAATCGAGTCGGTGACCGCCGCCGATGACAGCACGGTAGTGATCCGCTTCGCACGTCCGGCCACGCACTTTCCACTCGTGCTCTGCGAGCTTCCCATCGCGCCGGAGCATCTCCTGCGCGATGTGCCGCGCGCGCGGATGCGCGAGGCGCCGTTCAACATGAATCCCATTGGCAACGGTCCCTTCCGCTTCGTCGAGCGAAGGCCAGGTCAACGCTGGGTGTTCGAGCGGAACGAGAGCTTTCCAAGGGAGCTCGGGGGACCACCCACGCTGCAACGCATCGTGATCGCCGTGGTGGACGAAGCGGCCACCAAGTTCGCGGGGCTGGTGAGCGGCGAGCTCGATGTGGCGGGGATCTCTCCCACAATGGCCCAGCTGGTGGCAAACGACGCGTCGCTGCGGGTGCTCGACTATCCCACGCTCTCCTCTAGCGCGATCATCTTCAATACCGCGAGCCCGCCATTCGATGACGTGCGCGTGCGGCGCGCGATCGGAGTGGCCATCGACCGCAGTCGCCTGATCGAGGCGGCACTAGCCGGCTATGCCACGCCCGCGGCCGGCCCCCTCCCGGCCGGCCACCCGTACGCCGCGCCGGAGCGGCCGGTCCTGGATACCGCGCTGGCCGACTCGCTCCTCGACGCCGCCGGGTGGCGGCGCGGCGCAGACGGGTTGCGCGAGCGCGGCGGGCTACCATTGCGCTTCGATCTTCTCACCGTGGGGAGCGCGGGGAACGCGGTGGAGCAGCTCATCCAGGCCGATCTGGCCGCGGTCGGCATTCGCATGGAAATCCGCCAGCGCGAGATGGCGTCCTTTCTCGTGGAAGCTCGCGCGCAGCCCAAGCGCTTCGCTGCGCTCTTCACCGGTATCGTGGGCGACGTCTCGCTCGCGTACATCTCGGCCATGTACGACTCTCGGCTCGCGGGCGGGGCGCTCGATTATGGTGGCTACCACACCCCACGTCTCGACTCGCTCCTCGAGCGCGCGCGCACCTCGCCCGATGGCGTGGCCGCCCGGGAGGCCTGGCTCGCCGTGCAGCGCGAGCTCGCCAGCCAGATGCCGGCCGTGTGGGTATACCACTCGCGCGGCATTCAGGGGCTCTCGCGGCGGCTGCACGGCGTGCGCATGGACTTGCGCGGCGAGCTCGTGACGCTGCACGACTGGACCGCGGAAGGAAGCGGCGAAACGAGCGAAGGGGAGGTGGCCACGCGGTGAGTCTCCTTCTCTCGAGTGACGCGCTCGAGCGGCGGCGCGCGGCGGTTCGCGGTCCGCTCGCTCCGCTCGCTGCGTCGCTCCGCCACGATCTGCAGCCGCTCCTCGACCGAGGCTTCGTGATTCCGACAGACAAGGCACTCCTCTCGCGCGACGGAGGCCGCTGCCCGCGCGACGGAGTCCCGCTCGACTTCGATCCTTACGCGCCGCACGAGCACCGCTGTCCGGTGTGCGGGGAGCGCTTCGTCGGGGAGAGGCACTACCTCGCCTGGGTCATGTGGTACCAGCTCTGGCTCGCCGAGCGCTCGGTGCACGCGGCCACGCTCCACGCGCTCACCGGTGAAGCGGCGCTCGCTGATCTCGCCGCGCGCATCCTCGCCGGCTACGCCGATGCCTACCTCCGCTACCCGAATCGCGACAACGTGCTTGGCCCCGGGCGACCCTTCTTCAGCACCTACCTGGAGTCGATCTGGCTCCTGCAGCTGTGCGTAGCGCTCGATCTTCTGGAGATATCAGGCGTCGCCGGCACGCTGAGTGATGAGGTGCGCGAGCGGATCATCGCGCCCAGTACGGCGATCATCGCGTCGTTCGATGAGGGGAGCTCGAATCGGCAGGTGTGGAACGACGCCGCGCTGCTCGCCGCTGGTGTGCTCCTCGGCGATCGGGCCTTGGCCGCCCGCGCGGTGAGCGGTCCGTCCGGGGTTCGGTCGCACATCGAGCACGGGCTATTGTCCGACGGAAGCTGGTACGAGGGAGAGAACTACCACTTCTTCGCGCACCGCGGGCTCTGGTACGGAGTGACGATGGCCGAGTGCGCGGGGCTCGAGGTCTCCCCGGCGCTACGCGACCGCTTTCAGGAAGGGTTCTCCGCGCCGCTCGCGACCGCGCTCCCCGATTTCACCTTTCCCTCGCGGCGCGACTCGCAGTACGGCATCTCGCTGCGGCAGTGGCGTTTCGCTGAATCGTGCGAGCTGGGTCTGGCGCGCGCTCCGGATCCGCGGCTCGTCGGCGCGCTGCGCACCCTGTACACGCCCGGCGCCGCGCCCTCGCGCGACACCGGTCGCTGGCGCTCCACCGCCGAGTCCGAGCGCAACGAGCCAGCAGCCGCGCTCACCCGCGCGGACCTCGGCTGGCGCTCGCTCCTCCTTGCCCGGGAAGAGTGGCGCGCGGACGAAGCTCAATGGTTGACGCCGCGGTCCGCGCTCATGGAGGGGCAGGGGATCGCGGTGCTGCGGCGGCGGGAGGGGGAGGTGTACGTGGCTCTCGATTACGGACAGTCGGGTGGGGGGCACGGGCACCCGGACCGGCTCAACGCGCTCCTGATGCGCGGTGCCGAGCGCTGGCTGGACGACATGGGTACCGGCTCCTACGTGGATCCTTCCCTACATTGGTATCGCAGCACGCTGGCGCACAACGCTCCGCTCGTGGATGGCCGATCGCAGCCGCGCGTTGCCGGTGTGCTCCGCGCGTTCGAGGAGCGCGACGATGCAGGGTGGGTGGATGCCGAGCTGCCGACGGGGAGCATCGCTCCCGGCGTGAGGGTGCGGCGCTCGGTAGTAGCTATGCGCCACTATTCGGTGGACCGCGTCGAGTGGGCGAGCGAGCGCGACATCCGCCTCGAGCTTCCTCTGCACTTCGCCGCGCACCTCGCGCCGGCGGCGGAGTGGACCAGCGCGCCGCTCGATGGCTCGCGCGCACCGGAAGACGGCTATGCCTTCGCGCACGATGCCGCTTTCACCGCCGTCGCGGCACAGGAAGTCCTGGAGCTGCGACGCGGAGACGAGGTCGTCGCGTGGGTGATGTCCGACGTTCCGGTGGAATGGTGGCGCGCCTCGGCACCCGGCGCGCCCGGGAAAGGCGAGAGCGAGTTCTTCGTGCTCCGGATG
Source organism: Gemmatimonadaceae bacterium (assembly GCA_035688075.1). Taxonomy (GTDB): domain Bacteria; phylum Gemmatimonadota; class Gemmatimonadetes; order Gemmatimonadales; family Gemmatimonadaceae; genus JADGGM01. Next base: position 13,356 of record DASSNL010000014.1, read on the forward strand.
CGAGGCGTGCGTGGCACGGTGCACTTCGTGTGGAACTGGGGCTCCGCCGTGCAGCGAGTGTGTGCGCAGGGAGGTGCTGAGAGTGCGGGTGTGAGCGTCGAGCTCTTCGATGGCATACGCCATGACCACTCCACCGTGGGCGATCGCTGGGAAGTAATGACGGTGTCGCGAAGCGCGCGGCAGCGAACCTTGCTCGGCGGTGTCCGCGCGATCGTGGCTTCGGTGCCAGGAACGGGCGACGACGATCGCGCCGTCCTCCCTCTCTCGGACACTGCCTATGCGGCTTCCTTCGCCCGCACTCCCGTGGTCCTCCCCGCCGGTGTCCCGGTAGTCTTCGAGCTCGGACGCGACTCGTACCGCATCTCGGAGGAGAGCTGGGAGGAGGCTGGCCGTCCGTCCGCGAGGCTCACCTTCCGCGTGCTCGATGGGCTGCTGACCATGGACGTGGATATCACCAAGTCGACGCTCACCTTTCGGCCCGTGGATGCCGTGGATCCCCGGCTCGACAACGAGAACGCCGACATCAACAGCGACGGCGTGCAGCTTCACCTCTATGTTCCCGAGGGACGCGGGCTCGCCTCCTGGCTCGCGATACCCGAGCCGGGTGGTCGTGCGCGCGTGCACGCTGGCAGCGGCGCCGGCTCGGACGTGCAGCTCTCCGCCACCTGGCACCCGACCAATTCTGGCTACTCCATGAATCTCGCCGTTCCCCTTGCACAGTTGGGAGCGCGCCCTCGCGGAGTGGTAGGGGTGCAAGTCGTAGTCAACGACATGGCGCCCCTGCGCGCGCGCCGGCGCGGCCAGCTCGTGCTGGCCGGCGGCGCGGGGGAGCACGTCTACCTCCGCGGCGATCGTGAGAGTCCGGTCGCCTTCACCCGCTTCGTGCTGGGCGATGTCTGAGCAGACGAGCACGACGGGCGACGCGACGGTACTCTCCAACGTCCGAGTCGTCCTGCTCGAGCCGCAGGATCCGGTCAACATCGCCGCCGTGGTTCGCGCGATGAAGAACATGGGACTCACCGAGCTCCGCCTCGTGCGCCCCGTGGAGTACGACATCACACGGATCGAGCTCGTGGCTCACGACACGCGCGACATCGCCGAGCGCATCCGTCACTTCGACACGCTGGATGAAGCACTGGCGGATTGCGTGGACGTGGCTGCGTTCACCGCGCGCCGTCGCGCCGCCAAGCGCAGCGTCACCACGCCACGCGAGATGGCTCCCGCGCTCCTTCGGAGCGCTGCGCTCGGTCCCGCGGCTCTGCTGTTCGGGAGGGAGGACCGTGGACTTCCGAACGAGGCCCTCGACCGCGCGCAGCTGCTCGTGACCATTCCTACCACCGAGCACAAGTCGCTCAACCTGGCGCAGGCGGTGCTAATCGCTCTCTACGAGCTGCACCTCGCTGCACCGGATGCCTCGCGCATCCTGGCGCCACCCCGCAAGGACGCCCGAGCATCAACCGCCTCGGAGTACGAGCGGTACTTTGGCGATGTGGAACGGGCGCTGCAGGAGATGGACTTCTTTCGTACCCGCAATCCCGAGCTGATACTGCGTACGATCCGGTCGCTCACCTTTCGCGGCGCTCCGGACGCGCGCGAGTTGCAGCTCCTCCGAGCAATGGCTCTCGAGGTTGTCAAGGCCATCCGAAGGGCCCGCTCCCACCCTTGACGCTCGGCCGCGATCCGGCCTGATTCGTGGAATGTCGCTTCCATTCTCCTCTGCTGCATCGCTCGACTCCGCCTGGCGCGCTCGCGCGGCGGCCGTGATCCCCGGCGGGGCATCCACCGGGAGTAAACGCCCCGATGCGCTCTTCGGTGAAGATGCCGAAGATGTCCCGACGCACTACGTCAGCGCCTCAGGGTGCCGCCTCGTCACCGCGGGTGGCACCGAGCTGGTGGATTGCATCATGGCCCTCGGTGCGGTAGCGCTGGGCTATGCCGACGAAGCGGTGACGCACGCCGTAGTGGAGGCGGCCGCGCAGGGGAACGTCGCGGGCCTTTCTCATACTCTCGAGGTGGAGATCGCCGAACGTCTCCGCGAGGTGATCCCGTGCGCCGAGCGCGTGCGCTTCCTAAAGAGCGGCGCAGAAGGCGTCGCGGCCGCGGTGCGGGTCGCGCGTGCACACACCGGTCGCTCGCTCGTCCTTGGTTGCGGCTACTTCGGCTGGCTCGACTGGTACACGGAGGGGCCGGGGATCACGGCCGGGGCGCACGCCGACTTCCGCGCCATCCCCTTCGATGACCCGGGCGCGCTCGAGGATGCCGTGCGCGAGGCCGGCGACTCGCTCGCCGCGCTCGTCATCGAGCCGGTCATAGAGCGATTGCCGTCGGTGGAATGGATCGCCTTGGCGCGCCGACTCTGCGACCAGGTGGGTGCCGTGCTCGTCTTCGACGAGATGAAAACAGGCTTTCGCCTTCGGACAGGCGGCTACCAGGAGCTGGTCGGGATCACGCCCGACATCGCCGTCTTCGGAAAGGCGCTTGCCAACGGCTTCCCGCTCTCGGCGATCGTGGGGCGCGCGGAGGTGATGGAGGCGGCACGCCACGCCTGGATCTCGTCGACTCTGGCTGGCGAGAGCGTGGCGCTCGCCGCGGCCGGTGCGGTGCTGGACAGCCACGCTCGCGGCGGCGTGTGTGACGCGATCTGGGATGCGGGCGCCGCCATCCGAGACGCCGTGGAGGAAGCGATAGAGGAGAGCGACGTCCGCGGCGTCTCGGTGCGCGGGATAGCGCCGATGTGGCTCATCGATTTCGATGACGAAGCGCGCCGCTCGCGCTTCCTCGAGATCGCCGTCGGCCGCGGTGTGCTCTTCAAGAGAGGAGCGTACAACTACGCCTCCACCGCGCACGACGACGAAGCGCGTGCCCTCATCCTGAGTGCCGCGAGCGACGCGTTCCACATGCTCGGCGAGGAAGAGCGTGGCGGCTGAGGAAATACCAACGCGCGTGCCGCTCGCCGGGGGCGGCCCACTGGTCGATGCGCACGCCCATTTCTTCCATCCCCGCTGTGGCAGGGATGACTGGCGAGCGCCCAACGAGTCGCGTCTGCGGGCGGGCGAGCGGATCGGGATCACCGTGCACATTGCATCGGTGCTGGGAAGCTGGGGACACACGTCGCCCATCTACTTTCCCTCGCCGAGCGATGTGACCATGGGGAACGACGAGATGCTCGCGATACAGGCGCGCGAGCCGGGTCGTGTCCGCTGCTACGCCACCGTCAACCCCAACGATACGACGCACGCGCTCGAGGAGATCGCGCGTTGCGCGGAGCTGGGCGCGATCGGCGTCAAGCTCGCGGCGAGCCGCCGGGCCGACGATCCGCTCGTCGATCCGATCGCCGATGCGGCGGGGCGACTCGGCTTTCCCATACTCCATCACATCTGGCAGCATCGCACGCGCGAGTGGCCAAACCAGGAGATCTCGGACGGAGTGGACCTCGGGCGACTCGCCGCGCGACATCCGCGCACGGAGTTCATACTCGCGCACATCGGCGGCGGCGGGGATTACCGCCACACCTTTCCCGCGGTCGAGGATCTCCCGAACGTCCATCTCGACATCTCCGGGAGCGGCGTCGATCGCGGCATGCTCGACGACGCGCTGCGCGCCGTTGGAGCGGGCCGCCTCATCTGGGGGTGCGACATCACCATGGAGACTGGCCTGGCGAAACTGTGGGCGCTGGAGGTGATAGGACTATCGCAGGATCAGATGGCGAGCATCCGCTGGCGCAACGCAGCGCGGATCTTCCCTCCCGGCTCGCTCCCAGGGATCGCGTCTGACAGTGCCAGCCGCGAGTCGCTCTCCCGCGAGCGGATGGCTGCCTCGTGATCATCGACACGAACGTATTCATCGGCCCGTATCCATATCGCCACATTCCTCACCCCGATCCGGAGGTGCTCCTTCGCGTGCTCGAGCGTGAGGGCGTGGAAGGCGCGTGGGTGGGGCACCTGCCATCGGCGTTCTACCGCGACCCGTACGCGGGAAACGATCTCCTCTTCGCGGCGCTCGAGGCGCATGGCGACGTGCTTCGGCCAGTGCCGGCGATTCATCCCGGTTGGCCGCGTTGGGAGCGGTACTTGCGTGAGGCGGTGCGGCGCGACGCGGCGGGGATCAGGGCGTACCCTCCACAGTGGAACATGGGTCCGCACGATCCCGCGATGCTCGACCTGGCGCGAGCGTGTGGCGAGCATGGCATACCACTGGTGCTCACCACGCGTTTCGAGGATCCACGTCAACGACACTGGCTCGATGGCGCCGGAGATCTTTCGGGCGCTGCCATACGCGCGATCGCGCGTGTGGATGAGCGGGTGAAAGTACTCGTGACATCGGCTGGACGCGGCCTCGTGGAAGAAGTGCACTGGGGGCTTACGCCGTCCGAGCGCTCGCGAGTGTGGTGGGACATATCGTGGATGTGGGGACCGCCGAGTGACGATCTCGCGCATCTGCTGCGCACCGTCGGGCCCGATCGCTTCGTCTATGGAAGCGGCTGGCCGCTGCGACTCGCGCAGACTCCGCGCGCGAATCTCGCGTTGCTACCCGATGATCTCGCGGGCGCGGAGCTGGCGAGCGTTGCGGAATTGCAACACGAGTAATTGATTCGAGATTCGCGCGACAGGGGAAGAGCGCGAATTTGCACGCGACAATTCGCTGCATGCACTTGCATCTCTCTTTACCACCAAACAGATTCCCGCCGACCGTGCAGGCTTGCGATTTGCTCGCGAGCCGTGCGACACACGTTCTCGAACAATTCCATTCGCGATGACAGTGAGGCGGAAGTGGGCCGTCATCCCTGGGCTGTTTGCCCTGGGGGCGGTCGCGGTGCTCTTGTCGGCGTATCAGGGAGCCACCTCCAGGCCAGACACTATAATCACCGAAAAGGGGTCCTGGGGTTATTCCGCGGCGTCATCACCGCAGGGTCGCTCGCCCGAGCAGCCGATCCACTTCCCGCATCCAACGCACGTGCAGACGCTCGGGATGAACTGTCTGTACTGCCACTACGCAGCCAACAAGTCCACCGATCCCGGCCTTCCGGCCGTCAGCACCTGCATGGGGTGCCATCTCGTGATCGGACCCAAGCGGCCAGCGATGAACGGCCGCCCGGCGTTCGAGAGCGCTGAGATAACGAAGCTTCAGAAGTACTGGAACGAGAAGAAGCCGATCCCCTGGGTCCGCATTCATCACGTTCCGGACTACGTGAACTTCCCGCACATGACGCACGTGAATGCGGGTGTCACCTGCCAGACCTGTCACGGTCAGGTGCAGAAGATGACGCAGGTCTATCAGTACGCCTCGTTGAACATGGGATGGTGCATAAACTGCCACGTCGGCAACGTGAATCCCGCGTGGAAGGCACGTTACGACTGCAGCGTCTGTCATTACTAGGAAAACTCAATGACCGAGAATTCGGCGCCGTCGGGGGTTGGCCGACGCGAGTTCCTCAAGATCCTCGGCGCCGGTAGCGCCGCTACGGCCGCAATAGGGTGCAGCTCCGACCGCGTAGAGCGGTTGATACCATATCTTACGCAGCCCGATGAAACCGTTCCGGGAGTCTCGAACTACTACGCTTCCACCTGCCGCGAGTGCTCGGTGGGATGCGGCGTGCTCCTCGAGACGCGCGATGGTCGCACCTTCAAGCTCGAGGGAAATCCCGATCATCCGCTGAATCGTGGCGCGCTCTGCGCGCGCGGTCAGGCCTCCGTGCAGGGGCTCTACAATCCCGACCGCTACCGCGGTCCGATGATCCGGAAGAACGGCAAGCTCACGCCGGCAACCTGGACCGAGGCGCTCCAGCTCATGGGCCAGAAGCTCGGAGAGGCGCAGAGCAGCGGCGGTGCGGGGAACGCGGTCTTCATCAACAAGCACGAGAGCGGGAGCTTCCCGGCCTTCCTCGATCGCTGGCTCGCCGACTTCGGGATGCCGGCGCACCTGAGCTACGATGCGCTCGCCGACCACGCGGTGATAGCCGCCAATCGCCAGTCGTACGGCGTCGCGTGGCCGTCGCTCTCCTTCAGCGCGGCGAAGCTCATCGTTTCCATCGGCGCTGATTTTCTCGAGACGTGGGGCGCCAGCGTACCGCAGCAGCTCGATTTCGCCGACGCGCGAGCCAAGCTCGAGGATGCGCCGCGCTTCGTCTACATCGGCCCGCGCCGCTCGCTCACCGGCTGCAACGCCGATCAATGGGTCGCGTGCAAGCCCGGCTCCGAGCTGGCCATCGCGCGTGCGCTCGCCGGCGGCTCGGTGCAGAGCGCGGCGGACGCGAGCGGCGTTCCGGCAGCGACGCTCGAGGCGCTGCAGCGCGAGCTGGGGGCCACGAAGCCGAGCCTCGTGCTCGCTGGAAGCTCGGGTGCCGGATCCATGGAGCTCGCCCTCGCGGTCAATGAGCTGAACAAGCAGCTCGGAAACGTGGGCACCACCGTGCTCACCGACCAGCCGATCACAAGCCTCGAGGGAATCGCGACCGACGCGGACATCAACGCAGCGGTCGAGAAGATGCGTGCGGGGCAGGTGCCGTTCCTCATGGTTCGCGGAGTGAACCCGGCGTTCACGATGCCGCGCGCCGCCAAGGTGGCAGACGCGCTCGCGAAGGTCCCCTTCAAGGTCAGCTTCTCCAGCTATCCGGACGAAACATCGGAGCTGTGCGACCTCGTCCTACCCGATCACCACCCGATCGAGTCGTGGGGCGATGCGCAGCCGATGAACGACGTCATCTCGCTGCAGCAGCCGGGGATGGATCCGGTCTACGACACGCGGCAAACCGCCGACGTGCTCATAGATCTGGCCAAGGGCAATCAGCGCACCGCCGCGCGCTACACGGCCCAGAATTACATGCGGTGGCTGATCGACAACTTCCCCGGCGGCACCACGGCGTTCACGGCCGGGTTGCAGAAGGGGATCGGGAGCGGGAGCATCGCGCGGCCGGCGGCTCGTCCAGCTTCTACCGGAGCTCCACAGGCACCAGCGATCGAGGGGACCAACGGCGACTTCTATCTGGTCGTCTACCCGTCGCCCACTCTCGGTGATGGGAGCGGCGCCAACAAGCCGTGGCTCCAGGAGCTTCCCGATCCGGTCACGAAGATCTGCTGGCAGACTTGGATCGAGATCAACCAGCAGACGGCGCGCAAGCTCGGGATAGACTCGGGCGACGTGCTGCAGATAAAGACGGAGCAGGGCGAGTTGAAGGCGCCAGCATACGTCTACATGGGGATCCAGGAGAACACCGTCGCGGTGGCCTTCGGCCAGGGGCACTCCGCCTACGGCCGCTACGCGATGGGGGTGGGACTGAATCCCGGCGACGTGCTCCCCGTCGGTTTCGACGCCGCGTCGGGATCCTTCGCATGGACCGCGACCAAGGTGCAGCTGACCAAGGTCAACGAGTTCACGCCGCTGGTCACGACCGAGGGGTCGGCGCGCCAGCACGGACGCGGGATTGCGCGGTCGGTACCGGTGGAGGAGCTCCCGCACCTCGAGATGGAGCAGGAAGAGCACGACATGCCGGGGAAGCCGGATCAGTCGTACCTCCCCGGACTCAGATCGCGGATGGCCGCGGACGCAATGGGCGAGATCGGCGATTCGCCCTCGCGTGTCCAGAAAGGGATGTACGATCCCGAGCACTGGAGCCAGATGGCGAAGCGTCGCTGGGCGATGACCATCGACCTCGCGCGCTGCACCGGCTGCTCCGCGTGCGTCACCGCATGTTACGCCGAGAACAATCTCCCGACAGTGGGCGCGCCGTATCAGATGGTTCACACGGCGTTCCTGCACGGCGTTCCTGGTGGCAACATCCTCAAGGGGCGCGAGATGAACTGGATTCGTCTCGAGCGCTACTGGGAGGGCGGGGAAGATGGCGGGGAATTCGAGCCACGCTTCGTTCCCATGCTCTGCCAGCACTGCGGTAACGCTCCTTGCGAGCCGGTTTGCCCGGTGTACGCCACCTATCACTCGCCCGACGGCCTGAACGTCCAGGTCTACAACAGGTGCGTGGGCACTCGCTACTGCTCCAACAACTGCCCGTACAAGGTGCGCTACTTCAACTGGTTCGGCTACGGTGAACCGGCGCGTCCGCAGTACGCCTGGCCGGAGCGGATGAGCTGGCAGCTCAACCCGGACGTCACCGTGCGCGGCAAGGGCGTGATGGAGAAATGCACATTCTGCGTTCAGCGCATCCGCGAGGCGGAGCACCGCGCGAAGGCGGAAGGACGCGAGGTCAGGCCGAACGAGTTCACGACATCGTGCGCGCAGGCATGCCCATCCAGGGCCATCATCTTCGGCGATGCCGCGGATGAAGAATGGTCGGTAGCACGGATGGCGCAGGACCGCCGCGCGTACCACGTATTCCACGAGCAGCTCAACACATATCCCGCTGTGGTTTACTTGCAGAAGGTCACCCATCCGGCGCCGAAAGCGGCGGCCGGAGCGTAGGGAGGCGCGCATGGCTACTGTGGTTTCACCGTCGCGTGAAGCGTCTCCGAACATACCGTCGGCGAACATCCAGCTTCCTGCGATCCAGAGTTACACGCAGGTAAACGACGACATCATCGGAACGCTCCGGCCCACGGGGAAGTGGTTCGCCGCTCTCGGCTTCGCGATCCTGTGTATGCTGATCGGCGCGACCGCCTGGACCTGGCAGATCTACATGGGCCTCGGGGTCGCGGGGTACACGCCGCCGGTGATGTGGGGCGTGTACATCGTCACCTTCGTCTTCTGGGTGGGTATCGGACACGCCGGTACGCTGATCTCGGCGATCCTCTACCTCTTCCGAGCCGGCTTCCGCACCACGATCTACCGCTGTGCGGAGGCGATGACGGTGTTCGCCGTCATGACGGCGGGGCTCTTCCCGATCCTGCACCTCGGGCGGCCGTGGAAGTTCTTCTACCTGATCCCGTACCCCAACTGGCGCCTCATCTGGCCGCAGTTCAAGAGCCCGCTGGTGTGGGACGTGTTCGCGATCCTCACGTACCTCACCGTGTCGGCCACCTTCCTGTACATAGGATTGGTGCCCGACCTCGCCGCGATGCGCGACCGCGAGACGCACCCGGTTCGGAAGCGGCTTTACAGCGTCCTCTCGCTCGGCTGGCGGAACTCGGATAGAGAATGGAGGCACTTCGCCAGGGCGTACCTCTTCCTGGCCGCCTTCTCCACGCCGCTCGTGCTCTCCGTGCACTCGGTGGTGTCGTTCGACTTCGCGATGTCGCTCGTCCCGGGCTGGCACGCCACGCTCTTCGCACCCTACTTCGTGGCCGGCGCCATCTTCTCGGGAATAGGGATGGTCTTCACGATCATCATCCCGATTCGTCGCTGGTTCAACCTCAAGCGCTACGTCACGATCAACCACCTCGACGCGGCGGCGAAGCTCTGCCTGTTCACCTCGCTCGTGGTGGGCACCGCCTACCTGATGGAGTTCTTCATCGGCTGGTACAGCGGGAGCGAGATCGAGCAGTCGTACTGGTGGAACCGCGTCTACGGGCAGTGGTGGTGGGCCGCGTGGATCATGCTGCTCTGCAACTGCGTGCTCCCTCTGACGCTCTTCTCGCAGAAGCTGCGGCGCAACACGACCTGGCTCTTCATCCTCTCGATGTTCATCAACCTCGGGATGTGGTTCGAGCGCTTCGTGATCTTCGAGCCGTCGCTCGCCCACGAGTTCGAGCCGTGGCAGTGGACCGCCTACGCCCCTACCTACATCGACTGGGCGATTCTCCTCGGGAGCTTCGGCTGGTTCTCGATGTGGTTCCTTCTCTTCATCAAGAACCTCCCCGTGATCGCCATAGCCGAGGTGAAGGAGATAGTTCCGCCTCCGCTCAGCACGCCGCAGCCGGTGGAGGGGATAGACGTATCGGGCATGCACCTGGAGTTCGAGCCGGAAACACCGGGGGAGCGCGACTGATGCAGGGAATCGTCGGGGTGTTCCGCGATCTCGACTCTACGGTCGATGCCATAGAGTCGCTCAAGAAGATGCGGGCCGGTGACATCACCGTTTATTCGCCGGCGCCGCGCCACGAGATCGAGCACATCATCGCGCACGGGCCCAGCCCCGTGCGGCGCTTCACGCTGATCGGCGGCCTGCTCGGCGCCACCTTCGGCTACTGGATCCCGATATGGATCTCCGACTACTGGCCGCTCGTGGTGGGTGGGAAGCCGGTCCCCTCGTGGGTGCCGTACACGATCATCAGCTTCGAGCTGATGGTGCTCATCGGCTCGCTCGCGACCGTGCTCGGGCTCTTCGTAAACTCTCGCTTTCCGCGAATCACGATGACCGTCGGTTACGACCCGCGCTTCAGCGATGGCGAATTCGGGGTGTGGGTGCAGTGCCCTCCGGATCGCCAGCGTGATGTGGCGGGAGCCCTTCAGAGGTTCGGAGCAGCGGAGGTGCGCGGTGAAGCGTAGCGACCGCTCCTCTTCCACACGCCGGCCAGACGCGTCGCGCATCTCGCGCGCCGCGCTCCTCGTGGCGATTCCGCTGCTGCTCGGCGCCTGCTCCTGGTTCACCGACTTCAAGCAGCAGCCGAAGATCGAGCCGTGGGAGGCCGAGTACGCGGGCAACGATACTACACCGTTCCGCGGCAACCCCGAGTTCTCCGTTCCCGTGACCGGCGAGCGGGTGCCGGCGTACCTGGTGTCGCACAGGGGAAGCATGACCTGGGCGCCCGGCGTCACCGGTTCAACCGCGACCATCGATTCGATGGCCGACCTGGTGAACCCCACGCCACCCTCGGCCCGCTCGCTCGAGAGCGGCCGCAAGTACTACCAGATCAACTGCGAGGTCTGTCATGGGATCGCGGGGAGGGGCAACGGTCCCGCGCTCGCGTATGGCATGCCCGCTCCGAGTCTACTGACCGACATCACCAAGGGTCGTACGGACGGCTACATCTACGGCATGATCCGCAACGGCCGTAACCTCATGCCAACCTACGACCGCATCGAAGACATGGATCGCTGGGACGTGGTGAACTACGTCCGCGCTCTGCAGGGGAAGATCGCCGGGGTCGTCGCCGACACCACGCCGATCGGCTTCCCGGGTGAGAACGGGAAGACCGTTCCCGGTCCAACGCGCACGGCGCCCACGCGCCCCGCGCCCTACCGGCCCGAGGACATGGCGCGGATAATGTCCACCGCCAACGACACGTCGAGAGCAGCGGCCTCCGCTGCCGCCGCGCAACCGGCCGCTGCACCGCAGGGAGGGCGTCCATGAGCGAGCATACCGACCGCGACATGCCCAGCCGCGAGGAGCTGGTCACGGCGACAGCTCGTCCGATGCCGCGCTCCTTCACGTTGGTGAGCGCGATCTTCGCGATCATCGGCATCCTGGTTTTCATCATCGGCGCCTTCAAGGGCGATAGCCGCGCCTGGCAGGCACTGCACTTCAACTGGCTTTTCTTCGCCACCGTTTCACAGGCGGGCGTGGTGTTCGTTGCCGTGCAGCGCATAACCACCGCGCGCTGGTCGCGCCCGATCGTGCGACTGCTCGAGGGTTACGTCGCCTTCCTCCCGGTGGCGTTCCTCCTGCTCATCCTCATCCTGATCGGTGGGAAGCACATCTTCCCCTGGCTCACGCACGAGCCGCCGAGCATCGAGAAGAAGCACTACTTCAACTACACGTTCGTGGTGGTGCGCGACATCCTCATGTTCGGCATCATCACGGCGCTGAGCCTCTGGTACATCTACACCTCGGTGCGGCTCGACGTGGGCTCCCTCCCCGAGGCGGGCGCATCGTGGGCGCGTGGAATCCGCGAGCGGATGCGCCGCGGGTTCCGCGACGAGCGGCGCGAGATTCACTCCACGCACTCGCTCCAGGGGAAGCTGGCGATCTGGCTCTGCCTCTGCTTCAACTTCTTCTTCATCGTGTTCTCGTGGGACCTGTCGATGTCGCTCGACATGTACTTCCTGAGCACGATGTACGGCTGGTGGTTCTACATGGGCGGGTGGATGGCGGCCCTCGCGTCGTGGTCGCTATTCGCCATCTGGTGGCGGCGCTACCTCGGAGCCGAGGAGTACATCACCGAGCACCACTTCCACGACCTCGGTAAGCTCTGCTTCGCCTTCACGGTGTTCTGGGGCTACCTCACCTTCGCGCAGTACCTGGTGATCTGGTACGGGAACATGCCGGAGGAAACGCACTGGTTCCACCTCCGCCTCATCCAGCCGTGGACGGCCGCCACGATCGCCGTGGTCATCCTCGCCTTCGTGATCCCGTTCTTCGGTCTCCTGTCGCGTGCGGCGAAGGTCTATCTCCCGACCTTCATCGCGTTCACGCTCAGCAGTGTCGTGGGCCTCTGGCTCCTCCGCTACGTCGAGGTCTACCCCTCTCTCCACTACACCGAGAGCAACGCCCCCTTCGGCCTCTACGAGATCGCGATCACGCTCGGCTTCATCGGCATCTGGGGCCTCTGCTACCGCGCCTTCATGGATGCCTTCCCCCGCATGCGCGTGGTCCTAATGACCTCTCCCTATCGGGACGAGGTTCAGGTCCCCGTGGATGCGGATACGATGGAGCCACTCCCGGCGCACGAGTAACGGGCGAAGAAAGCAGAGAGCAGAAAGCAGAAAGCAGTGAACTGCCTCGGGGTAGAGGGCCGCAAGTAAAGAGCCGTCATCCCCGCGAAAGCGGGGACCCATGTTCTGTCTGGCTAACATGGGTCCCCGCTTTCGCGGGGATGACTCCGAGTTGGGAGCAGTTCACTGCTTTCTGCTTTCTGCTCTCTGCTTTCTCGTTTTTCACCCTCCCTCACCACTAAGCATCGCTTCAATCCTTCCTCCCGGCACGGCGCCGACCTGTCGATTGACCTCCTTCCCATCGCGGAAGAGGATCGTGGTGGGAATGCCGCGAATCTGGAAGGACATCGCGGTACGCTGGGCCAGGTCGGTGTTCACCTTCGCCACCAGCGCTTCTCCCTGGTGGCGCTTCGCGATCTCATCGAAGGCGGGCGCCATCATCTTGCACGGGCCACACCAGTCGGCGTAGAAGTCCACGAGGACCGGAATGTCGCTTCCCTGGATCGTCCGCTCGAAGTCATCGTCGCCGAGCGGGATCGGGCGGTCGAGCAGGAGCGGTCTTCCACAGTTGCCGCACTTCGGCCTGTCGGGTACGCGGGCTGCGGACACGCGGTTCCACGTCTGGCAGAACTGACAGCGCACCGTTACGGACTTGGTGTCCGCTGCCGTGCCCGCAGCGGATCTCGTGGTATCGGTCATTCGTGAGCTCGGGAAGTCGGTGTGTGGCGCGTACATGAGCGCCGACCTTTCGAGTTTGCAACGGTCGTTCCGCGGCCCACACTGGACCGCGTGCATGGTACACCGTATTTTTCTGCCTGTATCCGGGGCGTTAGCTCAGCTGGGAGAGCATTCGGTTTGCAACCGAAAGGTCGCGAGTTCGATCCTCGCACGCTCCATCGCCATTCGGCGAATTTCCGGAGGCCCGGCGGTGTATTCTGTCGGGCCTCTCCAATTGTCTACCACGACCATGGAGCCGCCGGTGCCTCGCTCCGCTGCCGCGCCCAAGCGCATTTTCGCGCTGGCGTTCGCTGTTGCCCTGGGTCTCCTCCTTGCCACGCCCGGTGCGGCGCTGGCGCACCTGCACCTCCGGCACTCCTCGCCCGCCGACAAGGCGGTGCTCGACACCGTGCCGCGCGAGGTGCGACTGGTCTTCACCGAGGGGCCGCAGCTCGCGGTATCCAGCATCCGACTCTTCGCCGCCGACGGCTCCGAGGTCCAGCTCGGAGCGCTCTCCCTCGATCCTGACTCGGCCAATACGCTGGTGGCGCGGATAGCCGCCGGCCAGCTCTCCGCCGGGAGCTACACGGTCGTCTGGCGCACGGCCTCCTCCGATGGTCACCCGATGGAGGGCCGCTTCGGTTTCACGATTGCTGCGGGCGCGGCGGGACTCGCAGCCGCTCCGCGGGGCGGTGCGGGCGCAGGTGATTCGACGCTGGCCCCGGCGGGGTCCGCCGCCGTGACGAGCCCCTCCGGAGCGACGGCCGCACCGGCCGCGGCTACTCTTCAGCCGGAGCTCGACATAGAGTCGCCGGCCTACATCGCCATACGCTGGCTGGGCTACGCCGCTCTCGTCGGGCTGATCGGCGCGGTGGTCTTCGCGCTGGTCGTGGCGCCCAAGGTCCCGAGCATCGAGCCTGACGTCGTTCGCGTGGCCGCGAGCGTTGCCGTGGTAGCGTCTGTGATTCTGATAGTCGCCTGGATCGCGCGGCTCGTAGCCCAATCTTACGCGCTCGGCGGGGTCGGGATCGGAGCCATCCTCGGAGGCACGACCTGGGGAGGAGCGTGGATCATCGGCGCGGCGGCCGCGCTGGTTGCGCTCGGCGCCGCCCTGCTCGCTGGCCGAGGGGAGTCGCGTGCCGCATGGCTGCTTGTGCTAGCACCGGCGGCTCTTGCGGCCGCGGTGGCGCTCCCGCTCTCCGGGCACGCTGTGGCAACCCCGCGCCTTTCCGCGCTGGCCGTGATCGCTGATACGCTGCACGTGATCGGCGCAGGCGGCTGGCTCGGCACCCTCCTGGTAACGGTGATTGCCGGAATCCCCGTGACTCTGCGCGGCGCCCCTGGCTCGCGCGGACGCGAGGCGTCGGCGCTCATCAGTGCCTTCTCTCCGGTGGCGCTCTTCTGCGCCGGACTCCTGGTGGTGACAGGCATCGTGGCCGCCGTTCTACACCTCGGTTCCGTCGGCGCGCTCTGGGGGAGCCGCTACGGTCAGGTGCTCCTCACCAAGCTCGCGGTGATAGCGGTGCTGCTGGTGGTGGCGTCCATCAACTGGCGCGTGCTGCGCCCCAAGCTGGGTACCGATGCCGCCACCCGGCGCATCCGTGGATCCGCGATCGCGGAGCTGGGTCTCGCCGTGATCGTGCTGGTGGTCACGGCAGTGCTGGTCGCGACCCCGCCGCCCGCGGAGTCGCCGCTCATGTCCGCGCGTCTCAATCCACCCGCACCGGCAGCGGTACGCTGATCCGCGCCAGCGTCCCTCGTTGCGACGGGGGGAATTCGAGGGAACCCGCCAGCTCGTTCTGAACGACGGCGCTCGCGATCTTCAGGCCGCTCCCCTGCGACGGCGACGATGGCATCCCGCAGCCGTCGTCGCTGATGCGCAGCTCTAGCGAGCCGCCGTTCTCGTGCATCTCCACGAGTACCTCGCGCGCCCCAGCGTGCTTCAGAGAATTGGTGATCAGCTCGTTCAACACGATCGCTACCGCGCTCGCGCTCCGGGAGGGAAGGGTGGCCTCTCCGTGCACCGCGCACTCCACGGTTCCGATGGCGCCGAATACCTCCAGAGCGCTCTGTGAGACGGCACGCGCCAGCCCCGCTACGTCCACGAACTCGCTCTGCGGCGCGAGCGAATCCTGCAGGGCGGCCATACTGCGCAGCCGGCCGATCGCCACGTCCAGCGCCTCGCCCAGCTCGCGCGGCGGCTCGCGATGCCGCTCGAGGACGAGCAGCGCCTGGATCGCCGCGAGGTTGTTCCGCACGCGGTGCTGCAGCTCGCGCAGGAGGACCGTCGTGGCCTCGGCATCGCGGCGCGCGCGATCGTAGAGACGTCCGTTTTCCGCCGCGAGGTCGGCCAGCGACGCGCTCAGCCGCACGAGCTCCCGCTCCGCACGGCGGATTCGGACGAACTCCTCCACGCGCTCCACGACATCGGCCGACTTCGCGCCGGTAGGGAGCCAGGCGTCTGGCGCCGCTGCGTCAGGCGGGTGCGCCGGCCGTGCTACCAGTGCTATCACGGGGAGCAGCGGCATCTGGAAGCGCGTCTTCAGGCGACGAGTTACGGACACGACCTCTTCGCGCGACGCGACCACGACCACCGCTTCCGCGCCGCTGGCGGCAGCTTCCACCGCCGAGTCGAACGACGCGAGTGATACCTGATGCCCCGCGCGCTCGAACGCCCGCTTGAGGCGCGCGGTGGACCGCTCGGCTACTATCAGCACCCGGCTGGAGTTGGGCATCTCTGGTCCCACGATCGAGTTGGTGGTTGAGAGGTGAGGTGCCAGGGGAGCGGCAGCCGCGGCACCAGCTCCCGTCAACTTACTATCCGTGGCCGGCATCAGGTGGCGCGTGGAGACGGGTCCGCCTCTTGCAGGCGTGTCACTCAATTCAACCCGGCGAAGTCGCCACACCGGAGCCCCCAGTGCCATCCCGAAGCTTGCGCGTCCTCATTGGTGAAGACGAAAGCGTTACTGCGCTCGGTCTCGAGCAGGATCTCAAGTCGCTCGGCCACACCGTCATCGGCATCGCCGCCGACGGTGAGACCGCCGTGTCCATGGCGCGTACTCTCAGCCCCGATCTCATTCTCCTCGACGTGCGGATGCCGCACCTCTCGGGGCTCGAGGCGGCTGCGCGCATCCACGAGGAGCGGCCAGTCCCCATAATCATCATCACAGCCTACAGCGACGCCGAGACCGTGGGTGAGGCGGTGGGAGTGCCCATCTTCCACTATCTCGTGAAGCCGGTGAGCGCGGCCCAGCTGGGAGCCGCGATAGCGGTCACCGTCGCCCGGCACGAGGAGTGGCTCTCCGAGCGCAAGGAGAGCCACGATCTCCGCCGGCGCCTCGACGACCGCAAGATCATCGAGAGGGCCAAAGGGATCCTGATGGAGCGCGAAGGGATCTCGGAGAGTGCGGCGTACCGGGTGCTGCAGCGCACGAGCCAGAGTCGGAACATGACCATGGCGGACCTGGCGCGCAGCCTTCTCGCCGCGGAGGATCTCATAAAGACCGGGCCTCCGCGCCCGAGTACCGGCGGCGCGCGCGGCGCCGCGGAGCAGGGCCGAAAGCTCTGAGCCGTCGCGCCGCAACGAGATCACTCCCGCGGCGAGAACTCATCACAGCAGTCCCGCTCCGGACGGCTCGCGCGCGCCTCCGCTATTTCTTCGAGCTCTTCTCCTCGCGGGAAGATCCCGACTGCTCCGTACCGCTTGCTGCCATGCGGTCACCAGAGCTCTTGCTGCTCGACGAACGACCCGACGACACCTGCTCGCGCCCCACCGTTCCCTGAACTTCCTGTCCACCACGCGCGCCGATCTGGATCCTGCGAGGCTGCGGGAGCGCCGACTTCGGGATGTCGATCGTCAGAAGACCGTGGTCGAAGTTGGCAGTGATCTTCGATTCGTCCACACCCTGCGGCAGCTGGAACGAGCGAACGAAGGAGCCGTAGCGGCGCTCCACGGAGTGGTACTGTCCCTCCTTCCCCTCTGTGCTCTCCGTCCTCTTCTCACCGCTCACCGTGAGAATGCCGTTCTCCACGTTGATGTCCACGTTGTCGGGGTTGATGCCGGCGAGCTCGATGTCGATGTCGATCGAATCGTCGTTCTCACGGACGTCGGCCGCGGGCATCCAGCGACCACCCGATGGCATTCCTGCATCCTCGAAGAGGCGATCGATCTCGCGCCTGAGGCTCGACATCGGGAAGTTCGAGCCGAAGAAGGGAACTAATCCTGTGCCTCGGTATGCCATATTTCACTCCATGTTCGGGTGCCCGTCGAAGTCCTGCAACCCACGTACCGAGGAGCGTCTTCGATGACGCGTGCCCGCACCGCGCGCCGAGCGCGCGCCAGACCTAGCTGGAGCGGGTGAAGCGTGCGTTCATCTTGTAGCGTACTCCCTCCGCTGCTTACCTTTCAGGCGAACACAACAGAGCCGAACGGCATCCGGCCGGAATTACAATCAGCGCAAGGCATGCGATCGCAGACCCGAGATGAAAATCCGCTCGCGCGAATCGAGCGCGCTCCAGAGCCGGAGTCGTGCATCCTCGAGTGGAGGTTGTCCTGATGGATGAAGCGCGCATCCGCATCCTTATCGCCGATCCGCACTCGGCGGCCGACGGAGCGCTGGACCTCTTCCTCGGCGAGCGCGGCTTCCAGGTCACGCGCTGCATGGATGCGCGCACGGCGCTCGACGCCCTGGGCTCGGAGACCTTCGACGTGGCGCTGCTCGATGTTGCGCTACTCGGCGCCGCCTTCCGCGACGGCGGCGTGCTGGAAGCGCTCCGCGCGGCCCGCGGCGATCAGGCGCCGTGCGAGGTTGTGCTCCTCGCGGATCCCGGCACGCCGCACGTCTCGCTCGACGGCGAGTACGACCAGCTCGTGCGTCCGTACCGTCTCGCGTTCGCCGAGGCGGTGTCGCGGAGAGCGTGGATGCGGCGTCGCCTGATGCTGGAGAACGTGCTCCTTCGCGCCATGCTCTCGCGCGCGGAGCACCCCGCCGAGATGATCACCGAGTTCGCGCCCATGCGCGCTGTGCTGGAGCTCGTGGGGAGAGTGGCGGCGAGCGACTCCGCGGCGCTGATCTCCGGCGAGCGCGGTACCGGGAAGAGCCACCTGGCGCGGATCCTCCACTCGCGCTCGCGCCGCGCATCGGGTGTGTTCGCGCGGCTCGACTGTGCTGCTCTGCGCGGCGACGAGCTGGAGAGCGAGCTGTTCGGCCGCGAGTACACCGCTGCCTCCGGTGCCACGTCGCGCCAGCTCGGTCTCCTGGAGCTCGCGAGCGCCGGAACTGTCTGCCTCGAGAACATCGACGCGCTCAGCCAGCCACTCCAGGGAAAGCTTCTTCACGCGCTCGAGCTGGGGAGCTTCTACCGTACCGGCGGTACGCAGAAGGCATACGGGGCACCCCGTCTGATTGCGACCAGCAGGCTGGACCTCGCGGCGATGGCGGCCGAGGGACTCTTCCGCGGCGATCTCTATTACAGAATCAACGCGGTGAACGTGACGCTCCCGCCTCTGCGCGAGCGCCCCGTGGACATACTGCCGCTCGCGCGCTACTTCCTCTCCGAGACCGGCGTGACTCCAACGCCCGACGTGGGTGCGGATGCGCTGGCGGCACTGGAGAGCTACCCGTGGCCCGGAAACATCGACGAGCTGCGCGAGGTGATCGAGCGCTCCGCGACTCGTGCGGTCGACGGAGTGATTCGCGCTGCCGGTCTCCCGTTCGCCGCCGCTGCCGCGCCGGAGGCGGGGAAGCGCGACGCGGAGCGCAGCTCGCTTCCGCTCGAGGCGGTGGAGCGCGAGCATATAAGAGCGGTGCTCGACGATGTGGGGTGGCACCAGGGGAGGGCAGCCGAGATTCTCGGCATCTCGCCCAAGACTCTGTACAGGAAGATCCGCCACTTCGGGTTTCGGCGACCAGCGGCGAGTGAGCACGCACCGCGATGAAGATCCTCGTGATCGAAGACGATCCCACTGTGGGGGAGTACGTGAAGCGGGGCCTCGAGGAGCAGCGCTGGGGGGTGGACCTGGTGTCCGATGGCGAGGAGGGAGAGCGGCGCGCGAGATCCGATGCTTACGATCTCATCGTGCTCGACATGCGCCTTCCGGGGAAGTCGGGGATGCAGGTACTGCACGGGCTGCGGGCGCGCGGCTTCGAGCGTCCGATCCTCGTCCTTACCGCGCAGGATGCCGTGGATGCAAAGGTAGGAGCGCTGCGCGCCGGGGCCGACGATTACGTCACCAAGCCCTTCGCCTTCGAGGAGCTGCTGGCGCGGGTGGAAGCGCTCAGCCGCCGCCCGCGCGCCATAGCATCGCCCGTGCTGAAGGTGGGCGACCTGGAGCTGGACAAGGACACCCGCACGGTGAAGCGTGGAGGTGAGCTGGTGGATCTCACTCCCAAGGAGTACACGGTGCTCGAGTACCTCATGCGTCACACCGGGCGCGTCATGAGTCGCACGCTCATCACCGAATACGCCTGGGGCTATCATTTCGATCCCGGCACCAACATCGTGGACGTCGTGATAAACCACCTGCGCAAGAAGATCGACGTGAGTGGCGCCCCCAAGCTGATCCATACGGTGCGTGGCGTCGGCTACGTGATCCGCGAGTGAGTGGGGTGACGGTGCGGGCGCCATGAGCAGCATCCGGTCGCGTCTCACCGTCGCCTACGCGGGCGCGATGGTCGGCACGGTGGTGGCCTTCGCCATCGCCCTCTGGGCCGCCCGCCGGGCCAGCTCGTACGAGGAGCTGAACCGCCACGTCTACGCCGAAGCGAACCTGGCGCGCAACGTCATCCGTCAGGCGGAGGAGTCGGGGCAGCCGGTCACCGTCACGCACGACTCGGTGGTGGGGCCTACCATCACACGCCCCATTCGGAATCTCCTCGAGGGGATCCCCGACTATATGCTGGTGCTCGACCAGAGCGGGAGGATGCTGTACGGCTCGTTCGCCGTGCGCCAGCTCGACGAGGACGACCGCGCCGCGCTGCAGACCGCGGCAATCGTGGCGCCGGCCAGCGGCACCGGGCAGATCTACGATCTCCCGCACGACCGGCTCCTCCTCGTGGCCGTGGGCACCGGCACGCAGGAGTCGAAGGTGTCGCGCGTGGTGGCGGCATCGTCCATCCGCTCCACGGAGGTGGCGATCCGCGAGTTGCTCGGCACCATGCTCGTAGTGGCGCCGCTCCTCGTCATCGCATCGGTGGGCCTCTCGTACATGATCGCCGGCCACGCGCTGCGACCGGTGGACCGGATCATAGACGAAGTGCGGGCCATCAGCGACGGGCGCAGTCTGCATCGCCGCCTCATGCTGGAGGCATCGAACGACGAGATCGCGCGGCTGGTGGTGACGCTGAACGAGATGATCGAGCGGCTGGAGAAATCCTTCGGCGCGCTCCGGCGCTTCACCGCCGACGCGAGCCACGAGCTCAAGACGCCGCTCGCCGTTCTGAGAGCGGATGTGGAGCGCGCCATGAGCTCGAGCGTCTCGCGAGGCGAGCGTCTCGTGGCGCTCGAGGAGGCGCTTCACGAGACCACGCGGATGGCGGATCTCGTGGACAGCCTCCTCACGCTCGCTCGCGCCGACGAGGGGCGCTTCGACCTGCACCGCGAGCCGATCGAGCTCGATCCGCTGGTGCGCGACGTTTTCGAGACCGCGTCCATACTCGGGGAGGCGGCCGGCATAGCGGTGGTCATGCCGGAGATAACACCCGTCACCGTGATGGGCGACGCAACTCGCCTGCGACAGCTCTTCCTGAACCTCACCACCAACGCCATCAAGTACACGCCGCGCGGCGGGAGCATCGATCTCTCGCTGACCTCCCACGACCGGACCGCGTCCTTCTCGGTTCGCGATTCCGGGCTCGGCATCTCCGCCGCCGACCTACCACACGTTTTCGAGCGCTTCTACCGGGCGGATCGCGCCCGCTCCAGGTCGGCGGAGCGCGGTGGCTTTGGCCTGGGACTCGCAATAAGCCAGTGGATCGCGGAAGCGCACGGCGGAAACATCTCCGTCCGCTCGCGACTGGGCCGGGGGAGCACCTTCACCGTCACGCTCCCTGTGGCGGACGGGGTGGAAGAGGGAAGGACGTGGACGAACGATATGAAGGAAAAGTAACAGCGTCTTCACCAATTCTTAATGTTCGGCTCATTCCCTCGCCATAAGGCTCATGTAGTTTCAGCGTAGTTTCGCAAGTGCACTATTGGCACGGACTTCAACAGGGCCGAGAGACTCCAGAATGTTCAACAACCTGATCGAGTCGAAGCGAAAGCGAGAGGCGAATGCTGGCGGTACCGTCACCAGCATAGTCGCTCACATCGCGCTCATCGCGCTCGCGGTGTGGATCACCGCTCAGGCGGGAGTGGCCGCGGCGAAGGAGAAGGTGCAGGAGGACGTGAACTTCGTGGAAGTCAAGAAGGAGCCCCCTCCGCCCGAGCCCGAGAAGCCGCCTCCGCCGCCGCCCGACGTGGTGGTCAAGCCGCCGCCGCCGAAGGGGTTCCAGACGCTGCAAGCGCCGATCAACATCCCCGACAAGATCCCTGAGGTAGACCTGTCGAAGGCGGTCACGAACGAGGCCGACTTCAGCGGTAAGGGTGTCGAGGGTGGCGTTGCCAAGGGTGTGGCCGGTGGCAAGGGACCCGTGAACCAGGATCAGCCCTACTTCGAGTTCCAGGTCGAGAAGCCGGTACTCGCCAGGGAAGGGAACCCCACACCGCAGTATCCGTCCATGCTGGAGAGCGCTCGCGTCGAGGGCGACGTGCTGGTCCAGTTCGTCGTGGACACCAGCGGTCACGCGGAGATGAACACCTTCAAGGTGCTCAAGTCCTCCAACGACCTGTTCAGCAGCGCGGTAAAGAAGGTGCTGCCCAGGATGCAGTTCTACCCGGCCGAGGTTGGCGGGCACAAGGTAAGACAGCTCGTACAGATGCCATTCGGCTTCAAGGTTCCCAGGTAAGATCAACAGCCCAATCTCGGGAGGAGTAGCACAATGAACATGTCGCTGATCGAGCTCTATCATTCGATGGGCTGGTTCGCCAAGGGTATCGTTTTCGTCCTTGCGATCATGTCCATTTTCTCGCTCTCCATCATGGTTCAGAAGTGGTGGAGGCTGAAGAAGGCGCAGGGTGAGACCCGCAAGTTCGCCCCTGAGTTCTCGCAGTTCCTGGAGGAGGACAACCTCAACGAGGCGATCAAGCTGGCCGAGGGCTACAAGAAGTCGCACGTGGCGCGCGTGCTCGGTGGCGCGCTCGGCGAGGTCCGGCCGCTCCTGCAGGACGGCTCCGTCACGGTTGCCGACATCAACTCGGCCGAGCGTGCGGTCGAGCGCAACATGATGATCATCACCTCCGAGCTGAAGCGCGGTCTCGCGGTGCTCGCGACGGTCGGTGCAACGGCGCCGTTCGTCGGTCTGCTCGGTACCACGATGGGTATCGTGAACGCGTTCCAGGGTATGGCTACCTCCGGCGCCGGTGGCATCGGCGCGATCTCGGCCGGTGTGGCCGAGGCGCTGATCACGACCGCCTTCGGTCTGCTCGTGGCCATTCCGGCGGTGTGGGCGTACAACTACTTCACCACCAAGATCGACAATCTCAACGTCGAGATGACCTACACCTCGAAGGAGATGATCGATTACCTGATCAAGGGTGTCGCCGGCGAGTTCGGCCGCTCGCGCTTCACGCGTGAGTTCAACGCGACCCCCGCCGGGGCGAGCAACAACCCGATCAATCAGTAAGCCGAACCCCCGGCAAGGAGTTCAGCAATGGCAATGTCCACAGGCGGCGGCGGAAGTGTAAAGGCGGAACCGAACGTGACGCCGATGATCGACGTCATGCTGGTACTGCTGATTATCTTCATGATCGTGACGCCGCTGATCAATGCAGGGTTCCAGGCGCAGCCCCCTCAGGGGGTCAACCTGGCCTCGCACCCGGAAGATCCTAACGACCAGGTGCTCGGTATCGATCGCAACGGTCAGTACTATCTGAACAAGCGCGCGATCCCGAACGAGTCGCTCCCTGACCGACTCAAGGCGATCTTCGATGCCCGCACCGAGGACAAGATTCTCTATCTGAAGGCGGACAAGGACCTCGAGTACTCCAAGGTTCTCGACGCCATCGACATCGCTTCCAAGGCCGGCGTTCGTGTGGTGGGCGAGATCACCGATCAGACCCCTGGCACGTCGTCGCCCGAAGAGAAGAAGAAGTCGGACGAGTCGGGATCCTGAGGAGGTATAGCAATGGCAATGTCTACGGGCGGTGGGACAGGGCTCACCAACGAGATCAACGTGACGCCGATGATCGACGTGCTCCTCGTGCTCCTGATCATCTTCATGATGGCGGTGCCGATGCTGCGCAAGGCGATCGACGTCCAGATCCCGGATCCCACGCCGCAACCGCAGCAGCAGCAGCAGAACCCTCCGGACCAGATCGTGCTTCAGGTGCTTCCGGGGGACCAGTTCAAGGTGAACAGCGAGGCGGTTCCCGCTGGAAACCTGCACCAGTTTCTCAAGGACGTCTACGACGGTCGCCCCAACAAGATCATCTTCGTGAAGGGCGATCCGAAGGTGAAGTATCAGGACGTCGTCCACGCGATGGACGTAGCGCGTGGAGCGGGTGTGAAGGTGATCGGAATCCCGCCCAAGTAAGGCGGATACGGTCGCAAAGTTAACCGGGCACGAAACACGACGGACGAGCACTCGCGGCTCGTCCGTCGTGTTATTTTCAGGTGTGGCCGGGCGCCGAGCGCCGGCATGCGCCGAGAGAGACTCGTGACCACTACGAACGCCCCCGTGAGGCAGCATAGCAGGCGTGAGCACTACCGCCCGCCGGTCGGCGTTCCGATGGGACGCCGGGAGTGGTGGGGTATGCCTCTCTCCGCCCTCGC
>DASSNL010000259.1:0-18457 GCA_035688075.1 Gemmatimonadaceae bacterium
AGCGGCGGAGGTACCGGGCCCGTGAAGTAAGCGACGGGGTCAGGTCTTTAAATTCGAGCAGGCTGGGCATTTGCCCAGCCCGCTCGAATTTAAAGACCTGACCCCGTCGCTTACTTCACGGGACCGGTACCTCCGCCGCTCGCCTCCTTCGATCCCGTCTCTGGGTTCACCGGCTCGCCCGCTACCACCGGCTCCAGCTGGTCGCGTCCCTTATCCAGGAACGGGATCCCGTGCACCATCCAGTCGGGCGCGGGAGCACCCTTCAAATGATGGTCGAAGAACTGCTGCATGCGCATGGCGATGTCGAGCTGGTTGGCGCGCTTCGTGGGGTTGTGCGCCTCGTCGTTGTAGTCGATGAGATAGACTTCCTTCCCTAGCCGACGGAGCGCGACGAAGAGCTCCACGCCCTGATACCAAGGCACGGCGCCGTCGCCATCGTTGTGCATGATGAACAGCGGCGTGCGGATCCGGTCGGCCCAGAAGAGCGGCGAGTTCCGCAGGTAGCGCAGCGGCTGCTCCCAGATGCTGCCGCCGATGCGGCTCTGCGTGTGCTCGTACTGGAAGGCACGCGCGAGCCCGCTCGCCCAGCGAATGCCGCCGTAGGCGCTGGTCATGTTCGCGACTGGTGCTCCGGCCATCGCCGCGCGGAACATGCTCGTCTGCGTGATGATGTACGCCACCTGATAGCCGCCCCACGACTGCCCCTGAAGCCCGACGGCGTGCCGGTCCACGAAGCCGGAATCGATGAGCATCTGGACGCCCGGCACCACCGACTTCACCGCGCTCTCTCCGGGATAGCCGATCTCGTAGTGGATGTCCGGCTCGAACACGAGATAGTCGTTCGAGACGTACACCGTCGGGTTGATCACGTTGCGTCCGGCAGGCGGAACGTAGTGGTGCAGGTTGTCGGAGAGCTGCTCGTAGAAGTACACCAGCATCGGGTACTTCCGGTTCGGGTCGAAGTCCTCTGGTTTGTACAGGATACCAGCGAGCGGTACGCCATCGTCGCTCAGCCAGTGGACGAGCTGCGCGGTGCCCCAGCGGTATTCCGCCTGCTGCGGGTTCGCCTCGGAGATCCGCGTGGGCGTGCTGAAGGACGCATCGGTTACCCAGAGGTCAGGGAACTCGCGGAAGGTCGAGCGCGTGAACAGGTACACGTCCGCATCGGGCGCCTTCTGCAGGTCGGCCAGGCGCCGCGCCTCCATGATGAGCTGCTTCGGCGGCTGCACGGCTCCGATGCGGTCGCTCCAGTAGCCGCTCGCCTTGGTGGAGTCGTCCATCGCCTCGAGCAGGAGCGGGCGCGCGCTACTCAGGAAGCGATCGGTGGTATCCATTTCCGCGAGACGAAAGATGATCTGCTCATGGCGCCCCACGGAGTCGGTCAGCACGCGCGCCGGCTCGCGACCGCTCGGGTCCACCTCCCACACATCGTAGCGATCGTAGAGGAGCACGGACTTCTCGCCCTCCGTCCACCCCGCGATCCCCCACGGGGCGGCGGTGCTCGGCGTATCCCACGTCTCCTGGTCGAAGCGGACGCCAGCGATGGAACCGGTGATGTCCGCGCTCCGCTTCGTGGCGGTGGAGTACGAATACCAGTGCCCGTTCTCCCCGAACCAGAGGATGTAGCCGCCGGCGGGGGAGAGCGACGCACGGAAGGGGACGCGGCTCGCTATCTGGGTGCGCTTGCCGGTCGCGACGTCGATCGCGTACAGATCGCGCCCGCCCTCGCCCCACATAGCCTCGACGCGGTACGGCACTTCAGTCTCGCCCATGGCGATGCGGAAGTCGGGCGAGAGGTGGATCTCGGGGAGCGAGTCGCTTCCCAGGATGCGGAAGTCGCGCGAGCGCAGGTCGTACACCGAGGTGAAGGAGCGCTTGCGATCCCGCGCCGCCTCGATGCGCTGCTCCGGCTGCAGACGGCCGTCCCTGTAGTGCCAGAGGTTGAAGACCGCCTTGTCGGCCAGGGAATCAGCCGGGATGGAATCGGGCACGAAGGGGGCGACGCCGAAGCGGAGCGCGGTGCCGCCGGACGAGAACTCTATACGCGCGTCTGTCGAGACGAGCAGCGTATCTCCGAGCATCGCCGGAGTCACGAGTGCCTGAGCGGTGCTGCCGTCAGCCGGTGCGGGCGCACTCTTCGCGCCCTTGCCGCCTTTCTTCGGGCTCGCCGCACGATCGCGGAGCAGGGCGGCATAGAGCGAGAAGCGCGGCTCATCACGCCCCTGCTCGGCGCGATCGGAGATGAACGCCGCAACGGTGCCCGCCGAGTCGATGGCGAGCGATTTGTACGCGCCAACCCCGCTCAAAAGGGTCAGCGTGCGGCCGTCGGCGAGCGAGCGGGCGTACGCGCCGTTGGTGCTCTCGTCGCGCGAGGCGACGGTGTACGCGAGCCATTGCCCGGGATCATCGAAGTCGTACGCACCGACATCGGCGATGCGAAGCTCTTCACCCGACTCCAGGTCCCGGAGCACGAGCGTGGAACCGTACTGCTTCTTTGCGTGCTTCCCGGTGGAGTCGCTGCTCACCGGACGCGCCACTCCGCCGGGGACCGCGGCAGCGCCGGGGGCGGCCGAATCTGGCGCGGTGGAGTCGGCGGCCGCCGAGTCGCGCGAAGCGAGCAGGTAGGCGAGCCAGCGCGACGAGCCGCTCGCGAGCTTGAACGACTTCACTCGTGGCACCTCATCCACCTGTCCGTCGGCGGTCCGAAGGATGCCGAGCGACGATCGCGGGCGGTCCGCGTCCTTCCCACGCTTCGCGTGTCGAGCCTTCTCGTACTCCTCGCGGCTCGGCTCGATCGTGAAGACCAGGTACTTGCCGTCGGCGGTGAAGCGCGGGGCGGGGAAGCGGATGGCATCGTCGCGGGTCGCGCCGGGCTTCATCTGCGGCCGACCGATGTAGCCGCGCGTGTGCCGGACTTCCTTGCCGCTCCGGAGGTCGCGCAGCACTACCTCGCCGTCGCCCACCTGCGGCACGAGCGACCAGGCGGCCCAGCGCCCGTCGTTCGAGAGCGCGACGTCGCGAATGGCGCGCCAGGAGTCGAAGGCGGCCTGCGTGAGGGGGCGCTTCGCAGCGGGAGCGGATACATCGACAGTCGATGTATTGCGCGCCTGCGAGCTCTCGCTTGCATCGACGCTCGATGTATCGGGCCGCGCGCCGGTAAAGCGCGTGGCGCGCGCGGCGTCGTGGGGGGCGCGATCGCTGGCCGCCTCCTGAGCGCGGAGCGTGCTGGCCGCAGGGAGCGCGCTTCCCAGAGCGAGCAGCGCGACCGCCAGGACGTGGCGGCGCCGGAACAGAGGCGTGGGGGGTGTGGTTCGGCTCATGGTCGAGGTGCCGTTGGCGAGGGTGGGAGCGTTAGGCCGGCGGGGAGCGCGAGGCGCCTGCTCTCAGGCGCCGGAGGTCGCTCGGCAAGGGGCGTGGTTACGACGATCGGGTCGCCCGGATAAAGTGTCCCATGGCTGCCGTCGCTCGCAACCCGGGAGCTCGAGGATCCACACATGAGCAAGCGGTAATGCGTATCCTCAGCGCGGTACCCGGCCGACGTTGACTCGATTTCGATGCACGGGTAAATTTGGAGGCTCAGAGATAACGGGGCCTGTAGCTCAGTTGGTTAGAGCGCACGCCTGATAAGCGTGAGGTCAGTGGTTCAACTCCACTCAGGCCCACTCCCATAGCGCAAACCCCCGCACGGACCAACGTCGTGCGGGGGTTTCGTGTCTCGTCGCGCGCACCGATGCGCGATGTTGCTACCGAATGAGGTAGAACCCGCTCTGCCTCCCCAGCGCCCACTCCCAGCCATCGTCGGTGAGCATCGCGTCTTCCTCGAGCGCGAAGCGCACGGGGATGCCGCCCCACTCGGGGACGCGGTGCGTGGCGTTCAGCTCGATGGAATACCAGCTGTTCGGATGGAAGGGATAGTCGCCGGAGCCCGGCACGCCCTGCTGGTAATCCGTCATCCCCAAGGTGGTCCCGGCGCCGTGGCCGTGATAGCCGATGGGGTGCGTGTAGATGGAAGGTGTGATCCCTTCCGAGATCGCGCGCTTGCGTGCGGCCGCCAGTGCGGCGTTGCCTGTGACGCCGACGCGTGCTTCGGTCATCGCGATGTCCTGGAGTCTGTTGGCTGCCGCGAGGCCGGCGCGCAGACCGGGGGGCGCTTCGCTCTCACCCGGCAGAAGTACGTAAGCGAGGTGCTGGGTGTCCGTGAAGAGATTGAGGTAGACGAGCCCGAAGTCGCAGTGGAGCATGTCGCCGCGCTGGATCACGCGGCGCTCGGGTGGGACCGTATCCGAGACCACTCCAGTCCGGCGCCAGATGGTGACCGATGGCTGGAACCACTGGCCGAAGCCGTACTCCGCCACACGCTGGCGCATCCACCAGACCACGTCCTCGGTGGTCGTGACGCCGGGGACGATGACTTCATTGGAGAACGCTTCGCCTATGATCTGGTGCGCGAAGCGCATCACGTGGCGGTAGTCCGAGGCTTCCTCCGGGAGCTTGGTCTCGAGCCAGCCCACGGTGAGTTTCTCCGCGGAACGGACTCGCTTCGACCACTCCGGACCGAGCGCGCGGAGCAGGTTGTCGCGCTCGTTGGCAGAGAGACCATCCGCGTGACTCCACGTTTCGGATACGTTCACGCCGATCACTTTCGGCTTGCGCTCCTCCACGAGCTTGCGCAACCCCACCCACTGACTGTCGTTGTGCGTGGGATACACCGTGTACAGATCGTCGTAATCGAACCGCCCAACCGAGATGCGCTCCACTCCGCGATCACCTCCGCGGTCGTGGAATACGAGAATCGTGCGGCGCCGTGAAGAGTAGGTCGTGAACGGCGCGAGCGAGCGGAACACCGGGTCGTCGTCGTACTCGCGCGAGATCACGAGCCACATGTCGATTCCGGTCCGGCGCATCAGCTCCGGGAGCACGGTCGCGAAACGGTGCTCGAGCCGCTGGTGGATGCGCGCGTCCTGTTCCCTGTGGGTGAGCACGCGCGTTCCGACACTGGGGGAGCTGGCCGCCGGGACCGGGTGAATCGCTGGCGCCTGTGCCGAGGGCGCGGCAAAGGGGATGACGAGGCAGGCGATGACCACTCGTACTCGAAGCATCGGAGGATGTCTCCCGGGGAAGAGGAGTCGCGGAGCGGGGCAACAGCCGTGCCCGGTCGAGACGTGCGCGCGCACGCGCGATCGACCCTCGCATCCTGTTGCGGCCACGGCGCTTGCCGAAGCGCGCGCAACTCCGGTGCATCGGGAGGCAGCGCTCCGCCGCGCCTCGAGCGATGCGGCGGGTGCAACTCCGGAGTTGCGGTCCAGGGCCGAGTCCGCCGACCTTCCTGCTTCTGGTGCACCCGAGCTCGATGCGGTAAGCTAGCGCACATCGGATGTGCCGCCCGCGGGCGACACGGAGATCACATCAGCTGAGGTGCGTACAATGCCAAGGTCTCGCAATTGCGCCGTTCTCACGCTCCGACTCGCGTTGGTCCTCACACTCGCAGTCGCTGCCGGATGTAACGACAGCACCAGTCCCGCAGCCCCGAGAGCTCTCAAACCCGAGCTCGCGCGAGGCGGCCAGCAGGGACCGGATCTCCGCGCGGCCATGGCGGCTCGCACGAAGTTCGAAGCACGCATCATGGCGAAGCGTGGAGTGGAGGGGATAGGAGTCGGGCTGCGGGACGACGGGACGCCAGCGGTAGTGATCATGACCGTGAACGGCGCGGTGGGAGGCCTGCCGCACACGCTCGACGGGGTTCCGGTCAAGCTGATGCCAACCGGTCCGTTCTCGGCGATCCTGCCGCGTAAAGGGAAGCCAGAGAGAGGCGGGAAGCCCGGCGGCGGGAACGGCGGAGGGAGTGCAGACCCTACGGCGACCTTCACGCGACCAGTCCCGATTGGAGTGTCCATCGGCAACGAGAACGAATGTGCCGCGGGTACGCTCGGCGCGCGCGTGACCAAGGGCGGGAACGTCTACATCCTCAGCAACAACCACGTGCTCGCGCGCCAGAACGCGGCTGGCATCGGTGAGGACATCCTCCAACCCGGCCGCTACGACACGAGCCCGCAGTGCAGCATCCCCGCGAACAGCTCCATAGGGACGCTCGCCCAGTTCGTGCGGATCAACTTCAGCGGCAACAACACGGTGGATGCGGCACTGGCCAGCACGACCACCAGCCTGGTAGGCAACGCCACGTTCACCGGTGGCTACGGCGTACCGAACAGCACGACGAAGGCGGCCACGATCGGAATGCTCGTTCAGAAGTGCGGACGCACCACATCGTGCACGCACGGCTCGGTGGCATCGATAGACGCTACGGTGAGGGTGCAGTACGAGAGTGGCGTAGCGACCTTCGTGAATCAGGTGGTGGTCACTGGGAAGCGAGGCGCGTTCAGCAAGGCGGGTGACTCGGGATCGCTGATCGTGACCGACGACTCCAACGCCTATCCGGTGGCACTCCTCTTCGCCGGCGGACAGACATCCACCATCGGCAACCCGATCGGCGCGGTCCTCTCCGCTCTGGGCGTTACCATCGACGGGAAGTGATCCGCAGTGTCGCACTTACCATTCTGCTCGTGGCGTTCGCCGCCTGCGGCTCACCCGGGTCGTCGGGCGGCGGCGCCAGGAGGAGCGACATGCCCTCCATCGCCGACGTCCTGAAGCGCCACACCGATTCGCTCATGGCCATCCCTGGCGTCGTCGGTGTGGGGCGAGGGGAGAAGAACGGTGCCCCCACGGTTTACGTCATGGTCGAGCGCATGACGGACTCGCTGCGAAGATCGCTACCCGACTCGATCGAGGGGTACGCAGTCCAGGTGAACGTGACCGGAGAGATAAAAGCCCAGCCGGAATGACGGCTGGGCTTTCATCTACTCGACATGCTCGCTCGGTCGATCCGAGTCGATGGTCAGCTTATCTGGACGATCTTCGCCACGGAAGGAACGCCGCGCTCATCGACTATGAAGAGCATGTAGTGGCCGGGAGGCGCGAGGTTCGCGTTCGCCGGCGCGGTGACGGTGAGCGTTCCACTACCAGACACGCTGAAAGGCAGGTAGTTCATCCGCTGGTTCTGGTTGAACGCGTGCGTCACCGATCCGAGGCGGATCCACGTCACCTTCGCGATGCTGGCGGCGTCCGCCGACTGCACGGTGAAGCTCTGCCCGTATCCCACGCTGGATGGCGCCGAGGAGATCGCGGGCCTGGTCGCCGCCGTACCATCCGCGTTGAAGAGGTATGGCGGTGAGAAGGTCTCGGCGGTGTAATCGTCGGTGAGTCCGTTCGCTGCTGGCTGGCCGCTTCCAACCGACAGCACTCGCGCATCCGGGAGGAGGAGAGCGGTGGAGTGGTAAAGGCGGTTGTGCGTCATCCTTCCGAGTGTGGTCCATTTCTCCGTGGCGGGATCCCAGACCTCGGCGGCGAGCACTCGCGTATCGGTCGGAGCGGTGTTGAAGCCGGTGCTGTTGGTCCCTCCCGTGACGAGCACCTTGCCATCGGCGAGGAGCGTGGCGTTCGTCTGCCGGCGTGCGACGGCCATCGACGCGACCGACCGCCACGTTCCGGTGCCCGCGCTGATGTCTATCACTTCGGCGGTGTTGGTAGGTGTGCCGCCTCCCACGATCAGGATCTTCCCCGCGTCGTACATCACCGCCGAGCCGTAATCGCGGCTGCCGAAGCGACTCGACGGGCCAGCGGTCCAGTGACCGGTACCGGTGGGATCGAGAAAATACGTGGTCTGACTGGGGCCGGCTGCGAAGACACGTCCATTGGGTGCAACGAACATCCACGGGTAGTACGGGAGGTAGAGCGAGGCGGTACTCAGCGCGCGCCAGCTGCCATTCGCCTGCCATACCTCGGGGATCAGGTTGCGCTGCTGACTGGTGTCGCCGCCCGAAAGCGTCAGGACCTCGCCGCTCGCAAGCGTGGTGTTCGTCGGGTACCAGCGGCCGTTCTGCATGTCGGGGCTGTCGGTCCAGCTGTTGGTGCGATAGTCGAAGATCTCGGTGTCGCGAATCCCCTGGTTGTCGGTGCCGCTGTGGCCTCCCGCCACCACGAGGCGTCCGTCAGGGA
Source organism: Gemmatimonadaceae bacterium (assembly GCA_035688075.1). Lineage (GTDB taxonomy): Bacteria > Gemmatimonadota > Gemmatimonadetes > Gemmatimonadales > Gemmatimonadaceae > JADGGM01. The sequence goes on from DASSNL010000259.1 coordinate 8,053, forward strand.
GGAAAGCGTGTCCGCTGCAGAAGAAGTCGGCGGGCCGTGCGGTGCTCGTGAAGCTCGCGGAGCTCGCGGGATCCCAGATCTGCGGCGCCCGATCGGAGCGCCCCCACGTCATCACGCGCCCGTTGGGAAGCACGCTGGCGTGGATCGCCACTGCGGGCCACGAGATCGGCGCGTCCCAGCGGCCGAGCGTGGCGACGGCGGATGATTGACCGAAGCTCACGACGATGCTGCGCGCTTGGTCCATGGTCAGCGTACACTTGCCGGACGTCGCACCGACTCCAGTTCCGGACGCGTCGCAGCCCGCACCCGCCCACGCCTTCAGGTAGCTGCCGCTGGCTGCCGTGGCCGAGAGCGTGACGGACGTACCGGTCGGGAAGGACGCGGTGCATCCCGTGGACGCGGCGGAGCCGCCGGTGATGGTACAGTCGATCCCGGGGACGCTCGAGGTGACGCGACCGCTCCCTTCCGCGCCAGATGTCACGGTGAGCGTCTGACTCAGTGCAGGAGGGGAAAAGGTGACCTTCACCGTACGTGAGAAGTCGAGCGTCACCTCGCACGCCAGGGGATCGTCGGTAGCGCCGGTACATCCCGACCAGGTGACGCGAGTGCCCGTTCCCGCCGGAGCCGCTTTGAGGGTCACCACCGTTCCGGTGTTGAAGTGCTGCGAGCACTTCCCCTTGAGCGCCGCTCCCGGGGAGCCAGGGAAGGTGCAGCTCATGCCACCGCGGTTGGAGGTAACGGTTCCGCCGACGGTGCTACCGCCGTCGACGATGTCGAGAGTGACCTTGTTGGACGAGCTTCTGGCGCCGAGCAGCGTGGGCGCCGTGGGTGGGGGAGGAGGGGTGTCGCGACAACCGGTGGCTGAGATGACGATCGCGAACGACAGGACCGTAAAGGTCCGCGGAGACACGTGCCGCAACATAGTGCCCTCCTGCCACCAACATGTGGCGAACCAGACGCCGGAGCCGTTCGAGACCCGGCAACAGCGCTCGGGTGTCGTTCACGGCGGGCCACACCTTAACTGCGATGTGTGAGGGCGTCAAGAAGCTGTTCGCTACGGTTGGCTGCGCTTCCGATGCAGCGCGCTCTTCAGTACCTCTCGCTTCAGCTATCGCCCGAACGGCGACGGCGGGTCGTCTCGCTCGTCGCTGGTCCACTTGGCGTAGGTGCCGAGCAAACGATATTCGAGCGACGCATTCCGGAGCTGCACGAGCGCCGATGCGGCGCGCGCGTCGGACGAGGGATGCTCGAACTCGAGAAAGAAGCGATAGGTCCACGGCTCTCGCGTGGGACGCGCGGCGAGATGGGTGATCCTGAATGACGCGTCGGCGATGGGCTTCAGTCCCTTCACGAGCGATCCGGCCGCGTCGGGGAACACGCAGCAGACGGCGGTTCGCGCGGTGGCATCCTCGGCGAGCGACGCGGGATCCCGCGCCACCGCGAGGAAGCGGAACTGCGAGTCGGGGCGGTCCTCCACGCCGTCCGCGAGGATGTCCAGCCCGTACTGTTCCGCGGCACGACGGCTTCCTACGGCACCGCGAGTGGGATCACCGCTCTCCGCCACCTCGCGAGCCGCACCCGCCGTATCGGCGGTGGCCTCCGCCCTGATCCCGCGATGCCGCTCGAGAAAGTAGACGCAGTGCTCGAGTATCAGCGGGTGGCTCGCGATGCTCCTGAGCGTGGCGATGCTCGACCCGGGAAGACCGAGCACCGCGAGTCTTACGGGCAGCACCACCTCGGCCGCGATGACGAGGCAGTCGTGTAGCGCCAGGAGATCGTACGCCGAGCTGACATCGCCGACCAGCGTGCTCTCCACGGGGAGGAGGCCGAAGTCGACGTTGCCATCCTCCGCGGCATCCATCACCGCGGCGAAGGTGGGCATGGGTACCGGCTCGGCCAGCGGTCCCCAGAGCGCGTGGATCGCGTCTTCACTGAATGCCCCCGGTTCGCCCTGGAAGGCGACGCGCAGCCGCTCGGCGAGGCCGACGAGCGCCGGCTCGGGCGCGCTCTCGTGGAGCGCTCCGCTCTGCTGGGCATCTACCGTGGTGGGTGGTCGGGGACGCGGAGAATCGTCGGGGTGGGGCATCGCGTTGAAGCTGGCGCCGCGATACCCACTTTGGCAACACCCGGGGCGCGCTGCCCGACGGCCGGTCGTCAGCGAGCCGTGCGCCTCATCTCCGCCATCGCTCGCCGGTCGCGCTCGAGCTCCGCTGCCGGCCGCCGGCCGCGCTTGCGGCGCGCGAGGGCGACTTTCTCCCACTTGAGTCCCACTCGCTCGACCACGACGTACGGGTGGACACGCAGCAGCATCCAGCTCTTGCCGAGCGCGGTCCTCCAGCGGCGTGCGGCGAGGTCCTCGTGGATCTGCGTTATCACCTGCTCGGTGAAGTAGCCGTGAACGCGCTCGATTCCCTTGCGGCGCGCCGGCTCGAGGTGCGGCGTTCGCCTGGTGAAATCGCGCTGCGCCTGGAGCACGCGGATGATGGACTTCATCATGACGGGCGCGTTGCGCGTCATGTTGTTCCCGTGCTTTCTGTACTCGGCTATGGGTTCGTTGTAGAGGTGGAACGGGAAGCGGCGGGCGAGACGGATGTCCATGTCCCAGTCCTCCGCGGAGCGCAGCGACGTGTCGAATCCTCCTCCCACGGCATCGATCGCGGAGCGCCGGTACATCACCGTGAGCGGGTAGATGCCGCAGTGATTGATGAGCAGCTGCGCGAAGTTGTCGTTGGTGACGGGGAATGGCTGCCAGCGGCGCAGGAGCGAGCCGTCGGCCGATATCACGTGCATTCGTCCCGCGACGAAGCCACATCCGGGATGGCGAAGATGATGCGTCACGCCGCGTTCGATCGCGTGCGGCAGGAGACGATCATCCGAATCGAGAAAGACGAGCAGCTCGCTCGTTGTCGAGCGGATTCCCGTATTGCGGGCCGCCGACAATCCCTGATTGCGCTGCCGGATGTACCGGACCTCGGGGTAGCGGGCCGCCACACCGTACACGTCGTCCGGAGAGCCATCGTCGATCACGACGATTTCCGATGGCGGGAGTGTCTGTTTCAGTGTGCTCTCGATAGCGTCGCCGAGAAAGTGCGCTTGCTTGTAACACGGAATGACGACTGCAACTCGGGCCACTGGCGCCGTACTACTCATGCTGCGGGCACCTTCCATCTGATGGTACAACGGGTCAGGGAGGAGACGTCAGGTTTCGTGCCGTGGCTCGCCACATGTGCGAACGCCCCATGCCGGGCGCGCTCCATCGCCGCTGAACGTCAGCCGTGGGCGAGTCGCAGGGCGGTCCGGGCGCGTCGGACGAGCCGCTCGGCGATTCCTCGAGGGTAGTAGCGCAGCAACAGAACCATGCCACGCAGCGCGGCAAGCCACCGATGTTCACGCAGGAGCGCACGTACCTCGCCGACGAGCTCGCCGCCATAGTAATCCTGAAAGAAGCGCGTGCCCTCGGCGAGCTGTGACTCGTAGAATGCGTTGCCGCGCGCGAAGCGGCGCTGTGCGCGCAGCACGCGCACTGTCGAGCGCAGCATCATCCCGGAGTTCTGCGAGAGACTCCTCCCTCGGTGCTGATAGCGGCGATACTCGGCTACCAGTTCCTGGTGGAAGCTCGTCGGGTACCGCCGCGCGATCCGCAGCAGGAGATCGTAGTCTTCCGCCGAGCGCAGTGTCGTGTCGAACGCGCCCTCCCGATCGAGTACGCTGCGGCGGAAGAGAGCGGTGGAGATCATCTCCACGTGGTTTCGGACGAGCATACCGCCGTACAGATCCACGTCGAGTGGAGGGCGCTCGCGTCTGTTGAGCGGCGCACCTTCCTCGCTCATGTAGCGGAAGTCGCCGTACACGAAGGCGCTTTCGGGGTGTTGGGCGAAGCATGCGAGCCCGGCGGCGATCGCGCCGGGGAGAAGCCGATCATCGGCATCCAGGAATACCACGTAATCTCCGGTGCTCTCGCGCAGTCCGGTGTTGCGCGCGGCCGAGAGACCCTGGTTCTGCTGGTGGACGTAACGCACGCCGGGGTAGCGAGCAGCCACCGCTCGCACGTCGTCGGGCGATCCATCGTCCACCACCACGGCTTCCACCGACGCGCCTTTCTGCGCCAGCGTGCTCTCCAGGGCGCCCGGAAGAAGGTGCGCCTGGGCGTAGCAGGGGATGACGACCGAGACGCGCGGCACCGGCGTGCTCATGGTGGTCGGATCACGCGGCTCACCAGCCGCTCGCCGGCCGCACGGGCCGCGCGTGTGGGAGCGCCGGACGCGCCTGGACGCAAGAGAGCTCCACGTCCGCAACGCCGGCGTACGAGCGCGACTCGGCGACACCCAGCGACGCCGCCGGCGAGTACTTGCACAGATGCGTATGGCTGGGATTGTGGTAGACGTGCACCTGGATGTGATACTGGCCGCGCGTGAGGTGCGTGTTGAAGTCGAACCGGAGGCGGAGATGCTGGCCTGGATGCACGGTTTCCAGCCCCGCCTCCTCGCAGCCTATGCCGCCGTCGTACACCACCATGTTGTCGGTGGATCTGTAGATCACGAACCCGAGGTGGAAGTCGCTGAGCTCCTCGTGCACCTCGTAGTCGACGGTGAGCTGCAGGGGCGTTCCCGGCTCGACAGTCGTCACAGGCTCACCGTTGACGTCGGTGAGATCCGCGCCGGTGATCTCGATCGTGGTGCCGGCGCCGGTGTCGTGCAGAGCATCCGTGCCGTTCACGTACGCGGCGAGCGCGTCGTGCACCGCCCCCTGCGCGCGCACCTCGTGCTGGAGGAAGATCCCGCGGTCGCAGAGCGACGCGACCTGCTGCAGGTTGTGTGAAACGAACACGATGGCTACACCGCGCGACTTGAAGAGCTTCATGCGGTCGAGGCAGCGCTGCTGGAAGGCCATGTCACCGACGCTCAGCACCTCGTCTATGATCAGCACGTCGGGATCGAGGTGGGCCGCGATGGAAAAGCCGAGTCGCGCGCTCATGCCGCTCGAGAATCGCTTCACCGGAGTGTCGATGAAATCGCCGAGGTCGGCGAACTCGATGATCTCGTCCATTGTGCGGGCGATCTCTCTCCGCTTCATCCCCAGTATGGCGCCCTGCAGGTAGATGTTCTCGCGGCCGGTGAGGTCGGCGTGGAAACCGGCCGCGACTTCGATCAGCGCACCAGTCCGTCCACGGACGGAAGACGTACCTCGCGTGGGCTTGAGGATCCTGGTGAGCAGCTTGAGTATCGTGGACTTGCCGGCGCCGTTGGGTCCGATGATCCCGAGCGCCTCGCCCGGATGCACCTCGAAGGACACATCGCGCAGCGCCCAGAAGTCGCCGCTGCCGTCCTCGAGCTCGTCGGCCGGCGGCTTGCCGCGCACCACGCGGCGCGTGACCGCCGGGATGAGGTCGCGCAGACTGTCCGCGCGCTCGCCACGCCGGAACTTCTTCCAAACGCCGTCGAAGATGACGGGTGCCTCGGACGAATCAGATCTCTTCGGCAAAACGGAACTCCATCCGGTGAAAGACCACCCACCCGATCGCGAGCACGATCAGCGAGAGCGCGGCCGCGGCAGCGAACGGACCCGGATCGGGCAGTGTGCCACGCAGCAGCACGGACCGGTATCCGTCTATGATGGGCGTCATCGGGTTCAGCATGAGGACCTTGGCCAGCCTGCCGCCCACCAGATGCACGGGATACACCACCGAGGTAGCGAACATCCAGACGGTGATCACGACCTCGAAGAGGTACTTGATGTCGCGGTAGAAGAGATTCGCCATCGAGAGGATGAGCCCAACGCCGATGGTGAAGGCGACCTGAACCAGCAGCACGATCGGGAGGAAGAGCACCGTCCAGGTGATGCCTATCCGGTAGTAGACCATCATCGCCGCGAGCACGAGGAACGCCACGGCGAAGTCGATGAGCGACACGAGTACCGCCGAGAGCGGAAAGAGCTCGCGCGGGAAGTAGACCTTGGTGACGAGCGCGCTGTTGCTGGTGAGCGAAGCTACCGAGAAGCGGAGCGATGTCGCGAAGAAGTTCCACGGGAGGAGACCAGCGAAGGCGAAGATCGGGTAGGGGATTCCGCCCGTATCGAGCCGCGTCACCCGGGTGAAGATGACCGAGAAGATGATGGTGTTCAGCACGGGCATGAAGATCGCCCAGCCGAAGCCCATGATGGTCTGTTTGTACCGGATGAGAAGATCGCGGCGCACGATGCTCAGGAGGAGCTCGCGGAACTCCAACTGTTCGTGCAACATCTCGCGAACATCTGCGCCGAGGCGCGTAAGTGCAGCAGAAGCCATTGGGAACAACGATGCGGTCCGTGACAGCCCACGACATTGGCTGTCGCCGCAGCAGGCAGGTGCAAGAGGCAGGCCCTTCGCTCGTTGTCGCGGCCGCCAGACCGCTCGCGCGGCGCCCGAAGTCGGGTGCCGCGCGGGCTATCAGCGGCCGCTCACGAGCGCGAGGCGCTTGATGCGGCCGCGCGGGCCGACCGCCCACCCGGAGGAGGGGGAAGCGAAGGCCACCGCCCAATACGCGGTGGTGTCCACCATCACCCAGCTGTGCCCCTCGTCGAACGAGGCCGCCGCGCCTCCGGGGCCGACAGCCACGAGCGTCGGGGAGCGCATGCCGGGCACGTAGCTCCCGCCGTAGATCGCGCTCGCGATGGGAGCGCGTCCGACCGTCGACCAGCTTCTGCCGCCATCGGAGGTGATCGCGACGTCGTCGCCTCGCGCCGAGGTATCCAGCATCGATCCGCCCATCGCGACGCCGTGCAGGTCGTCGCGGAAGGCAACGGAGGCGAGGCCGACTCCCTCCGCGGAGGGGAGGGGGGTGGTGGCAACACTCCAGCTTCGTCCGCGATCGGAGGTGCGGAGGACGCGAGCCGCGCTGGAGTTGCCTGTGCCGATCCAGGCAAGGCCGGGGGCGCGCGTCGCCACGCAGCTGCCGCTCGCGGCGAAGCTCCCCTCGCCCGGGAGCGCGGGTGGGAGCGCGGACCGGGAGACCGGCTTCCAGCTCCGCCCGCCGTCGTCGGTGGCAATGATCGGGAAGTGGCCGCCGACTTCGTCGCTCATCGCTATCCCGTGATCTGCATCCCAGAAAGCCATGCAGTCGTAGAACGCCTTCGGCTCGTGATTGGTGAACTGCAGCCGCCAGTTCGCGCCTCCGTCGGTGGTCTTGTAGATGCGCGAAAGCTCACCGTTGCCGGCGCTCATGAGGTAGGCGGTGTTCGCATCCACCGCGTGCACATCGCGGAACTGGAGCGAGTCCGCGCCTGGTACCACCGCGGCGTGCCAGGTCGCACCGCCGTCGGTGCTGCGCGCGTAGGTCCCCTGGTGGCCGCTCACCCATACCACCTCGGAGTCCACCACGCTCACTGCCTGGAGAAGCGCGGTGGTACCGCTCGACTGCGGGATGGTGATAAATGTGGGGCGCACCGGGGGCGGGTCCGTCCGCGCGCGACGGTTGCACGCCGCGACGGCGAGCGTCGCGAGCGCGACGAGGGCGAGCGGAAAACGCCTGGAAGCGGAGCGCGAAGGGAGAGCAGTCATGGTGTGTGGCGGGAGGCGAGATGGCGTGGCGAATGAAGTGGTGCGCGTGGGAGGCAGGAGCCGCGCGTACAGGGGTGAGCAAAGTTGGTCCGTGCGCGCGGGGTGCGCCAGCGCACGGTGCTCATCTCATCGCCCAACCTTGCGGCACGGCGAGCCGTGGCGGCATGCTACGGGATGATCGAAGACATCCTCGCACGCGCGTCGCTGCTCATCGCCCTGGCCTCCGTGGCCGGCTGCGCACGCGCCACTCCACATTCCGATTCCGACGTGCCGACTCCAGCGTCCAAGGGGCGGACCGTGGACTCGCTGATGGCCAAGTACGATCGTCCGGATGGACCGGGTGCCAGCGTCGTGGTCATCCACGATGGCGAGGTGGCGTACATGCACTCGTACGGCCTGGCCAACGTGGAGGATCACACGCGGTCGACGCCCAACACCGATTACCGCCTGGCGTCGCTCACCAAACAGTTCACCGCCACGGCGATCATGCTGCTGGTGCAGGACGGGAAGCTCGATTACGACGATCGGGTGATCGACATCCTCCCAGGCTTCCCCGCGTACGGGCGCGACATCACCGTGCGTCACCTGCTCACCCATACGTCCGGGCTGTGGGCATACGAGGACTTCGTCCCTGACACGTCGAGCGTGCAGGTAAAGGATCGCGACGTGCTCGCGCTGATCGGCCGAGCCGACAGTACGTACTTCCCACCCGGCTCCGACTTTCGCTACAGCAATTCGGGCTACGCTCTGCTGGCGCTGATAGTGGAGCAGATTAGCGGCGAGCGCTTCGCGCGCTTCCTGCACGAGCGGATCTTCGCGCCGCTCGGGATGGATGGATCGGTGGCATACGAGAAGGGAGTCTCCACCGTCCCGAATCGCGCGTACGGCTACACGCGGCGCGGCGACGACTTCGTGCGTACCGATCAGAGTCCCACGAGCGCCGTGCTGGGCGACGGCGGGATCTACACTTCGGTGGCGGATCTGGTGAAGTGGGACCACGCTCTGGAGAATCACACGCTGGTGAGTGCGGACGCACGGAAGCTCTCGTGGACGCCCTACATGCTGAGCGATGGCGAGCCGACGCAGTATGGCTTCGGGTGGTTCGTGGATCAGGACCGCGGGCGCACGCGTCTCACGCACAACGGCGAGACGCGCGGCTTCACCAACGCGATCATCCGCTATCCCGACGAGCGGCTCACCGTGATAGTTCTCACCAACTCCAACAGCGCCCCGTGGGATGCCGCGCAGAAGATCGCCGACGTGTGGCTCGGCATGGGCGCGACCGCGCAACGCGCACCACGCTGGCCGTTTCAGGAGCCCGCGTCGTGACGAGTCCGACGGCAGCGTAGCCCCGAATGGCTGCAGGGCGCGCCGCCCAGTGGAACGACGCGCCCTCCCGAGCGCTCCGGCGCAGTCCGGGCGCGCGGAGCTCTCACCACCACGCGCTTCGTCTACCTGGAGGATCGCGATGACGCCTGGCGCGACCCGCTACGCGACTCGCCGCTCTGGCTGCTCCGTCCTTCCTGCGTCGGTGTGCGGCTCACTTCGCGCTCGGTGGTGCGCGAGCCGGAGCTCGAGACGCGGAGCTGGTTGTGGACGTCGCGCACGCCCGAGCAGCTCTCGGCTGCGTCTTCGGCCATGCGCTTGTCCTGGCGGCTGTCCACCGTACCGGTGAGCGTCACTTCGCCGTTCTGGACCTTCACATCTATCTCGCTGGCATCGAGAGCAGGGTGGCGAGTGAGCGCCTCGTTCACATCTTCCTCGATGCGATCGTCGGAACGCTGATAGTTGCGCGGTCCACGGCCGGCGTGGCTCTGCTGTCCCCAGCGTCCCTGGTTCATGGTGCCGCCCTGGTAACGGGATGTGCCGGAGTCATAGCCCATCCCGGTGCCGGTGCCACGCCACTCACCAGCGTTGTTGCCGTAGCCACCGCCGTACCCGCCGTAGCCGTAGCCGGTGTAGCCTCCGTAGCCGTATCCGCCGTAGCCGGGATAACCGCGGTCGTACCCGCCGTAGCCGTAGCCGCGATCGAAGCCCTGGTTGCCGTAGCCGCGTTCCTGACCCTGGTAACCGTAGCCGCCGCCGTACCACGGCTCGCCGCGCCCGTAGTTGTACTCCGGGCCGTACGCTCCGCCGCCCCAGCCGCCGTAGCTTGCCCGGTTCCAGCCGCGGTCCCAGTCGCCGTATCCGCCGGCGCCGTAGCCACCGTACCATCGATCGCGATCGAATTCGCTGCGGCCGCGCCAGTTTCCGCGGTTACCGTAGTCGCGATCGAGCTCGTAGTCGCGGTACGCCATGTTTACCTCCCTGTCTTCGAGTCACCGCGCGCTGGTGGTGCACAAAACCCCTTCGCGCACGCTCCACGCGGCGCGCTTGTTCGTATCAAGTCGCGGGCGCGCCCCGTCGGCTCGCGTCAGAAGCGGGCATCCGCGCGCACGCCCCGTGGTCAGCACGTGTCTTGCTGACGGTGCCCGCACCGGGCTGCGTACCAGCGCGGCCAGCATGTCGCGCGCGGAGCTCGGAGGCGCGGAAGCGCCAATTGCCGTTAGGAGGTATACGATGGCGGAGCACAAGAGGAGCGACAGCAGCTCGAGATCGCGCAGCGGCCGGAGCAGCTCGCCGAGCCAGAGAAGTCCAGGCGCCAACGAAAGCGAAGAGAGCAGGCGAGAGCACGGGGGGCGCGATCAGGACCGCGACCGCGATCGCGACAGGATGCGTTCCGACCGCGACCGTCAGAGCGACCAGAAAAGCCGGGGAAGGGACGAGGGGAGGAGGAGCTGACGGTTCGAAGGGGAGCGTGGCGAAAGAGAGCCCGCTCCCCTTCGTCGTCTCCATCCATTCGCGACGGGGTCAGGTCTTGCACCGTGCATC
>DASSNL010000263.1:0-6032 GCA_035688075.1 Gemmatimonadaceae bacterium
AGTGCTCGCCGATCAGATGCAGGAGCTCTCCAGACGAGCGCCCGAGTTGATCGATCGCGCTGAGCAGGGGCTGGCGCACTGGGACGAGATCACCGGCGGCAAGCTCGCCGGTGCCATCACCTCGGCGGTCGGCGGGCTCGCCGGGAACGCGATTCGCCTTCCGGTGCTCGCGCTGGGAGCGCTGGTCGACATCGCTCTCGTGATCTTCCTCTCCATCTACTGGCTGGTCGGAGCGCCCTCGCTCAAGCGATTCGCCCTCTCGCTGATCCCCAACGCGCGCCGCGCCCGAGCGGACGGCATCATGAAGGAGATGGGAGATGCGATGGGCGGTTACGTGCGCGGCGTCGCCATCAACGCGCTCATCATGGGTACGCTCGCATGGCTGGGACTCTGGCTCATCGGCGTCAACTACGCGGTCGTACTCGGAGTTCTCACGATGCTCGGTGAGCCGATTCCGTACATCGGCCCCATAGTCGTCGCGATTCCCGTGGTCGGGGTCGCGCTCATGCAGTCCACCACCAAGGCCATCCTCGCGCTGGCGCTCTTCACCGCGCTTCAGCAGTTGGAGGGGCACATCCTGACGCCGAACATCATGGAGAGCCAGACCGACGTGCCGCAGGCGCTGGTGATCTTCGCCATCGCCGCCGGCGCCGCCCTCGGCGGTCTCCTCGGCGTCCTGGCCGCGCTCCCCCTGGCCGCCGCTATCCGCGTCTTCGTCCTCCGCGTAGTCGCGCCGACGGAGAGGGAGATGGTGGGGGCGGAGTGATGTTTGAGAGAAAGCAGAAAGCAGAAACTGCTTGAGGGTTCAGAACTACAGGGTTCAGGAGGCAGGGTTCAGGGTTCAGGTACTACCTCGGAGTAGAGATCTTTCCGCCCGAGGCAGTCACTGAACCCTGAACCCTGCCTCCTGAACCCTCACGTTCTCACTGCTCTCTGCTTTCTCTTCCTAGAATCCCAGATACGCCCTGATCCTCGGTTCTATCCTCTCGGGGCTCCAGAGGGGGTCCCAGACGAGGTTCACCGTGACGCTCTCTACGCCCTGCATTGCGCGGAGCTGCTGCTCGGCGTCGGTCATGATCTCGGGGCCCGAAGGGCAGCCGGGCGAGGTGAGACTCATGTCCACGTTCACGGCGGGACCGTCGACGCTGATGTCGTAGACCAGGCCGAGGTCCACGATGTTGAGATTGAGCTCTGGATCCTTCACTCGGCGAAGCGCGGCCTTCACCTGATCCACGGTAGGACCGGTCGCGCTCGCCGGGGTGGGAGCGTTGGTGGCGGGGCTCTCGTCGTTCATGGCTGCTCCGGAAGTTCGCTATCGGAACTTCATCGCCTCGCGAGGCCGGAGCAAGGTGAAGCGCGCTTCAGCTCTTTGCGGCTGTCGCCTTTTTCGCCGTGGCTTTCTTCGCCGTCGTCTTCGCGCTCTTGCTCGAGCTAGTGGAGGTCGAGGCGGTGCTCTTCTTCACGGCGGCCTTGGACGCACTCTTCTTCGCGGCGGGCTTCGCCGCCGCCGTCTTGTGGGCGCTGGACTTCTTGCTGGACGCCTTGTGGGACGACGTCTTGTGCACCTTCTTGTGCGTCGACCTCCGGTGCGGCCGCCGCACGGGGTTCCACCCCTTGGCCAGATCCGCGCGGAAGCTCTCCGGCATCGCGAGGAGCATGTCCGGGTCATCGGTCACCGCGAGCGCGGCGGCGTCCGACAGGTCGGCGCGGACGTCCGCGATCACCTTCGCCGGCCGGCGCGCGCGTGCGGCGTGGACGCGGTTCGTGAGGAGGATGACGAACATGTCGCGGGCAGGGTCGATCCAGAGCGAGGTGCCCGTGTACCCCACGTGGCCATACGCCTGATCGCTCAGGTACTCGCCCGAGCCCCACTGGCCGTCGGCCATCGCCCAGCCGAGCGCGCGGTTGCCGGCCGCGCGAGTGGTGAAGAGGCGCACGGTGGAGTCGGCGACTATGCGCACGCCGTCGTACTCACCGCCGTTGAGCATCATCTGCGCGAAGACCGCGAGATCCTGCGCGGTGGAGAAGAGCCCCGCGTGACCCGCCACGCCGCCGAGCGCGTAGGCGTTCTCGTCGTGCACCTCGCCCTGCAGCGGATAGCCGCGCGGCGGCGTCACCTCGGTGGGTGCCACGCGATCCTTCAACGAATCCGCCGGACGGAAGAAGGTGTGGCTCATCCCGAGCGGGGCGTACACGCGATCGTGCAGGAATCCGTCGATCGGCTGACCGGAGACCTTCTCCACGATGAACGCGAGCGTCATGGCGCCGAGGTCCGAGTAGACGTAGCGGGTGCCCGGCCGGTAATCGAGCTGCGTGGAGAGCACGATGCGTCGCGCGTCGGACGGGGAGCTGGCGAGCCGCCAGAGCGGCCGGTCGGGCGGGAGCCCGGAGCGGTGCTCGAGGAGGAGCCGAACAGTGACCGAGTCCTTCAATCCGCCCGAGAACTCTGGTAGATATTTCGAGACGGGATCGTCGAGACCGATCAAACCCTCGTCATAAAGGATCATCACGGCCGTCGTGGTGCCCACCACTTTGGTGAGCGAGGCCAGATCGTAGATCGTTTCGGAGGGTGAGACCGCGGGGCTCGACTTGGCCCAATCGAGGTGGCCGAAGCCCTTGTGCCACACCGAGGCGCCCTTCCTCCCCACTACCACGGCGGCCCCTGGGAATCCTCCCGCCTTGATACCGCGCTGCACCACGCGGTCTATGACGCGGAGGCGGGCTGCCGACATGCCGACGGCAGCGGGCGCTTTGACCGGAAGGCCTTCTCCGCCGGCGATGGCGAGAGCGGCGAGGAGTACTGTGAACACGGCAAACCCCTTCGGAACGGCGAAGCATGCCCGGCGGCTTGACGGCGCTGCCGGGTGCGGGTGCGACGGCTACGGCTTTACAGGCAAGATCGGGCGCAGCGAGGTCGAGCGGAGAGCTGCGGCAAACCTGGCGGGCGAAGACTGCGTAGGTAGTGTCGGAGGCGCCGAACCGCGATGACGGCCGGCATTGCGAAAATAGGGAGTAATGCGCGTCATTCGCAAGACGAAGCGCCCGGTGGAGTGTAACATGACAGCCAGCGACGAGCCGCGGAGCGGCGACAAGAGCGTGTCAGAGGGGCAGCGCCCCCATGTAGCAGGGGGTACCACGAAAAGTTCCAGTGATGCGTCCGTGCAGCAGGACGTTGCGGGGCTCATCCACAACGCTGCGCCCGCGGCGGAGGGCAACCCTCCGCCGGAAGCCGGTGACCAAATCGGTGACGGCATGGAAACAGACCAACTCACTATCCGGCGCGCCATCGATGGAGATGAGCGAGCGCTGCGGCTGCTCTGGTCGCGGTACGCTCCGCGCATCGAAGCCGTGGTTCTCAGGCTGGCTGGTGATGCGGATCTCGCCGCCGACATCGCGCAGGAGGTGTGGATGCAGATCTTTCGCGCGCTCCCGACTTTCAGGGGCGACTCGCAATTCGGTACCTGGGCCCACCGCATAGCGGTGAACCGGACGCTCAACGCGCTCCGCAAGGCGCGGCGAACGAGCCGTATGGAGGTCGAGATCACCGAAGATGCCGCGCTCGTGGAAGCCGACGATGACGGCACCTTCGTCGCGGCCACGATCGAGCGGGCGGCGGCGCGGCTCCCCGAGGGCGCGAGAACTGTCTTCATGCTGCACGATGTGGAGGGCTACACGCACGAGGACATCGCGCGTGAGCTCGGAATAACTGCTGGAGCATCGAAGTCACAACTCTTCAAGGCGCGCGCGAAGCTACGCCGGCTGCTCGCGCCGCTGTTGGATGTCCCGGAGCCGGCAGCGGATAGAGTTCATGCGGCACCTGGATCCTGAACGACTGGCTGCCCTCGGCGACAGCGAGCCGACGGCCGAAGAGGCGGCACATCTCGCCGATTGCGTGTACTGCGAGCACGAGCGACTGGCGCTGAAGGAGCTCGTAGCGCTGTCGCGCTCCGAGGGTGTGGCTCCTCTTCATTCACCACTCACGAACTGGGAAGCGCTCTCCGCGCGCCTTCGCGAGGAAGGCATCCTTCGCCCCGCGGCGACCATGCTCTCGCTCGTGCCGGGCGAGGCGTCGCAGCGCACTCCGGTGCGGCTCGTGGGAGAGGGCGGCGATGTTCGCGTCCGCGGCCGGAGCCGCGCGAGTCGCACGTGGCTGCGCGCGGCCGCGGCGGTCATCCTCGCGGGAGGCGGAATGGCCATGGGACGTGCGACCGCGAACGTGCCACTCCCCCTCACCGCTGCGAGCGGCGCACAGGGTGGCGCCGAGCATGTTACCGGGGGGGCGAACTCCGTTTCGAGCGCCTCTCTAGCGGCGAACATCGCCGGCAGCGCCGATTCCATCTTGTCGGTCGACGACGCACTGGCGCTGATGCGACGCGCCGAGAGCGAGTACCGGCTGGCGGCGGCGTACATCGCCGCTTCCGACACCTCGGCGCCGAGTGGGGTTAGTGGCGTGGATCGCTACCGCGCGCGTCTCGCTGCACTCGACCGCGTCTCCGACGCCGCGCTCGCGGCAGTGAACGAGGCGCCGGCGGACCCGATAGTCAACCAATACCTCATCTCCACGCGGGCGGCGCGCGCCGTCACGCTGCAGCAGCTCAACAGCTCGCTGCCGCCGGGGATGTCGCTTACTTCCTACTAGATCAGGCGGTTCCGTATGTACACCAGGGATTCGGTCGTGGCCGGCGCACGGAAGACGCCCGGGAGAACGCGGCCGTTCATCATCACGCCCGCGGTGGCGCTGGCCGCTGCCGTGGCGATCCCGCTCGCGGCCGCGTCGCTCGCCGCTCAGCGGACGACCGAGTCTGCACGGACGTGCGACAGCTGCGACATGGAAGACAGTCTCGCCGCAGTGCAGCGCGAATACGAGAAGGTGCGTGCCGACTACCAGCGGATCGCCTCGAAGGCGATGCGCCAGCGCATGGAGGAGATGCGCGCCCGGGTGGAGGCGAGCCGCAGCGCGCTCCGGGCGACCGAGGGCGCTCTGAGCCGCATGCGATCGTTCGCCAGCGCGCCGGCCGGCTGGCTGGGCCTCACCTTCTCGGGATCGTATACCGTGAGGCAGAACGACGGTGAGAAGGCGGTGATGCGCTTCGAGGACTATCCGACTGTCGAAGCGGTGGATCCGGGCTCGCCGGCGGAGAAAGCGGGGGTCAAGGCCGGCGACAAGCTTCTGTCGCTCGATGGGCACGACCTTACGGAAGGCTCGCCTCCCTTCTCGGAGCTTCTTCGTCCGGGTGCGAAGCTGGATGCGAAGGTGAAGCGCGGCGACCGCACGCGAAACGTCACCATCAAGGTGGGCAAGCGCCCCGATAACTACGCATCCAGCTGGGGCGAATGGGGGCCCTTGTTCGCACCCGCGCCTACGCCCGCACCTTCACCCGCGATGCCGACTCCGGCGGCTCCGCCAGCCCCTGACTGGACCGACGAGGCGCGGGCGCTCACGCGCGCGCTTCCTCCGACGGTCGCGGTGCGCGCCATGCCGTCGATGCCCGCGCTTGCGCCCACCGGTGAAGCGTGGTCGCTCAACTTCTCGGGGGGTCCGATGATTCTGACCGGCTTCTCGGGCGGGGTCATCGCCGGTGCGCAGGTGCAGCGTGTGAAGGAGCTGAGCGAATACTTCGACGTCGACGACGGGCTCCTGGTCCTGCACGTCATCCCTGGTACGCCCGCCGAGCGCGCGGGGCTCCGCCCGGGCGACGTGATTCGCCGCGCGGACAACCGCACGATCACGACCCCCACCTCGCTCCAGCGCGCGATGGCCGCGTCGGATTCGCGGGGGATGGAGCTCGACATCGTTCGGAAGGGAAAGTCGCAGAGCGTCGAGCTAAAGTGGGACGAGTGAGAGGCGAGAAGAGAAAGCAGAAAGCAGAAGGCAGAAGGCAGTGAACTGCCCAGGGGGATGACGGCTGTTAGTGTGCAGTTCCCTGTTTCCAGTTCCCTGTTTCCAGTTCCCAGTTCCCTGTTTCCTGTCTCCTTGCAGTCCCTGCTTTCTGCTTTCTGCTTTCTGCTCTCGCGACGGGTCAGGTCTGGAA
>DASSNL010000267.1:0-4601 GCA_035688075.1 Gemmatimonadaceae bacterium
CTCCACTCTCAGCGGGAGTCCCAGCTCGGCCAGCAGCGACTTCGTCCACGCCCCCACGCAGAGCGCGAGGCGCGCAGCGCGGTATTCACCCGCGGGCGTGGTGACGCGCACGCCGTTGCCACCCGCTTCCCAGCGGAGCACCGGCTCCTCGTAACGGAGCGTCGCGCCCGCACGGCGCGCGAGATTCGCGTGTGCCTCGACGCACGCCTCGGGCCTCAGATACCCTGCGCGCGCATCCCACACGCCCACGTATCCATTCGGCGGAGCGAACGCGGGAAATCGAGATACGATCTCCTCGCGCGCGAGAACTTCGGTAGGAATGCCGTGCGTCTCGCCACTGAGCATCGCGCCGCGAACCAGCCCGCTCGACGGACGCCCGATCATCATCCCGCCGGTCACCCGCAGGAGATCCGCACCCGCTTCATCCTCCAGCCGCTCCCACAACTCGTACGCGCGCTGCACGAGCGGCACGTACAGCGGATGCTCGTAATACAGCTCGCGGATGATGCGACTGTCACCATGCGATGAGCCGAGCGTGTGCCCGCTCCCGAACTGCTCGAGCCCCAGCACCCGCGCCCCCCGCCGCGCGAGGTGATACGCCGTCGCACTCCCCATCGCCCCGAGACCGGCGATTATCACATCGAAGGATTCAGCCATGGAGCGATGATAACCTGCCCAACGACGATCTGCCCTCCAACAGCCGTTATCCCCGCGAACGCGGGGAGGCAGGGGAAGAAAGCAGAGAGCAGAAAGCAGAGAGCAGGAACGGCACTCCCAACTAGCGTCATCCCCGCGAAAGCGGGGACCCATGTCGCCGGGCTCGAACATGGGTCCCCGCTTTCGCGGGGATGACCATGGATGGTGTGCCGGTACCTGTTTCCTGTTTCCTGTCTCCTGCAGTTCCCTGCTTCCTGCTTCCTGCTTCCTGCCCTCTCCCTCTCCCCTCACCTCCCCCTACCCAACCTCCTCCTCACCTCCGCCACCGCAGGCTGCAGCTCCGGATCCGCGTTCTTCCACAGATTCAGGAACGCGACGTAGTGCGGCACGGCGCGCGCGGTATCGCCTTTCGCCTCGTACAGCTCTCCGAGCCGCTTCTGGATCGGGGCGAGCATGAGGTAGTCGTCGCCGCCCCGATCCGCATACCTCGTCTGGAGGTACTGCTCGTACATCGCGATCGCCGAATCCGGCTCGTTCGCCTGGTCGAACGCACGCCCCAGTCGCGTGAGCACCACCAGTGGATCGCCGTACGCCGGACCGTCGCTCGCGCGGTCGCTCGCGCGGAATTCTGCGATTGCCTCGCGGGGCCGATTCTCGGCGAGCGCGATCTCGCCGAGCACGGCGTGCAACTCGGGCTGATGCGCGCGCATCAGTGCAGTGTCGCCGAGCTGGCGAACTTCGGCGAGCACGGCGCGCGCCCGGTCGGGGCGGCCACCCCGCGCGTACGCTATCGCCAGATCCGCGTAGGGGCGGTCCTGTTCGGGAATGCTGGATATCGGATGCGCGGCGAGCGCGGCATCGAGCCGCGCGACCGCGCGCTCGCGATCGCCGTGAAACCACTCGTCCGCGAGCACGAACTCGATGCTGTCCGAGAGCGGCTCGTCAGCGTATCCCGCTTCATGAGCCATCGCACTCGCTTCTCTCAGCTTCCGCTCGCCCTCCGCGAGGCGACCGCGCAGGATCGCCATCAACGCGAGGTTCTTCCTGGTCATCAAGCGCACCTGGGCACTCGTCGTCGCCCTGTCCATACTATCCAACTGCTGTTCCGCACGATCGTAGTCGCCATCCAGAAAGCTCCGTGCGACCAGGAGCCCGGCGATCGTGGGATTGTTGGGCAGTCGCGCGAGCCCGATCGCGAGGAACGAGTCGGCCGCCGCCTGCTTCCCCTCGGTCTGAAGCACGAGGATGAGATTGGGGAGCGGGATCATGTTGTCGTGCTGCTTCCTGAGCGACAGGCGGAAGTACGACTCCGCCGTGGGCCAGTCGCGGCGGCTGACGTAGACGACGCCGATGTTATTGGCGGCGTAGACCGAGTCGCCGCGCGCGAGGAGCGCCTGGTAGGCGGCGAGTCCCTTCTCCCGATCGCGACCCGGGCCGTTCAGGAAGTAGTAGCCTTCCGCGAGATACCGCTCGTTCTCGGTGAGCCGCGAGCGTAGCCGGAAAGCCTTGGTGACGGCGGAGTCCACCATCGACTGCGGGTAGCCGGCGTTCGCGTAGGCGGTGCCGAGCTTGCGCCACGCGGTCGCGAAGCCGGTGTCTATGGTTACGGCCCGACGCAGCAGTGGGATCGCCTTCTGGAAGTCGTGCTCGCTGTCGAAAGCGCGAGCCCCGTCGGTGTACGCCCTGAGCGCCTCGTAAGACGACGTGGTGACCTGCGCGAGGGGCGGGCTCGCCTGCACGCTCTTCAGCGATTCGCCGATCCTTCCGCGCAGCTTCCGCGTCACCTGGTCCACGCCGTCCACGAGCTCCGACGGACCGTCCACGGTGGTCTGGTACGATGCGAGCGGGGTCTGCGAGTCGACGGAGACGAGTCGCACCGTGACCACGTACGCGCCGTCGAGCCCCGTGACGTCGCCGGTGACGATTGCCTTGATCCCTTCGCGCGCGGCGATCTGTCGCGCCAGAGCTGCGTCCACGTGCGTAGCAGGCGCGAGCTGCATGCGCACGAGCGCGGACGACACGCTCGCGGGGCTGAACAGGGTGATCGACGACGACTGGCCAAGATTCGCTCGCACTCCCTCGGTCACCACTCTCCCCACGCTCGAGTCCGCGTGGCTCACGTCGAAGTCGGCGACGAGTATCGGGTCGCGCTCATCGAGCGCCCCCGCCGCGAAGAGCGAGCCCTCGGGTCCCCAGCCGAAGGCGCGCATCACCATGAAGCCGATCACCATCACCGCGAAAGCGCCGATCGCGTAGATCCCGCCGCGCGTCGCGCGCTTCCACGAGACGTGCGGGCTAGCCTTGAGCGCGAGCGTCGCCATGGTGCCAGGCGGCTCCCTGCTCCCGCCCGGCGTGAGCGTGGGCGTGGCAGTCAGCGCTCGATGGGCGACGCGCTGCACGAAGCCGGTGAAGAGGATCACGGGGAGACCGAGCGCCATCACGAGCATCGCGCCGGGAAAGACCCAGTCGGGAAGACCGATGGCGATGGTCGCCGCCTTCGCCATGACCGCCACCGCGGCCACCGATCCCAGGTAAACGAGCAGCGCTTTCCGGAAGGCGGCCCGTCCGTGCAGCAGCACGGGCGGAAGCGCGGTCATCCCGCTCCCGCTCGTCACCGAGTCGAGCGCGGCGATCACTTCAGTCGCGCTCTGCGGGCGCTCGGCCGGCTCCTTGGCGAGCATGCGCATCACCAGCTCACCGAGCGCGGCCGGCGCGTCGGGGCGGAGCTCGGCGATCGACTTCGGCGCTTCGCTCATGTGCGCGGCGAGGACGCGCTGCGGCGTGCGCTCGGCGAAGGGCGGGCGGCCGGCGAGGAGCTCGTACGCCATGCAGCCCAGGGCGTAGATGTCGGCGCGTGCATCCACGTCGGGATCGCCGGCGGCCTGCTCGGGGGCCATGTAGGCCGGGGTTCCGATGGAAGTGCCGAGCTGGGTGAGCGTGGCGCCGCTCGCCCCCAGACGCGACGCGCTCAGCGCCTTGGCGATCCCGAAGTCCGTGACCACTGCGGTGCCGCCGGAGAGGAGGACGTTGTCGGGCTTGATGTCGCGGTGGACGATGCCGCGTTCGTGCGCGTACTGGAGCGCGCGCGCTACATCGCCGAGGATGCGGAGGACATCGGAGATCGGGAGCGGCGGCTGGTTCGCGAGGGCGGCGCGGAGCGACTCGCCCTCCACGTACGGCATCGTGTAGTACGGGAGCCCGTTCGTCTCGCCCACGGAGAGGACGGGGACGATGTTCGCCTGCTGGAGCGATGCGGCGAGGCGGATCTCGCGCTCGAAGCGCTCGGCGCTGATGCCGGCGGCGAGCTCGGGTGAGAGCACCTTCACCACGACGCGTCTGCCGAGTCGGAGCTCGTCGGCGAGGAAGACGCGTGACATCCCGCCGCCTCCCAGCTCGCGCTCGAGGGCGTACGATCCAGAGAGCGAGCTCTGGAGCTGATCGCGAAGATCCGTCATGGTGCGAGCCCAGGGAAAGGCGATGCACCAATCTATGAGCCGGCCTCCCCGGCGCCAGCGGGCGGCGGAGCTGACGGCAGGGCTGTTAACGATGCGTCATTCCTGCGAGACAAACGTCTTCCCCGCGAAAGCGGTCGCCGTCATCCCCGCGGAAGCGGGGACCCATGTTGCCCAGTCGAACATGGGTCCCCGCTTCCGCGGGGATGACGGTCATTGCTTGCGCGGGGATGTTCAGACAGCCATTAGTCGTTCCTGCTTTCTGCTCTCTGCTTTCTGCTCCCCTCTCCTGTTCACACCACCGGTTTCTCGACTATCAACGCCGTCACCATCCCGAACATCCCGTGCTCGCTCTCGGCGTGCGGGAGGATGTGGCAGTGGAAGGCCCAGGTGCCGGGGTTCGTGCAGTTGACGATCACATCCCAGCGCTCGCCCGGGGCGATGTTGAGAGTGTCGCACTTCCACGGCTGCGGCTGCGGCCAGCCGTCCTTG
>DASSNL010000009.1:0-5018 GCA_035688075.1 Gemmatimonadaceae bacterium
CTTCTGGCAGCCGATGCACGATGCAAGACCTGACCCCGTCGCTTACGTCGTATACCGTCGGTTACAACGCACACCGCCGGGCACGCGTTTACATGGGTACCCATTGGTAGTGCTCCGCAACTCCACATCCAACGCAGGAGATCCCGCTCGATGAGTGCTACTCACTTGATGGCGGCGGTGCTCGCCGCTCTTATTCTGTCGGTACCCGCAGCGGCACAGCAGCGTACACGGCGGCCGAGCTCCACCGATCAGCGTGAATCGGCCGCACAGCGACAGACTTCGGAGAATCGCAGACCCGATTCAGAGAAGTCGCTCCAGCGGGTACCGAAGGACAGCAGCGTGAGCACGCACCACAGTGCACGCATCGGCGGCCAGGAGATCGCATACACAGCCACGGCGGGGACGTACGTGGTCAGGGACGACTCGGGTGCCCCCAAGGCGTCGTTCTTCTACGTCGCCTACACGAAGGACTGCGTGCAGGACGTTGCCAGCCGGCCGGTGGCGTTCGTGTTCAACGGCGGTCCGGGGTCGGCGTCGCTCTTCACGCACATGGGGCTGGGGCCCAAGCGCGTGGTGCTCACGGACGACGGGCATGGGATGCCGGCACCGTACACGATTACCGACAACGACGACTCGTTACTCGACGCTACCGACCTCGTATTCATCGACGCGGTGTCCACCGGATTCAGCCGCCCCGTGCCCGGAGAGAACCCATCGCAGTTCTACGGTGTCGTGCAGGATGCTACCTGGTTCTCTGACTTCATCTACCAGTACATCACGCGCAATGGCCGGTGGAACTCTCCCAAGTTTCTGATCGGTGAGAGCTATGGCACCACTCGCTCCGCGGAGCTCGCGGGCATCCTGCAGCATCGCCACGAGATGTATCTGAACGGTGTGGTCCTGCTATCGTCGGTGGCCTTCTCGCGTTGGGGTGCCGACGACCGCACGGAGTACTTCCTCCCCACCTTCGTCGTCTCCGCGTGGTACCATCATCTGCTGTCACCGGATCTGCAGCGACTCTCCGCCGACCAGATAGCGGAGCAGGCGCGCGACTTCGCCCACGGCGAGTACGCCCAGGCGCTGGAGAAGGGCGACCAGCTGCCGAAGGCCGAGTACGACAAGGTCGTGCAGGACATGGCACGCCTCACCGCCCTCTCGCCGGAATTCATCCAGCGAGCCGACCTGCGGGTGAGCCCGCAGCGCTGGTTCGCGGAGCTCATGCGCGACAAGCGCCGCATCGTGGGACGGCTCGACTCGCGCTTCCTGGGGATCAATCGCGACGCCGCCGCCGAGCGGGCGGAATACGACCCGAGCGAGGCATCGTACGAGGGCGCCTTCACCGCCACGTTCATGGACTACGTTCGCCGCGACCTCGGCTGGAACAGCAACATGTACTACACCGTGTCGGCGAGGGTGCGGCCCTGGGACAGGACGGCCGGCGATGAAGCGGCCGAAGTCCTGCGCTCGGCGATGACCGAGCAGTCGACACTGAAAGTGCTGGTGCTATGCGGCTACTACGATCTCGCGACACCGTTCAACGGTATCGAGGAGACGGTATCGCACATGCAGCTCGATCCGTCGATCCGGAAGAACGTGAGCTTTGCCTATTACGAGTCCGGCCACATGGTCTACATCGATCGCAAGGCGCACGACAAGCTGCACAAGGATGTAGACGCTTTCATCAACGCGAGCTACCAACACTGACACGTCGGAAGCGCCTGACCCCGTCGGCCACTGACCCCGGCGCTGCCCGGGAGTTCAGCTGCCAGGCTGGTGCAGCGAGCGCCGGCCTTCTAGATTTTCCGAAGAAGGCGAATCCCGGCCGCGGGTGAGCGACCGGGATTCGTGTCTCTATGGGGCGTAGCTGAGCTGGCAAAGCGCCGGACTGTTAATCCGGAGATCGCAGGTTCGACCCCTGCCGCCCCAGTTGAACACATTCTCGCTGACCGTGACGTGGAACGCCCCGCCGATACTTCGGCGGGGCGCTCCGTTTCTGTAGCCGTGCCAGGGCCAGCCGCGCGGTGGCAGCAGCTCTCCTCGCCTCGTCGCCGTACCCCCCGCTTCGCTGATTATTCGCTGGCCCACCTTCGATGCTCTCACTCCGTTGCGGTACGCTTTCCGCAGTGAGGTCCCGGTGAGGTCTCCATGTGTGCCCCGCTCGCTCGTCCTGCTGCGATCGTACTCGCGCTAGCTCTCCTCTCCGCGCGCGCGAGCTCTCAGGGCGACGATAAAAGGGCAGGCTACTTCGCCACTCTCGTCACTCCGGCTGGAGCCCTACCTGGCTGGGTGACGCCGGCCATGGCCAACGCCCGCCGCGACGGAATCGGACTCCGTGCCGGATACGGGCATGTGCGGCTCCAGTCCACGCCGACGATAGACGCGAACAGCGTCGGCGGAAGCCTGGATCTGATTCTTCTCCGGGGACACGTGAGTCTCAGCGGTACTGGCGGCTATCTCATCCCGCACTGTCCGGCCGGCGGCGGCGTGTTCCCCGTCGGCGCGGATTGCGATGGCTTCGCGATGGTGGGCGGCGAGCTCACGGCGCGCCTCTTCTCCTACTACGTGCACACCGATGGGCGTGGCACGCTCACGGTCGCACTCGCAGCGAGCGGCGGGAAGGCGTTCGTCGAGAACAGCACGGTCTACTCGCTCTCGGCCGCTCTTCCGATATCGATGGTGGTGGACGTGGGAAGCACTACCTCGTTCGTACCATTCATCTCGCCCGGTGCCACACGCGGTCACCTGCAGACCAGCATGACGCTGCCGCTCCCGGACTCTCTCGGCGGGATGGCGGGTGGGATCGACGCCACGGGCACGCGCTTCGTCCTCTCGGGCGGGATGGCGCTCCTGGGCACGAGATCCGGGCTCGGTCTGCACGTCACGGTGACCAGGATCTTCATTGAAAGAGGCAGGACACAGTTCGGCGTGGCTCTCTCGTGGAACAGTCTGCGTTCTCGCGGGCCTTCACGAGGTGGCACCTACATGTATTGAGGAGCGGCCGGCTTCGTGCACTGGCGTCCCGTTGACACCACCTCGGACGCACCTTAGGCTACCCTCAATGAGCCGTTTCCTCGTGCCGGTCGATAACTTCGTCGCCGCTACCGCCTCCAGCGCGGTCGCGACGATGTGTTGTTATATGCCCCACCTCCGCCCGAACAGGACTACCTGACGGCTCATAGCTGACGCGTATTTTCGTGTGCTGGCCCGCAGGCAATGTCCTGCGGGCCTTTTTTGTGTGCGGCAATCTGGAGGGAGGAAGGTCAGATGGCGGACAGGAAGGAAGAGGCGGAGTCGAAGGTCGAGGCAGCGAAGCGGGAAGGGAGACACCTTCGCGGCACCATAGCGGAGACGCTGGCGTCGGATGCGACCCACTTCGGCGCGGACGATATCCAGTTGCTCAAGTTCCACGGCACCTACCAGCAGGACTCTCGCGATGCGCGCCGCACGCGCACAGCGGGGGAGGAGAAGGCCTACTCGTTCATGGTGCGTGTGGCCGTACCCGCCGGCGCCGTGACGGCCGAGCAGTATCTGGCGCTCGAGGAGATCGCCGACGACCATGGCAACGGCACTCTGCGCCTCACCACGCGGCAGGGCTTCCAGTTCCACGGAGTGCTCAAGGGTGAGCTCAAGGCGACAATTGCCGGCGTGAACCGGAAGCTCCTCACCACGATCTCCGCCTGCGGTGACGTGCAGCGCAACGTGATGGGCTGCTCCGCGCCTCTGAGCGATGCCGATCACGAGGCCGTGCGTCGCGTGGCGGAGACGCTGGCTCGCGAGCTGCGCCCGGCGTCACGCGCCTACCACGAGATCTGGCTCGATGGCGAGAAGCAGCTCTCCAGCGAGGATGAAGAGCCGTTCTACGGCGACCGCTACCTGCCGCGCAAGTTCAAGAGCGCGGTCGGCCTCTCCACCGACAACTGCGTGGACATCTACGCGCAGGACGTGGGGTTGCTGGCGATCGTGGAGGAGGGGCGGCTGCGCGGCTTCAACCTCCTCGTCGGCGGCGGGCTGGGGATGACTCACAGGAAAGCCGACACCACCGCGCGCCTCGCCGAGCCGCTGGGACTCGTTCCGCTGGGACACGAGGTGGAGGCGGTACGGATCGTGGCCGCGATCTTCCGCGATCATGGCAACCGCGCGGACCGTCGGCACGCCCGGCTCAAGTACCTCGTCGCGGAGTGGGGAGTGGAGCGCTTCCGCGACGAGTTCCAGCGCCGCGCTTCGTTCACGCTGGAGCCGGCGGTGACGCTTCCACCGCTGCCATTCCACGACCACCTGGGTCCGCACCGGCAGCCCGACGGCCGCTGGTTCTACGGCGTCTTCATCCAGAGCGGACGAATCACCGACTCGGCGGAGTGTCGCGTCAAGACGGCGCTGCACGAGATCATCTCGCGTCTGCGCCCCGGCGTGCGACTCACGGCGCAGCAGAACATCCTCCTCACCGATCTCGATGCGACCGACCTGGAAGTGGTCGAATGGACACTTCGCCAGCACGGCGTCACCCCGCCGCTGGAGCTCTCCGCCGTACGCCGCTTCTCCATGGCCTGTCCTGCGCTCCCGACGTGCGGACTCGCGGTGGCGGAATCGGAGCGCGCGCTCCCCGCGATCCTCGAAAACCTCGAAGCCGAGCTCGAGGAGCTCGGTCTCCGCGATGCGCCGCTCACGGTGCGCATGACAGGTTGCCCGAACGGCTGCGCGCGCCCGTACACCGCCGACCTGGCGTTCGTGGGACGCTCGCTCGGCCTCTACAACATCTACGTGGGAGGACGGCTTGCAGGCGACCGGGTGGTGGATCTCTACTCCGCCGATGTCCCGATCGCCGAGCTGGTGACCGCCGTACGCCCGCTCCTCCTGCATTGGGCCGCGGAGCGCGCGGACGAGGAGGGGCTGGGCGACTTCTACCAGCGTCTCCTCGGGCGCGAGGAGCGCCGGACTACTCTCACCGGCCGCGAGGAACCAACGATGGAGTTGGTCCAGCTGACGGCGGGGTCAGGTCTTTAATTTCGAGCAGGCCCAAC
>DASSNL010000015.1:0-8067 GCA_035688075.1 Gemmatimonadaceae bacterium
GCGATCTCGCTCGGCGCGATTCGAACGCGCTTCTGGAACAGCCGCCTGGGTGCGTGGACCGCGAAAGTACTTGCCGGCAAGCGCCGCGGCACCCCTGACCAATTGGTAGATCGACCCACCGAGATGGTGCTCGGCCTCGCCGCCAGCGAGCTCTTCGCCGCGCTCCCCAGGGAGTATCGCGACCGACTCCACGAGCTCCCCGCGATAGTCGAGAAGCTCGAGGCCCGCGCCACCACTCTGCGCAAGCGAATCGAGGAAACCGCCTCCATCGTCGCCCGCGCCCGCGACGAGCGACCCGCCTCCGCGCTCCTCGCCACTGCCGACCCGACTTCAGCGGCCCCGGACGGAACCGCTCCCGGCAGCAACGACTCCCTGACCGCTCGCCAGACCTCCACCATCGACCGCCTCGTCGCCAGCCACGATCACCTGAAGCGCGACCTCGCCCGCACCGTCGCAACTCTGGAGTCGATCCGCCTCGACCTCCTCCGCGTCCACGGCGGCACCGACGATCTCGAGCCCCTCACCACCCTCCTCGATGCCGCCAGCAACGTGGAGCGCGAGCTCGGCTTCCTGATCGATGCTCAGGAGGAGGTGCGGGGCGTTGCGCCCCCCCGCCGGGATGACCTCGAATGCGCGATCGCGACGCCGGCGTGATGGCTAGAGAAAGCAGAAGGCAGAAAGCAGAAAGCGGTGAACGGCTCGTACTTCGAGATCTCGAACAAGGCCGACGGGGTCAGGTCTTTAATTTCGATCCGTAGGGGCAACTGCCCCTACGGATCGAAATTAAAGACCTGACCCCGTCGGCCCCGGAGGTTCTCACTGCTTTCTGCTTTCTGCTCTCTGCTTTCTCCTCCCTCCCCGTCCCCCTCCCCCCGTGACCCCACGCTACGTGCGAAGTCCTACCAAGGGGGTTATATTTCATTCATTGTATGACAAACACATCGACATCGAAGGGGCCATCGAGGGCCCCACGCCGGAGACGGCGCAGTAGCAGGACAGCTTCACAGCCAACCCGACATACCTCGCTTCCCACAAGCCGCACCGCGTATACAGAGACGCGCGAGTGGCTGCTCGGCCGCCACGGTCCCGTGTGCGCCTACTGCGAGAGTCGGATCAACGCTGAGTACATCACGCTCGACCACGTGACGCCGCGTCGCGGCCAGACCGCGTACGACAGGCGAGACAACCTGGTGCTCTGCTGCCCAGGGTGCAACGCTCAGAAGGCCGACAAGCCGATCCTCGCCTTCCTCCTCGACCGGCGCACGCGCGCCGCGAGTCTCCTCCGCTACGGCTCGCACCTCAGCACGATGCTCCGCGCGCTTGCCCGCGAAATCGCCGGCCCCGAAGCCGCCGCCCGCGCCGAGCGCCTGTCCGATCCGGATTATCCGTATAAGGATTGAGGAGAAGAGAAAGCAGAGAGCAGTGACTGCAAGGGTTCAGGAGGCAGGTTTCAGGGTTCAGTGACTACCTCGGGGTCGAGATCCCGACCGCCGGGCAGTTCCTGAACCCTGAACCCTGAACCCTGTAGTTCTGAACCCTGCTTTCTGCCTTCTCCCACATCACCTCCACGGCTCGTCCGCCGAGGGTCCATAAATCGATGGGACCTTTCCGCCGGCCATGCGGAGATAGACGGATAGCTGGCCGCGGTGGTGGATCTGGTCGGAGAGCATCGACCAGAGGAAGGCGTACGTGGGTATGTCGCCCATCTGGTTGGGGCCCGTGAAGAATCGCACGCTGCCGGCGTAATCGGCCTCGGTCGCGGAGCCCAGGCGAGCGAGCAGGCGGCCGTGCTGCTCCTCGAAGGCGTCGAGCACCTTCTCCCACGAATCGGGCGGCGCGGGGAAGCCGCTCCCCACCACCGATTCGCCGTTGATCGCCAGGAGCATCATCCGCTCCTCGAGGACGAACGTCCAGGCAAGCTGGAGCGCGGCGTTGGAGCGCTCGTGCGGACGGAAGGCCGACTGGTCGGCGGGGAAGGCGCGCAGCACCTTGAGCGTGGTCGCATGCTCGCGCTCGTACGCCGAGGGGAAAAGCTCCTGCGCCGACTGCGCGGGAGAAGCGGCTGCTGACACGGAGCCGCCGGCATCGGCGCTCCCCGCGAGCGAGAAGTGCGGATTCTCGATCAGACCGATCACGTTGCCGAACGGATCGGCCACGCTCGCCACCCTGATCCCCTCCCCCACATCGCGCGCTGGCGAGACGACCTTCGCGCCTGCACGCTCGAAGCGCGCGACCTCGTCGTCCAGCGACTTCACCCCCCAGTAAGTCACGCTCCCGCCCGCGCCGGCGCTTCCGGAGCTCGGGTCGGGATCGAGGCCGAGCTCGTATCCCCCGATGTTGAAGCCCACGTAGAACGGTTCGTCGAAGTAGGGCTGCGTGTCGAAGGCCTTCGAATAGAAGTCCTTCGCGCGGGCGAGGTCGGGTACGTGGAAGATGTTCGTGCGGAGGCCGAGCGGCATTGGTGCACCTGGACTGTTGGATGTGCGGTGAGGGTGCGTCCCAGCGGATTGTACTTCCACTCGCTCCCGGCAGCGCCGCCGAACACGGGGCGTCGCGCGGGGAGACTATATAAACACGCCTACCTCAGCGTGTACAGATACGCCGCCATGTCGCGCGCCATATCCGGCGTGACACCCAGGTTGGGCATCGCGGTACCCGGCTCGATCGACTCGGGCGCCTGGATCCAGCGGATGAGATTGTCCGTTGTGTTCGATGCTTCGCCGGCTATGAAGGAGCGCCGCGCGAAGTGGGTCAGTGGAGGGCCCGCCAACCCGTTCGCGCCACGCACTCCCGGCACGCTGTGACAGGAGCCGCAGCCGTACGCGTGAATCGCCAGCTTCCCCGCTTCCGGGTTCCCGCCCGGCACGGTACGAGCCTCATCGCCGTGGTGGCATCCTCCCAGAAGGAGCGCGCCCGCCACGAGCATCGCGCTCGCTGCCCACGCACTCGCCTTCTCGCTCATCATCCCTCCAGCCATGCTCGACTCCTCCGCCGCATCAGCCGCACGGCGATCCACTCAGCGCGATGCCGAGGCCGTTGATCACGAGGGCGTATAGAAAGACGGCGCTCACAATGAGACCCGCGTACGACATGAAGCGCACGCGCACGAGCACCGCGTCGGTCGCGCCGTTCCCCTCCCGCGCCCTGCGGAAGCTCCTCAGCGCGAGGAGCACCGCGAGCGCGGCCAACACTATCGACGCTATTACCCAGATCCCGTCGAACCAGCGCGCCCCGGTAGCGTCGGGGACGACTGCAGTGGGAAGGAGGCCGGTGAAACACCCCTGCGCCGAGACGGGGTAGAGCACGATCTCACTGAGCGACCAGAGGATCGGTCCCGCGAAGAGCGGGATCCACAGCTCCGCCAGCCCCACGCGCTCATCCTTCCGCACGGCTGTCACCTCCACCTCCACCGCTCGGCGCTCATCGTCACCACACCCTCGGCGAGATGTAGATGGTCAGAAAGAGAATCACCCACACCACCCCCACGAAGTGCCAGTACACAGCCACGTTTCTCGTTGCGAGCGGGCGCCGCACGTCGATTCGACTCACGAGAGCGCGATAGAGCAGCTCCACTATCATGAGCAGTCCCAGCGTGACGTGCGCGAAGTGGAAGCCGGTGATGGTGTAGAAGAGCGAGGAGTACGCGTTCGTGGCAGGCGCGAAGCTCTGATTGCTCCACTCGGTGGCCTCGATGATGAGGAACGCTGTCCCCATTACCAGCACCGTGCCCAAGAGGAGAGAGAAGAACGCGATGCGTCCTCGTCCCAATACGCGATCCGCGAGCCACATCGGCGCACTGCTCGACACCAGGATGACCGTATTGATCACGGCGAGCTTCAGCTCCGGCGCACCGTTGGCCGGCCACTCCGAGTGGCGCGATCCGAGGTAGTAGTAGCTGAAGAAGAGGTACGCGAAGAGCGTGGCCTCGGTGATGATGAAGAAAGTCATCCCCCACCACGCCGTGGATGCCGTGCCACCGACCCCGATCGGAAGCTCGTCCACCGGGACCCCGGCAACCCGTTCCACGGGTAAATGCTCGCGCTCCACGCTGACGGTCGCCATCGCTCACGCCTCCACCGCGGCACGGCTCGGCCAGAGCCAACCGTGCACGCCGAAGAGCGTCAGGATCCCACCGGCCAGCGCCAGACCCCAGACCGATGCCACCAATCCATAGAAGGCCGCAAGGAGCGCGAGCGAAACGATGAATGGCCAGATCGAATCCTCGGGCATCCTGAGGATTGCTACCGGCTCGCCGTCGAGTGTGGATGTCTGGAGCGTCTCCTTGCCGGGACCGGCGAGCGTGGGTCCCTCGTGGATCGAGCTTCGCTTCCCCATCCCCAGCCGCTCCTCCCAGAGCGGATCGCGGCTGCCAATGGTGGGGATCACGTCGAAGTTGTACGGCGGCGGTGGCGAGCTGGTGGCCCACTCGAGCGAGCTCGCATCCCACGGGTTATCACCGGCACGCGCGCCGTAGCGCAGGCTCCAGAAGAAGTTGATCACGAAGAGAAGTACGCCGAGCGCGAAGATGTAAGATCCGATGCTCGTGATCAGGTTCACCGTGTCCCACCCCACGCCGGCCGGATAGGTGAAGATGCGGCGCGGCATCCCCAGCAGTCCGCTGATGTGCATGGGGAAGAAGCCGAGGTTGAACGAGAGGAACATCACCCAGAAGTTCCACTTCCCCAGCCGCTCGCTCAGCATCCGCCCCGTGATCTTCGGGAGCCAGTAGTAGAACGCGGCGATCACCGGGAAGAGGTTGATCCCCGCGAGCACGTAGTGAATGTGCGCGACCACGAAGTACGTGTCGGTGATCGCCCAGTCGAACGGAGTGGCTGCGGTGACCACGCCCGACACGCCGCCGATCACGAAGAGGAAGATGAAGCCGAGCGCGAAGAGCATCGAAGTGGTGGGCACGACCCGCCCCTGCCATATGGTGGCGAGCCATACAAAGATCGAGATCGCGCTCGGGATCACCACCGTCATGCTCCCCGCGCTGAAGAAGCTCATCGCCATGGGTGGGAGCCCGGTGGCGAACATGTGATGGACCCACACGCCGAAGCCGATCACCCCGGTCATGACGACACCGAGCGCGTTCCACGTGTATCCCACGATCGGGCGTCGTGCGAAGGTGGGAATGATCATGGAGACGAAGCTCAGCGCCGGCAGCACCACGACGTAGACCCAGGGGTGGCCGAAGATCCAGAAGAGGTGCTGCCAGAGGATGGCGCTCCCTCCGCCTCCGGGGTCGAAGAAGTGCGTGCCGAACTTTCGATCGAGGTAGAGGAACACGCACGCGACCGAGAGCGACGGGAGCGCGAAGATGATCGAGAACGACGCAGTGAGCGTCCCGTACATGAAGAGCGGCAGCCGCCCCAGCGACATCCCCGGCGCTCGCAGCTTGAACGCGGTTACGATGAAGTTGATCGAGCCCACGGTCCCCGAGATCGTGAGGAAGATCAGCGCCAGCGTGTAGAAGTCCATGTTGATCCCGGGCGCGTAGAGGCGCTCGGTGAGCGGTGCGTACGCGAACCAGCCGCGATCGGGACCGAGGCCCAGGGCGTACCCGGTATACAGGAACACTCCCGAGAGGAGGAAGCACCAGTAGCTGAAGGCGTTCATCCGCGGGTACGCCATGTCGCGCGAGCCGATCATCAGCGGGAAGAAGTAGTTGCTGAACCCGGAGAGGATCGGAAAGGCGTACCAGAAGATCATGGTCAGCCCGTGCATCGTGAAGAGCTGGTTGTACGCCTCGGGTGAGAGCAGATGCTCGTTCGAGTGAGTCAGCTGCGCTCGGATGACCGCCGCCTCCACTCCGCCGATGATGAGGAACACGAACGCGGTCACGAGGTAGCGCTTCCCGATGACCTTGTGGTCCACGCTCGCCAGCGTGCTGTACACACTTCTGGGCGGCTCCCACACTGTCTCTAGACGCTCTGCTAGCGTCGCCACATCCCCCTCCGCATCAGCGCAGCGTCTCCAGGTAGCTCACCACGGCGTGCAGCTCATCGGGCTCCAGGTCGATGCGAGGCATCAGGGTGCCCGGCTTGAGGCTCGGCGCATTGACCACCCACCCCGAGAGGTTGCCGCGGTTGTTGGTCAGCGCGGCACCCGCGATCGTCTCCCTGCTCGCCACGTGCGTCAGATCGGGTCCCATGACGCCCTTCGCCTCGGTGCCGCGCACGGTGTGGCAGAGCGCGCACGTCTGCATGAAGCGCTGGAGTCCGCGTGCTGCCTCGCTCCCTTGCGGGGCGGCGGCAGGGCGCGACTGGAGGGCGAGCCAATTCCGGAACTGTTCGGCGCTCTCCGCAGTCACGTACAGAGCCATGTTGCTGTGCTGCAGGCCGCAGTACTCGGCGCACTGGCCGCGATAGCGGCCTGCGGAGTCGGCGCGGATCCAGAACTGGTTTCGTACCCCGGGGATCAGGTCGATCTTCCCGTGCAGCCGCGGTACCCAGAAGCTGTGGATCACGTCTGCCGACGCCACCTCCAGGCGCACCGGCACGCCCACGGGAATGTGCAGCTCATTGGCTGTCGTGAAGCTCATTGACGACTTTGTGCGCGGATAGCGCGCTTCCCACCACCACCGGTGTCCGGTAATCTCGATGGTGAGTGCGGGGCGCTCGTCGGGGCTGACCGTCTCTCCCATTACCACCATCGAGTACGCGAAGGTACCGAGGAGAGTGAGGCCGGTCAGCACGACCCCGATGACGATCCAGCGAGTGCTCGGCGCCGTGTTCACGAGCGCCGTGTCGGCGAGCGTACTCCCTCTATGTCGGATGATGGGGATCAGCTCGAGGACGCCGATGATCACGACCACCAGAATAGCGATGGCCAGCAGCCACCAGCCGAGGACCGAGAGAGTGTGCGCGGGTCTGCTCGCGGGACGCATCATCGACGGTGCCTCGCTGCACGCCGACGGCGCGAGAGCCACCAGAGCGAGCCACGCGAGCCGCTCACACCCGCGACCGACGCGATCGCCGTGCGCGCTCACTTCCCCGTCCGCGGCTCCCCGGCGAGCGTCGAGGCGACGCCGATCTCTCCCGGCTCGTCGACGAGCGGCGTGCCGTACGAGCGGAGGATTCGCTCGATGTCATCGTGGCGCTTCGCGAGGATCTCGTCGATCGTCCTCGCCAGCGTGCTGTCGCCGCGCCGCACACCTATCGAGATGGCGTATTCGAACGGCATTCCCGGCATCGCCATCCGCGGCGAGACGGGAGTGATCTCCAGCGGCACCCGCTCGCGCGTCGCGTAGTAGCCCGCGAGCGGGCCCCACGCGATCGCTACGTCCACCTTTCCATCGGCCACGGCTCCGATGAGCTCCGAGGGCGGGCTCGGCCGCGAGTAGTCGCCGTAGATGCTGTAGCCCACGACATTCTTCACGATCCCGCGCCGCGCGAGTGCCATCCCCGGCGGCAGTGCGTTGTAGTCGTCGCCGATCACGTGAACGCCTACCTTCAACTTCTTCAGGCGTGGGTCGTCGAAGGAGCGGATGGCGTAGTGGCGGTCCTCGCGCCAGACGAACACATAAGTGGAGCGGTAGTACGGCTCCGTCGTGAGCACCATCTCATCGGCGCGCGGTATTCCCATGACGACATCACAGCGGCCCGCGCGCAGCGTGTTACGGATGAAGCCGCGTCGCTGCGCCCACCATGTGTAGCTGACCGGTACGTTCAGCTCCTTCGCCAGGAGCGACGCGATGCGGTTCTCGAAGCCTTCGCCCCTCTCGTTCGAGAAGGGGAGGTTGTTGGGATCGGAGCATACGCGGAGGACGGCTGGGTCAGGTCTCGCATTGTGGCCTGCTGCGGCGAACGCGTCGGTGCCATCGGCTTGTCCGCCGCTTCGCTCCGAGCATCCCCACAGCAGCACGACTGCCGGCAGCGTGACGAGAAGCATCACGCGCCGAACCATGACTTTCACCGAAACGACCTCCTGGTCCGCCGTTGCACGCGCTTCGCGCCATCACTCCGCCCGCGTCACGCACTGGTTTGCATGAAGCGTTCCGGGCAACGACGGGGTCAGGTCTTTAACGACGGGGTCAGGTCTTGCATCGTGCATCGGCTGCCCAAA
>DASSNL010000021.1:0-7817 GCA_035688075.1 Gemmatimonadaceae bacterium
ATGCAAGACCTGACCCCGTCGTTCGCTACCGGTTGTCCGACACATGCTCCGCGCTCGCGATCCTCTGCATCGAGCGCACGAGTGAGATGAACTCCCCACGATCGCCATTCTCGTCCGCCCCGCGTCCCGCCTCGGCGAGCGATAGCGTCTGATCGAAGTTCGCCTTCCCCTTGTACGGCGAGTCGCGCAGCAGCATGCCGAACTCCGCGACCGCAGCCACGAACCGGAAATCGCCAGACGGCTCCACGATGCGATCTCGCACGACGTGCGTGAGCAGCTTGCTCGCCCCTCCAGACGGCTCCTTGTAGCGGAGCTTCACGTAGAGCAGCTCGTCCTTCCCCGCTGCCTCGCCACTCACCTCCGTACTCTGGTAGCGGAGCGGGTCGGCTTTCCGAATCGAATCGGCATCCGGTGCGCCCACGGGCACCACCTCGTACAGCGCGGTCACCGAGTGCCCGGCACCGAGATCGCCCGCATCCTTCTTGTCGTCGTTGAAATCCTCGTCGCGGAGCATGCGGTTCTCGTAACCGATCAGCCGGTACGAGGCGACGCGCGTGGGGTTGAACTCCACCTGCACCTTCACATCCTTCGCGATCGCCGCGAGCGTGCCGCCGATCTCGCGCACGAAAACTTTCCTGGCTTCGTTGAAGCTGTCCACATAGGCGTAGTGGCCGTTCCCGTGATCGGCGAGCTTCTCCATCTTGGAGTCCTTGAGGTTCCCCGTGCCGAAGCCGAGCACCGTGAGCGACGTCCCCTGCTCGCGCTTCTCCTCGATGAGCCGCACCATCTCGGCGTCGCTCGAGACGCCCACATTGAAGTCACCGTCGGTCGCGAGGATGACGCGGTTGATGCCGCCATCGATGTGGTTCTCCTTCGCGACGTCGTACGCGAGCCGGAGCCCCGCGCCGCCCGCCGTGGAACCGCCGGCTTCCAGCGAGTCGATGGCGTCGAGGATGCGCCGCTTCTCGTTCCCCGGGGTCGAAGGCAGCACGAGCCCGGCGGCTCCCGCGTAGACCACGATCGCCACGTGGTCCTCGGGACGCAGCTGGTTCACGAGCAGCCGGAACGCCGACTTCAGGAGTGGGAGCTTGTCCTCATCCTGCATCGACCCCGAGACGTCGATCAGGAAGACCAGATTGCTCGGCGGGAGCTCGCCGAGCGCCATCTTCTTCCCCTGGATCCCGATGCGCACGAGACGATGCGCACCATTCCACGGTGCGTTCGCGACATCGGTGGTCACCGCGAAGGGGACGTCACCGGTAGGAGCGGGATAGTCGTACGAGAAGTAGTTGACGAGCTCCTCGATGCGCACGGCGTCCTTGGGCGGGCGCTGGCCGTAGTTGATGAAGCGACGAACATTGCTGTACGAGGCGCGGTCGACATCGATCGAGAAGGTCGAGCGCGGGTTGCCGCGGACGGCGAGGAAGGGATTGTCCTCGATCTTGTCGTACGACTCCGTGTTGAACGTGCAGTCGTGGTTGCAGCGGTGGACGTCCGGCGCAACGGCGCTGCCCACCGATCGCGCCTGGACCGACGTTGCCACGCCCGTGACGACCATTTCGGACAGTTTCAGCGACGCTGCACGCAGGGCGAAGTCGAGTGTGAGACTGTCCGCATCGATGCGCACCTTGCGGCTCACGGGCTGGTAGCCGATGCGCCGAGCCGCCACGGTGATCGATGTCCCGCGCACCGAGGCCGGAAGCGAGAGCCGGTAGCGCCCGGAGCCGTCGGTGGTGGCGCCAAGGCTGCCGCCCTGTACGGAGACGGTGGCACCCGCGATGGGTGCATGGCTCGCCGCGTCGGTCACGCTCCCAACTATCACTACTGGCGCCGTACCCGGTGCACCGGCGATTCGACTTTGTCGGGCGGTCAACGGCGTAGGACCCAGTGAGAGCATCGCGAGCGGCATCGCGACGAGGGTAGTACGGCCAAGGAGCGCGCGAACGAGAAATTTACGCATGGCCCGCCTCCTGAATGAGGGTCTCCTACCATCCGATCCTCGGTCGTACCCCGCAAGGGGCGTTTCGGCCCAATCCATACGAGACGCCCTCCGGGCACCGGCACAGCACTCGGAAGCCGCTCGGAAGCTGGAGGCTTCCGACTCCGAACCACGCCTTCAAGCAGCCTCGGCCATCACTCGCCGTCACGCGTGCTGCGGCCGGCCTATGCGGAACAGCTTTCGCGCGCGCTCCCATCGCTTATCGATAGGTCTTGACATTCCCCGACCTCGGTGCGATCGTCCCCTCGTCTATCGATGGGAGAGGCAACGGTGCCACGATCCGGCGGTCCCCTCGAGCTGCTTCCCGGCACGCTCGACCTCATGATCCTCCGCGTCCTGCGCAATGACACGCTGCACGGCTATGGCATCGCGCAGCGCTTGCGCGAGATATCGAAGGATGTGCTGCAGGTCGGCGAGAGCTCGCTCTACCCCGCCCTCCAGCGACTCCTCCTCGACGGCTACGTGCGCGCCGAGTGGGGGAAGTCGGAGAACAATCGCCGCGCACGATTCTACACGTTGACGGCCGCGGGTCGAAAGCAGCTCTCGGCGGAACAGGAAGAGTTCGAGCGCATGATCGGCGCGATCCACGCCGTCCTTCGTTACGCCTGAGGCGCGCGACGATCTCCATGCGCCCGATGCGCCCGTTCCGTCGCCTCGTCTACTGGCTCCGCTTCCGGTCGCGGCAGGCCGAGCTGCGCGAGGAGCTGGAGAAGCACCCGCGTCCCATGGCTGACTGAACGCGGATCCGCGAGCTCTCCCATCACCGTGACCGCCGGCCGCGCGCCGGGGAGACGTCGATGATCAGCGCCACGACCAGGCCTACTATGGGCCAGACCGTCCACTGACCTCCGAACCAGTGCTGCACCGCGGAATACCAGAGCAGCGTGGTCGGCAGGAAGATGAATCCGAGGATAGGCCAGAGGATGCTATTGAAGATGCCATGGAACCAACTCGTGAAGAACCAGAGGAGCGCGATGACGATTCGCGGCGTGAGCAGGGCGAATATCGCTAGGAGACACGGCATGGAGCTCACCTCTGCGAGAGGAGTCTGACCTCATCGATCACGGGCCGTGCCAACCGGCATTTTCGCTTGCCGACGCGGCCGCTTCGCTCTCGGGGAGGTCGGCGCGCCACCGCGAGGCATCGAAGCGCATACCGGTCACGCCGTCCGAGCGCTCGGAGGCGAGCCACAGGAGCGGCGGCACCATCACCTCTGGCTGCAGCAGCTTTGCGCGACGCTCTGCGGGGAAGTCGTCGGGGATCATCCCTGTAAAAGTGGCACCGCCCGGCAGCAGCGCGTTGACCATGACGCCACTGCCGGCAAGGTCCTGCGCCCAGATGATGGTCTCCGATTCGAGCGCCGCCTTCGACGGGCCGTAGGGAGAGAAACCCGCACGCCGCATCGTCCCCCGCGAGACGGATACGTTGATGATGCGACCCCAACCCGCAGCGAGCATCCGTGGCGCGGCCGCGCGAGCCATGAGGAACGGGCCGTTGACGTTGGTGTCGATCACCATGCGCCACGTCGCGGGCTCGACCTCCCAGAAGCGCGTCGGCTCGGTCATGAAGCTCTCGCTCACGTACTTCATCCCTCGGCCGGCGTTGTTCACCAGCACGTCGAGCCGGCCGAAGCGCGTCATCGCCTCGGCGACTACACGAGCGCAGTCCTCCTCCCGCGTGACATCCGCGAGAAGTGGCACGATGTTGCGGCTCTCACGCGCCACCTCATCGATCTCGCCACGCTCGCGCGCGGCCGTCGCGATGACGCGTGCACCCGCGCGGGCGAGGCCCAGCGCCATCGCGCGCCCCAGCCCGCGCCCGCCTCCGGTGACGATGGCGACCCTCTGTGACAACGGTCCGTTCACGGCTCTCTCTTCGATCATTATCTACTCGCCAAAACCAGCACCGCCCGCCACAGTCAACGCCCGCGCCGAAGTCAGCAACTGCTCGGGCGTTGCCTCCATCTGCTCGGCGAGCTCCGGGTCGGCGAACGTCAGCTCCACGCATCCGAACGACATCAGCAAGTCCCGATACTCCTCGGGCAAGTACTGCCAACGTGCCCGATTGCGATTCACGCGCCGCCAACTTTCAACGCGATCGAACAGGCGCTCTACCGTCACGCAGTTGGCGTGCGTGCGTCCGGCCGCTGAGGCGAGGAACTCGGCGAGCGCGATCAGGCTTGCCTTGAGTGTCGCAAGGCTTGCTGGCTCCGCCGTGCTGGCGAGCATTACGGCTTCCGCGAGCTCGGTGACGACTGGTGAAGGCGCCTCCTGCGGTATCTCGCGCAGGCGAGCGGCAACCGCCTCTTCGCGCTCGCGCATGAAAGCACGGAGAAATCCGTGATTCGGATTGGCTGCAGCGAAACATTCGGCACACACGTTCGGCGCGGTGTACGTCGGCTGGTGCGGCTCCTCGAACTCTACAGGAAGATCAGGATCCGGTGGTGGGATTTCGTCGTCTTCCAGCCTGTGAAGAACGAGGAGATGATGTGTCGCCTCACGCCGGCCGCAGCGCTCACAGATCATGCTGTTCCGGTGGGGTGTCTCTGCAAGGAGATTGCGGCTGACATGACGCACTGCCGCACCATGATAGCTGGCGGCCGCTCCAGATCAGGGTGACAGGTATACCCAAAGAGGGACGCCGACGCCGATGGCCATGAAGAGAATGGGCCTATGGAAGTTTATGCGACGCTCTAGCACGGCATCTTTCGGATTGGCGGGGTTGAAGTAGCACCGCCGAGTGGTACCCGGAACGTACCGCGAGACGCGGGCCGCGGCATCTGAATACGATAAGCCAGGCCCGATGATTCGCAGGACGTCGCTCGTGTACTCCTTGCCCTCTACCTGGTAGACGTAGGATACGACCGGCTGCCAGAACGTGCCCACGCGGGACGACAGGGCCTCGATGTCAGTGAATTCTATTCTGCACGTCGTCGCCGGCCAGCGCGCCGCTCGAAGTTGGCGGACGAGAGTGCGTAGCCCCATCAGAAAGAACAACGCGCCACCAGGGACGATGATCGCCCACCACGGCAGCGGCATATCACCCAGACGGGTTCGCTCCAGAACGAGTATGCCGAGGCCACACACAGCAAGGACCACTACCAGAGCCCGAAGCTCCTCACGCAGCCTGACCTTCTGCCGCCGTTCGCGCTTGACGCGGGCGTTTCGCTCTATCTCGCTGCGTTGCCTCCGGGTGAATTTCGTACGCATTATTGGCATGTCTGGAAGTAGACCGGATACACTGTCACGCACCGCTAGAATCTCGAGCCAGCATGCTCTTCCGCGGACGACATCCCCAGAGGCGACCGCGCCACCCCGCGATGAGGCACCATGCGCTTCCAACGATCCAGGCTAGACCGAGCACGCCCTGGATGCGATCGTCACCGGGCGTACAACGGCTCTCCAAT
Source organism: Gemmatimonadaceae bacterium (assembly GCA_035688075.1). Lineage (GTDB taxonomy): Bacteria > Gemmatimonadota > Gemmatimonadetes > Gemmatimonadales > Gemmatimonadaceae > JADGGM01. Next base: position 5,406 of record DASSNL010000021.1, read on the forward strand.
ATGCAGGCACCCGACACGAGTGCCCATGTCAGCACGTTGAACACGACGAACACCAGAACGAGATAGGCGAGAATCACCAACACCCGGCGAGCTCGCGATGCTGCCCCGATCGGCTCCAGCTCTCCAGCCGGTCTCTCCCACGCGATGTCGGCTTCGTGTGCCAGACCTGGATCGTCGATGCGTACCGTAGTGCCGGTCAAGCGATCGTGCAGCGCCTGATGACGGCGAGTGAGTGCCATGAGCAGGAAAGACGGCGCACCGAAGATCGTCTTGAGTACGTAACGCACGAATGCGCGTACGAAGCCCGGGTGCTCCCCGGTGCGGTCGTACACGACGCGCAGGTTCGCGCGCCGGTGGCCAACGGTCGCACCACGCCGCGCCACGAGAAACGGCTCGTATAAGATGAGTAGCGCGGCCATGACGATCACGCCGACGCGACCGGCGCCGGGGACCGCATCGGCGACCGAGATGAACATGACGATCGCCACTAGCGCGCACGCCAGCACCACCGAGTCCACCACCAGTGCGCGGAGGCGCAACGCAAAACTTCCGAAGGCGATACCGTCCGACGTCGGTGTATCGGCCGTGGCTGGCCCACCGATCATGAATCGACTCACGATGCGATGTACCCGGAACGCACCGCCGCCTTCACCGTCCCCAGCAGCGTTTCGGACGTGAACGGCTTCGATATGAAGCCGGCGACCATCCCTTCCTCGTTGATCGGACCGAGATCCTTGTCGGTGTACCCCGACATCAGGACCACCGGCAGACCTGGAATCATCTCCACCGCTCGCGCTGCGAGCTCCACCCCTCCCATCTCGGGCATCACGACGTCCGAGAGGAGTACGTCCACCGTGGCATCCGCCTCGGACAGGACGCGCAGCGCATCGGCGCCGTGCCGGGCGGTGAGCACCCGGTAGCCTGCCCGCACGAGGAGGCGCTGGGCGATCGCCCGCACCGCCTCCTCGTCCTCCGCGATCAGTACTGTCCCAGCCGGCTGGCTCCCCTCCCCCTCTTTCACGTCGCGGATGACCGCTAGCTCGCCAGTCGTGGGTCTGGGCCGTTGAGACGGAGCCACGGGAAGGGTGATGGTGAAGCTCGTGCCCTCGCCCGGGCGTGATTCGACGCTGATCGTCCCGCCCGATTGCTGAACTATTCCGTCCACCGTGGCGAGGCCGAGCCCCGATCCCTGACCAGGCGGCTTGGTGGTGAAGAACGGCTCGAAGACGCGGGCCACTACCTCGGGCGACATCCCGACGCCGGTGTCGCTCACCACCAGCGTCGCTCGCTGCGGTGCGCCCGACTCGGCGGGAGAGATGCCGATCTCGATGGTGAGCGTGCCGCCGCCCTGCATCGCATCGCGCGCATTCACCGCCAGGTTCATGATCACCTGCTCGAGCTGCGTGCGGTCGGCCAGCACCGGGACCGCTCGAGGCGCGGGGAGCGTGACGAGGTGCAGCGATGAGCCGAGGAGCGGGCGAAGCATCGTGGTCATCTGCGCGACCACCTGGTTGAGATCGAGCACCTCGGAGCGCAGCACCTGCTTGCGACTGAAGGCAAGCAGTTGAGCGGTGAGCGATGCAGCCCGGTGCGCACCCTTGAGGATCTCCCCCACGTCCTCCCTGCGCGGATCGCCCGGCGCGAACTCGTCCTGCAGGAACTCGGCGAAGCCAGCGATGGCGGTGAGGATGTTGTTGAAGTCGTGGGCGACCCCGCCGGCGAGCTGACCCACGGCTTCCATCTTCTGCGACTGGCGGAGCTGCTCCTCGAGCGTACGCGGCGCGGTGATGTCCATGATGAGGCCATCGGCCAGGACACTCCCATCCGGCTGGCGCGCGTTGCGCGAGGCGGCCTGCACCCACCGCTGCTCCCCCGTGGAGAGCACCAGTCGGCCCTCCCAACGCCAGGGTCTGAGCTCCGTTACAGCGGCCTGACCCGAGCTGTGCATCCCCGCCCGATCCTCCGGATGGATCAGGCCGAACAGTGCACTGGGATCCCGCAGGATCGCCTCGGGCGCGACTCCGCACAGCGTGCGCGCGCCCTCGCTCACGAAGGTGAAGTGCTGGCTGCCGTCAGGGAGGTAGACGAACTGGTAGACGATCCCCGGTACGTTGGCCGCGATGCGCTCGTAACGCGCCTCGCTCTCGCGGAGCGCCGCCTCGGCGCGCCTCCGCTCCGTGATGTCCTGGAACTGGGCGATGAAGTACAGCGGCGCGCCCAGCGCGTCTCGCACGACGACCGCATTCAGCTCCACCCAGACCCAGTATCCGTCCTTGTGGAGCAGGCGCTTCTCGACCCGGCAGCGATCGAGCTCGCCGTCGAGCATACGCTGCCGGCGTTCCAGGTCCCGAGTCAGGTCATCCGGATGCGTGATGAGCCGGAATGTGTTGCCGATAAGCTCGTCCCCGGCGT
>DASSNL010000028.1:0-7020 GCA_035688075.1 Gemmatimonadaceae bacterium
GTTGGCGTTCGCGTTCGCCTTCCCGATGGAATGCAGAAAGTCGAGGCCGTACTGCCCTCCATCGATGCGTATCAGGTCGAACCAGCGCTTCCCCTCGAACGCGAGCTCCATGCGCCGCTCGTGCAGCACGGCGTTCCTGAAGTCGTCCTGCGAGAGGCCGGTGATGTCGCCGAGTCCGGCGCGCCGCCGCACGCGGTTGAGCGGCTCCTCCGCTTCGCTGGTGCGATCGAGCTCATTCAGCGCCTCCGCCTGCATCAGCAGGATCTCGGCGAAGCGCAGCACCGGGAAGTTCAGCGGGTCGGCGTCGTAAGTGCCGGCTACCGAGAGCGGGACCAGGAACTTTCGCACGTTGTATCCGGTGGTGGAGTAGGCGGCGCTGTATTGTTGGCCGTCGAACGCCGGCCCCCCCTCGTAGAGAATGGTGACGTCCTTCCGCTTGTCTCCCGGCTCGTACGAGTCCACGAACTCCTGCGTCGGCTGATTCCACCCATATCCCCCGGCAACGAGCCCGGAGTTGCGCGGCCCCATGAAAGTGCTGTGCCACGCCGACTGGTTCTGGTCGCTCCAGAAATCGAAGCTGGTCTTCCCGTAGTACTGGACCTCGAAGAGCGACTCCGGACCGTTCTCGCGGGTCGGGTCGAAGTTCCATTCGTACTTCTCGTTCAGCGTGTATCCGAGCGCTTCCACCTGGCTCGTCAGGTCGACGACCTTCTGCCAGTTTCCGAGCGTGAGATACACCTCGGCGAGGAGCCCCGTGGCGCTCCCCTTCGAGGCACGTCCCACATCCGCGCCCGTGTAGCTCTCGCGTGGCGGGAGGAGCGACATCGCCTGCTCGAGATCCGGGATGATGATCTCGTCGTAGATCTCCGACGCCGGCGATCGAACGGGGCGGATGTCGTCGCCGGGGTTCTGAGGCTCGGTGATCTTGGGAACGGCGCCGAAGAAGCGGACGAGGTTGAAGTAGTAGAGCGCGCGCAGGAAATGAGCTTCACCGACGATGCGATTCCTGAGCGATTCGCTGATGTTCATCTTCGGCACGTTGGCCAGCACCAGATTCGCCCGCAGGATCCCTGGCCAGGGGCCGCGCCAGAGATCGAGCACGCCGGGGTTCGAGCTCAGCGCGACGAAATCGGCGAGGTTCTTCGTCTCGATGCCATCCGTCCCGCCGCCCGCACCCACCACGCTGTTCCCGGCGATGATGTCCGTGGTCCACATCCGCATGTTGTACAGCTTCGGCCACTGCAGCGGCTGATAGGCGCCGTTGATCGCCGCGATCGCATCGTCCTCGGTGGTGAAGAAGTTCGCCGAGTTGATGGAATCCGGCGGCTCCGTCTCCAGAATGCCGTTGCAACCTGCGAGCAGCAGGGCCATGGCGAGCCCCGCGAACTGTCTGCGCGAGATCATGGGAAGCCGCGTCCTCGATGGACTTGTTCGCATGCGTCAGAAGGCGAGGTCCACGCCCACGCTGAGCGTGCGCGTGACGGGGTACACGTTGTTGTCGATGCCGTCGATCCCGACTTCCGGATCGAAGCCGGTATAGTGGGTGAAGGTCAGGAGATTGCGCCCGCTCAGATACAGGCGCGCCGCAGATGAGTGGATCTGTCGCGAGATTCCGGCGGGAAGCGTATAGCCCAGCGTGAGCTCCTTGAGCCGGAGGTACGAGCCATCCTCGATGTAGCGGTCCGACGCGCGTGAGTTGCCGTTGGGATCCCCGAATACGGCTCGCGGCATACTGTTGCTCGTGCCAGCCCCCCTCCACCGCCTCTCCACCTCCGTCGTCTGGTTGCGGGCGGAGGACATCCCTTCCGTCCAGATACGGTTGGCGTTGAAGACGTCGTTGCCCACCACACCCTGGAACATGACGCTCAGATCGAAGCCGCCGACCCTCACGAAGTTGCCGACGCTGAAGGTGAAGTCGGGGTTGGGGTCGCCGATGAAGGTGCGGTCGGCATCGTTGATGACACCATCGTTGTTCAGGTCCACGAAGCGGATGTCTCCGGGCGACGTGCGGCTGTACGGATCTGCCCCGGGCACCTGCACGGCGTACGCGTCCACTTCATCCTGCGACTGGAAGACGCCGTTCGTCATGAATCCGTAGAAGGCGTTCATCGGGTGGCCGGCCTGGATCCGCCCTACCATGTAATTGAAGTCGATCCACCCGATCGGAAGCGGGACGGTATCGTTGAGACTCAGCACCCGGTTGCGATTGGTCGCGAAGATCAGATTGGTGGTCCAGCTGACCGGGCCGCGCAGGTTGTCCGTGGAGAGCGACGCCTCGAAGCCGCGGTTCTGGATCCGGCCGGCATTGATGTACGGTGTGACGATGTCCGAGTAGCCGGTGGTGACGGGAACGGACATCGGCACCAGCATCCCGGTCGTGTTCTTCACGTAGCCGTCCAGCGACAGCCGCACGCGCGAGTCGAACGCGCTGGCATCGAGTCCCACGTTCCACTGCTTGACCGTTTCCCAGTGGACGCCGGGGTTCGGCATGACCGACGGAACCACCGCGCTGACGATGCCGCCGCCGAAATTGTACTGCACCGTCTGGAGCACCGACGCGAAGGCGTAGTTGCCGATCTCCTGGTTGCCGGTCTCCCCGTACCCGGCGCGCAGCTTCAGATCGTCGATGAATCCGGACTTCGGGAAGAAGGACTCGTTGGAGATTCGCCACGCCGCCGCGAGCGAGGGGAAAAGTCCCCACTTACTCCCCTCGCCGAAGCGCGACGATCCATCGCGGCGCAGCGTCGCCGTGAGAAAGTACCGGTCGTCGTACGAGTAGTTCGCGCGACCCATGTAGGAGAGGAGTCCCCAGCGCGATTCGGTCCCGCCCAGCGTGGGGGGGAGGACTCCGTTGCCCAGCTGTTGCGTCCTGTCGCTCTGGAACCCCTCCACCGCTCCCTTCATGTAGTTCGCATGATTGGCCTGCGCGCTGGTGCCGACCATGAGCTTGACGTGATGGGCGTCCGCGAAGACGCGGTCCCAGGTGAGCGTGTTGTCCACCAGCCACGTGATGCTCCGGTTGTCCTGCTCCGAGAGGTACGCCTCCTCCTGAGGGATCGGCTGCCAGTCGTACTTCGGCGACCAGGTGCGATCGCGCCAGAAGTTGGCCTGCATCCCCAGGTTCGTGCGGAGACTCAGGTGGTCCGCGAAGGAGAGGTCGCCGTGCACGGACCCGATGACGTTGTAGCCGCTCGTGGTGTTGTGGATCAGCGATGCCTGACCGATGGGGTTCACGATGTCGCCCACCCATTCGGAGCGCCCCTGCGGACCGGAGTACTTGCCGTCCGCGTCGAAGACGGGCTGCGATGGCTGGGCCCCCATGGCCGCCTGGATGTTGTAGCTTCCGCTCCGGTTGACGTCGTGGTTCAGCGTGAGGTTGTTGCCGAAGGAGAGCCAGTCGCGGACGCGCGTGTCCGAGTTGAGCTGCAGCGTGTACCGATCGTAGTCGGTGTGCATGATCACGCCGTCCTGCCGCAGCATGCTGGCCGAGACGTACATCTTCGAGCGCTCGTTGGCCGTGCTGTAGGCGCCCATGTAGCTCTGGATCGGTGCCTGGCGCACGAGAGTGCCGAGCCAGTCGGTGCCTCCGCCGAGCGAGGCTGGATCCGTGAAGGCGGGGTTGGTGGGAAGGCCCGCGTTCTCCATCATCTCGTTGTGCAGCTCCGCGAACGATGACGCGTTCAGCATGTGCACCATCTGCGGGACCTGCTGGTAACCGCCGTACGCATGGAAGCGCAGGCCGTCGTCGCCGCCGCTCTTCGTCGTGATGATGACTACGCCGTTCGCGCCGCGGGAGCCGTAGATCGCCGCCGCCGACGCGTCCTTGAGCACCTCCACGGATGCGATGTCGCCCGGGTTCAGCTCGTTCAGTCCGGACATCGTCGGCACCCCGTCTATCACTACCAGCGGATTGCTGTTGCCGATGGTGGTGATTCCCCGGATGCGGAAGGATGCGTCGCGTCCCGGCACGCCCGACGATACCACTTCGAGCCCCGCGGCCCGCCCCTCCAGCGCCGAGCTGAGTGTAGGTGCGGGGACATTGACGATCTCATCGCCATGCACCGAGGAAATCGAGCCGGTGAGCTCGCGGCGCTCCTGCGTCCCGTAGCCGACCACTACCACATTCTCGAGAACGGTCGCCGTGCGCTGGAGTGCGAAGCGCAGCGTGACTGTCTCGTCGTCCCTCACCGTCACCGTCTGCCGTTGCGGCGCATAGCCGAGGAGCCGGGCCTGCACCGTGTACGCGCCGGCCGGGACGTCGTCGAGCGTGAAGCGTCCGTCGACCTGCGTCTTCGTCGTGAGCCGCGTGCCCTCGACTCCGATCGTCACATCAGCGAGCGGATCGCCGGTCGCGGAATCCGTCACGGTGCCGCTGATCGTGCCCTGCGCCTGCGTGGACGTCGTCCCCACCGGGAGGAAGATCGTGACGTCGCCCTGCTCCGATGCGCGCAGCTCGAGCCTCGTGCCCTGAAGCACCCGGCGCAGCGCCTCGATGGGGGAGATCGCGCTCGAACGCAGTGTGACGCGGCGCCCCGCTGGGAGCACGTCGCGACTGTACGTCAGCCGCAGATGCCCCAATCGCGCGATCGTATCCAGGGCGCTGTCGAGAGATACACCTTCCAGATCGATCGCGATCGTCGTTGCCTGGGCGGCATGCTGCAACGGCCCGCTTCTCGGCACCGAAGCATAGGCCGAACTCGCGTGCGGATCCGTGGAGGGCTCCTGGGCCTGCACGCTCACGTCGGAGAGCAGCGGCGCAACGAGTAGGAGGCACGTGGCCGCGACCAGCGAATGCCTGCACTTGAAACGCATCCTCATCTCCGGATCGAGTGGAGCGACGGTCGGCGCGGCGTCGGAGCCGATGCGACCGCTGGATCGAGTACGTTCATGGCACGATCACCGTCGTATCACCACGCACGACGCTTCTGGCACCGAGGGCCAGCGTGATGTTCTCGAGCACGTTTTGAAGTGGAACGGAGCCGGCGGTGGTGGAGATCAGCCGCGATGCGAGGTGCGGGTCCTCGACCTTCAGCGGCGCGTCGTACCAGCGCTCGAGCTGCACGAGCGCTTCCGCCAGCGGCCGATCCTTCAGCACCAGCACCCCGCGCATCCACGCGAAGTGAGCGTCGACGGACGTGTCCTTTGCCACCGTGGGAGCCGCGTCGCCGCCGATCTGGCCTGCCTCACCGGCGCCGATCGTCACCTCGGCGGGCGCCGGCCCTCCGCTGCGCAGGGCGACGCGACCTTCGGCTACTGCCACCTGTACGCGTGGAGTCTCCGGGTAGGCGAACACCACGAAGCGCGTGCCGAGTACTCTCGTGGAGATCCCGTTTTGCACGTGCACGATGAACGGCCGCGCGGGATCGTGGACCACATCGAAGTACGCCATCCCTTGCAGCTCGACTTCACGGGTCGGCTCGTCGAACGCCGCCGCGTAGCGAATCGACGACTCCGCACCGAGCCGCACGTGCGATCCGTCGGGAAGGATCGCTTCCTTCGTCGTCCCGCGCGCCGCCATCACCTCGGCTACGGCGGGCTTGCTGTTCCCGGGCCACACGAGTCTCGAGACGGACCAGGTGATGAGGAGCCCCGCCGCCAGCGCGGCCGCTCCGATCGCGGCGCGTCTCGTCCAGCTTTGCGTGGCTGGCGAGGGACGAGCGTGAGTGCGTCGAGGCGCGGGGGGCTCCGCCGTGGCGCCAAGCTGGTCGAGCCGCGCGCGAACCGCCGGCCAGTCGGCGTCGGCATCGTAACTCGAGCGGCCGGCCCTCTCGTCCGAGAGCCGCCAGGCCTCGCGGACTACGTTCCAGGTGCGGCGGTTCTCGGGATCGGCCGCGATCCACGCCTGGAGTCTCGCCTTCTCATCGTCCGTGGCGAGGCCCGCGAGCTCGCGGGCGATCAATCGGTAGTCGCGGCGACGTGACATATATAAGGAAAGGTCCGGGGGTCTGGATCTTCGCGTTTGTCTGAAGACCCCTCGAGTGGGCGTTCCCCCTAGTCGCCGCCTGACCCCGCCCAACTCGTCATCCCCGCGAGAGCGGACGCCGTTCACACTCATCCCCGCGAAAGCCTGAACGTCATCCCCGCGAAGGCTTGAACGTCATCCCCGCGCAAGCGGGGACCCATGTTACTCGGCCAAACATGGGTCCCCGCTTGCGCGGGGATGACGGTTGTGTTTTGAATGATCCATCTCCCCAACCGGAATCGACCATGACCAGCCGCCGACAGTTTCTTCAGAGCTCACTACTCGCCACGGGCGCACTGGCGCTGCCGCGCACGATGATGGGGACCGAGTCAGCGGACCTCGCCCCGCGCGGCGGAGCAGGCGCCCGCGTGGTGTCCACCTGGGATTTCGGCGTCGGCGCCAACGCCGCGGCGTGGCCCGTGCTCGCGCGAGGCGGCTCCTCACTCGACGCGATCGAGGCCGGTGCGCGCTGGGCGGAGGCAGATCTGTGCAATTCCACCGTCGGGCACTGCGGCTACCCCGATCGCGATGGCGTGCTCACACTCGACGCCAGCATCATGGACGGCGACGGCCGCTGTGGCGCCGTCGCCGCGATCGAGGACATCGAGCATCCCGTGTCGGTGGCGCGCGCCGTGATGGAGAAGACACCGCACGTTCTGCTCGTGGCAGAGGGTGCACAGCAGTTCGCCGTGTCGCAGGGCTTCGAGAAGAAACCGCTGCTCACCGACGAAGCGCGCAAGGCCTGGCGCGAATGGCTGAAGAAGTCGGAGTACGAGCCGAAGATGAACGTCGAGCGCTCGGGCAGGCCGGGCGACGAGCACGACCACGACACCCTAGGCATCCTGGCACTCGATGCCGACGGCAAGCTAGCCGGGGCGTGCACCACCAGCGGAATGGCCTGGAAGCTTCACGGCCGCGTCGGCGACAGCCCCATCATCGGTGCGGGCCTGTACGTCGACAACGAGGTCGGTGCCGCCACCGCATCGGGTGTGGGCGAGGAGATGATCCGCAACGCGGCCAGCTTCCTCGTGGTGGAGCTGATGCGACAGGGGCGCTCA
>DASSNL010000085.1:0-3768 GCA_035688075.1 Gemmatimonadaceae bacterium
GTCGTGGCTCTCCCACTTTCCGAGCTGTTTGTAGACGGCCTTCTGGAACGCGCTCCCGTAGTTGTTCGTGCCGCGATTGTTGACGCCGACCACGATGTAGCCCTGCTGCGCCAGCCACTGTGTCCACCCGCTGACGTCGAACTGGTCGTACACCTGCTGCGAGCCCGGACCGCCGTACACGTCGAGGATCACCGGATACTTGCGCGTCGAGTCGAAGGGAACAGGCCGCACCATCGAAGCGTCGATGTGCACGGAATCCGAGCTGGTGAAGCCGAAGAGCACCGGCGCCGAGTAGACGTGCGTGGCGAGCCACTGCTTCACGCCGGCGTTGTCCTCGAGCTTCCGGATCATCCTGCTCCCCGTGGCCCAGAGCTCCACCTGGGTGGGCTGCGCCGTGGAGGACCAGCTGTCGATGTAGTAGCGCGTGTCGGGCGCCATGTTTATCGAGTGCGTTCCCGCCGTGGTGGTGATGCGGCGCTGCGCGCTTCCATCGAAGCGAAGGGAGTAGAGCTGGCGCTGGAGCGGAGAGAGCTGCGTGGAGCTGTAGTAGATGGTCTGGCTCTTCGGATCCGTCCCCTCGATGCGGGTGACGCTCCACTTACCCTTCGTCACCTGGTTGATGAGCTTCCCCGAGTAGTCGTAGCGGTAGATGTGCTGCCACCCGTCGCGGTCGGAGATCCAGAAGAACTCGTGCGACCCCTCGGGGAAGGACATCATGTCCTGGATCCCGGCGTAGAAGTCGAAGACGTCTATCCAGGCGTCCGACTTCTGGGTCATGACCAGTCGCTTCCCGCCGCTGTGAACGTCGAAGAAGAAGAGCTTCATCTCGTTCTGCGGGCGGTTGAGCGTGAGCACCGCGATCGTGTCGGGCCGGCTCGTCCAGTAGATGCGCGGGATGTAGAACTCGCCTCTCTCGCCCGTGTCCAACCAGGTGCGCTGGCCGCTCTTCACATCCACCACGCCGATGCGAACGGTGGCGTTGGAGTCGCCGGGTTGCGGGATTCGTATGTGCTCCCAGTCGGGGTGGCGGCCGGAATAGTCGGTCAGCTGCACAATCGGTTCGGCGCTGTCGTCGGTCTGCCAGAAAGCGATGAAGCGGCTGTCGGGCGACCAGTTCCACGCCTGCGCGAGCCCGAACTCTTCCTCGTATACCCAGTCGAAGTGGCCGTTGTACACATGCTCGGTGGCGTCGTTCGTGAGCCGCTTCTCCTGGTGTGTGGTGAGCGGCTGGACGTACATGTCGCCACCGCGCTCGTAGCCGAGCATCGAGCCATCGGGTGAGAGCTCGGCGGTGCGCGCGCCGCGTGCGGCGAGCTGCATCGAGCGGTCGTTCAGCGAGTAGACGTAGTAGTCGGCCGTGCCGGAGTTGCGGTAGATGCTCTTGAAGTTCGTCTGGAAGACGAGGTGCCTGGAGTCGTGAGCCCACTGGAACGATTGATACGTGAAGGGCTCGTTGCTCCCGGGGAAGGTCAGTCCCCTCGCGCTGAAGAGCAGCGTGTCGCGACCGGTTGCCGGGTCGAGCGCGCGGATGGTCTCCTCACCGGTGTTGGGGTCGGTGTCGGTGTAGGAGAAGCGCGCGCCGCCGTCTATCCAGTTCACGTCCTCGGGCCCCGAGCCACCCGCGAGGTAGCGGGTCGCGACGATGGCGCTGTCGAGGTTGGCGAAGCGTTGCTTCTGCTGCTGGGCGCTTCCGGTGATGGGGAAGGTGAGGGTCGCCAGCGACAGGATGGCGGCTGCGACGCGCAGGCGCATTGAGTCGGTCTCCGATTCGGTGTATGCGAGGAATCTACCGCCGGGAAAATCAAAAGAAGACCCCGAGCGGCAGTGAGTGTCGCTCGGGGTTCTTCGTGTATGCTCCGGCTCCTGGAGGGCCGAAGCTCCTCCGGCCTTCAGTGCCTTACGGCTTCAGCGGGCTACGGCTCGTGTCGGGGAGCGTAGTCGGAGTGTTGGGCGTCGACGGCATCGTCGAGGGCACCGAGTCACGCGTCATGGACGTGGTGTCGTTCTGGAACATCGTCGTGTCGCGCGGCAGGGCGCTGGTGTCCGGCACCGTGGTGGTGTCGTGCATCATCGTCGTATCGTGCACCGCACTCGTGTCGTAGGGCACGGTGGACGTGTCACGCTGCAGCGCACCCGAATCCGTCTGGAACGTGGTGTCCGACTGGAACGTGGTATCGGACCGCATCGTGGTGTCGGTCGTGTCGCTGTAGATGGAGGTGGACGTGGTGTCGCTGCTCACCGTATCACTGCTGATGGTGTCGCTCATGGCGTTGCCGCTCTCAGAGCTGTTAGCGGTGAAGGGGAGCCCCAGCTCCTTCAGGACATCGTTTATGTCGGTGCCTTCGATGTTCTTGGACTCGCGGACGCACTTGATGCCTTCACGAGTCGCGTCGTTGATCGTACCGGTCACCTCACCGGCGTGACAGCCGTTGTCGTTGATTGCCTTCTGCAGCTCTTTCACCTGCTCGGTGGTCAGACCGAGGTTGGCGCTCGGCGCGGCCAGACTCCCTTCGGACGTCGTCGTGTACGTCGTGTCGCGCATGGTGGTGTCGCGCATTGTCGTGTCGCTCGTGGTCTGCTGTGCCACGACGAGCGATGGGATCAGCGCGAGCGCGCTGATGGCCGTGAGCTTGAATCTCATCATTTGCCTCCTGTTCTTCGCGGATCTGCGGCGAATCGATTCCGCTGCGGGGCAGCGGGGTACGCCGGCAGGACAGGTGCAAAGTCCGCACCCATCTACGCTCCGACATCGAATTACTGACGAGGTTCTCGCAACGTGAAATCGAGCGCGAAGATAGTGTGATCGGCATCACGAATGTACGTGGATCTCAGTCACCAACCGCGTAGTGGCGCATCGAACGACCTGTCATCCCCCGCCCGCGGGGCACACCGTGAGGGCCAATCGTACGCCCCCGTTCCGGCGATGTACGGTTTTTGCCCCCGCTACCCGCATCGGCCGCGTAGCCTCGGAGCGCGCGGAGACTTCCAAACGGAACGGAGGACAGTGATGACCATCAAGACATTCTCCTGCACGCATACTCGGTTGGGCAGCGCGGCTCTCGCGCTGGCCGTCGCCGCTTCGCTCGGCGCGTGCTCATCGCGCAGCGACAACACGCTCGCCAACGCAGACAGCGCGGCGAGCGGTGCCGCGAACGAGGTAGGGTCCGCGATCGACACGGCCGCATCGGCGGGAGCCGTGGCAGGCGATACGATCTCGAACCGCGTCGGCTCGGCCTTGAACGGTGACTGGACGGACGCCGACATCGTAGCGTACCTGGTAGCCGCCGATTCCGCCGAGATAGCCGCCGGCAAGCTGGCGAGCACAAAGGCAACCAACGCGTCCGTAAAGTCGTTCGCGAAGAAGATGGTCAACGACCACTCGAAGATGCTCGATGAGACCGTGGCGCTCGCGAAGAAGCAGAACGTCACCTACGCGACGGCGAGCAACGACGACATCGGCGACCTGCGCAGCAGCGGGAAGGATGCGCTCCAGGATCTGACCGACAAGGCCGCGGGCGGCGACTGGGACAAGGATTACGTGGACAAGCAGGTCGACGCGCACCAGAACGTGATCGACCACGTCAACGACTTCGCGCAGAACGCGAAGGACCCGCAGCTCGTCACCATGCTGAAGCAGGCACTCCCGAAGCTGCAGAACCACCTCCAGGCCGCGAAGGCGCTGCAGGACCAGAATCTCTCCAACTGATTGAAGTGGCAGAGGAGAGAGAAAGCAGGAAGCAGGAAGCAGGAAGCAGTGAACGGCCTCGG
>DASSNL010000049.1:0-8565 GCA_035688075.1 Gemmatimonadaceae bacterium
CTCCACCCACTCCTCGGAGTAGTTGTTCCCCTCGAAGCGCACCGCCGCCGTCTCACGGAACACCTCGCGCACCACCACGAGCGCCGCGGTCGGGATCTCGCTGGTCTTCTCCAGCTCCTCGCGCAAACGCGCGGTGAGCTCTCCCAGAGCCTCGGCCACCGCGGCGTTGAGCAGCGTGATCGGAAGCGCGGGAGACTGCGACGCGCCCACCGCGCGAAACTCGAACTTCATCCCCGTGAAGGCGAAGGGCGAGGTGCGGTTGCGATCGGTCATATCCTTCTGGATCTGCGGAAGCTTGGCCACACCGAGTCGCAGCATCGCCTGCTCCGCGTTGCGGGCAGTGCGTCCGTTGGCGATGTCCTCGATCACCCGCGTGAGCATCTCACCCATGAACACCGAGATGATCGCGGGCGGCGCCTCGTTGGCGCCGAGACGGTGGTCGTTCCCGGAGTAGGCGATCCCCGCTCTGAGGAGGCCGGCGTGCTTGTGCACGGCTTTCAGCACGGCGGCGAGCAGGAGGAGGAAGCGGATGTTCTGGTGCGGAGTCTTCCCCGGCTTCAGCAGGTTCACGCCATCCAGCTCGTCGTTGTCGGCCGCGACCGCCATCGACCAGTTGCAATGCTTCCCTGATCCGTTGATCCCGGCGAAGGGCTTCTCGTGCAGCAGCACCTGCAGCCCGTGGCGCAGCGCGACCTTTCGAAGCGCGGCCATCACGAGCTGGTTGTGGTCCACCGCCACGTCGGTCTCCTCGTAGATCGGCGCCATCTCGAACTGGCAGGGCGCCACCTCGTTGTGCCGCATCACGATCGGCACGCCGAGCTTGTAGAGCTCGTGCTCCACCTCGGAGATGCACGCCTGGATCCGCTCGGGGATTCCGCCGAAGTAGTGGTCTTCGAGCTGCTGCCCGCGGGGGGGCGGCGCGCCGATGAGCGTGCGGCCGGCCATCACGAGATCGGGTCGCATCGCGAAGTGGTCGCGGTCGATCAGGAAGTATTCCTGCTCCGGACCGAGCGTGGTGTAGACCCGGTAGACACCCCTGTCACCCAGCAGCTCGAGCAGCTCGATCGCGCGCTGCGAGAGAACGTCGGAGCTGCGCAGGAGCGGCGTCATCTCGTCGAGCGCCTCGCCGTTGTAGCCGATGAACACCGAGGGGATGCAGAGCGTGCGCGCGCCGGCGTACTCGATGATGAAGACCGGGCTCGCCGGATTCCACGCCGTGTAACCGCGCGCTTCCCACGTCGCACGCAGCCCGCCCGACGGGAAGCTCGACGCATCCGGCTCGCTCTGGATGAGCTGCTCGCCCGAGAACGACTCCACCGGCTCCAGGTTTTCGTCGAAGGAGAGAAACGCTTCGTGCTTCTCGGCGGTGAGGCCGGTCTGCGGCTGGAACCAGTGCGTGAAGTGCGTGGCTCCGCGCGATATCGCCCACTCCTTCATCACCTGGGCTACGGTGGGCGCGATCTCCACGTCGAGATTCTTACCGTGCTTTATGGAAGAGACCAGCTTGGCGTAGACGTGGTCGGGGAGCTTGGCGCGCATCTGCGGCGCGCCGAAGGTGTTGATGCCGAAGTACTCGGATATCGGGTGCGGGCGGGCGCCGTCACCGTTGGTGTTGTTGGTCGGCGCGAGTCGCGCAGGCCTGGACGTGATGGCCTGGATGGCGCGTTCACGAGCGGAAAGGCCGGTCGCGGTCATGGGGTCGGGTGCTCCCTGGTGTTTGAGATGTACAACGGCGCCGGAGGTGCCCGGGCGGCACTCGGCGCTCGCTGGTGTTACATGCTGCGTGCACATGGGGCAATGATAGTAGGTCAAAGGGCGAAAAGCCAGCCCCAAAAGTGCGCGGTGTCACGTGTGGATTGCAAAAATTGCAAAATTGTCGGTACGACACCAGTTCCGGGCCTCGCGGCGCGCTCTACCCCCTCAGGCCGGTTCCGCGTTGCACCCTCGAAGGGTACATCGTCAACCGTTTCAGACAGGCTCAGCACTCGATTTCACAACTGCCCGTCATCCCCGCGACTTGCGGGGACCCATGTTAGCCGGACCGAACATGGGTCCCCGCAAGTCGCGGGGATGACAGGTCTACCCACTCCTTCACCATCCATCACGTGCGAACTCGGTCGATCCTCTCGATCTGCTGCCTACTCCTGAGCGCGTGCGGCGGCGGCTCGGACGGACCCATCGTGATCGGCGCGGCCGCGCCCTACTCGGAGTACAGCGGCGACATGACGAAGAAGGGAGTGGAGCTTGCCGTCGCGCAGATCAACGCGGGCGGCGGCGTCCGCGGCCGCAAGATCCAGCTCCTCGAGCGTGACGACAGCGCCAACGGCAAGCGCGCCGCCGCCATCGCTCAGGAGTTCGTGGGCAATCGCGCTGTTGTGGGTGTGGTAGGGCACGTGACCTCGGGCGCCATGGTGGCCGCCGCCAAGGTCTACGATGGGAATCTCGCGGCGATCGGAACCGCGACCACCTCGCCCCAGCTCACCGGGATCTCTCCCTGGGTATTCCGGATCAGCTCCAGCGACTCGATAAACGGCGAGGTGATAGCGCACTTCGCGACGCGGCTCGGCCGCAAGCGCGCCGCCATCATCTACGAGAACGACAGCTACGGACGCGGCCTCGCTCAATCCTTCAGGCGCAGCTTCACCGGCGAGATCGTCAGCGCGGATCCGATCTCGGCGGTCCTCCCGGACGCCGAGCCCTACATCTCGTACTACAAGACGCGCGGGGCCGACGTCGTCTTCGGGATCGGTCTCGAGGGCTCCGCGCTGGTACTCCTGCGCGAGGCACGGCGGCAGCACTTCGACGTCGACTTCGTCGGCGGCGACGGCTGGGCGGGCATAGCCGGAGACACGGCGGTTGCAGAGGGAGTGTACGTGGGCAGCGTCTTCACGGCCGAGGATCCGAGGCCGGAGGTGCAGCACTTCGTGAGCGCGTTCAAGGAACGCTACGGAGTTACTCCCGACGGGCACGCCGCTACGGGCTACGACGCGATGCAGGTGATGGCACGCGCCATCTCCAGTGTCGGCGCCGACCGCGCCGCGATCCGTCGGTACCTCGCCTCGCTCAAGAGCGAGACTGCCTACCACGGCCTCACCGGCGTGATCCGGTTCGGGCCGGGTGGTGACCCCGTGGAATCACCTTACCGGGTGACGCGGGTCCACGACGGTGCCTTCGTCCTCGCCACCAACCGCTGATGCGAATCGCTCTCTCCGTGAGAACAATCGCGGTCGCGGTTCTGGCGTCGGTAGCTCTCGCCGGCTGCCACAGCGAGTCGACTCCGATACTCATCGGCGCGGCGGGACCCTGGACGCGCGACGTCGGTGCGGCCACGAAGCGCGGGATCGAGCTCGCCATCGAGGAGATCAACGCAGCCGGCGGAGTGGGCGGGCGCAAGGTGCAGGCGGTGATGCGCGACGACGGCGGCGACGGCGCGCACGCGGCGGAGATCGCCAAGGAATTCGTGGACGGCGGTGTGCTCGGCGTGATCGGGCATGTGAACTCAGGTCCCACGATCGCCGCGGCCAAGGTTTACGATGGACACGTGGCGATGATCGCCACCTCCGCCACATCGCCCACGCTCAGCGGGATCTCACCGTGGGTCTTTCGCGTGATCGCCAGCGATTCGATCAACGGTGACATGATCGCGCGCTTCGCGACGCGGCTCGGTCGCAAGCGCGCCGCCATCATTTATGAGAACGACAGTTACGGACGCGGTCTCGCCGCAGCCTTCTATCGAAGGTTTGGCGGCGAGATAGTCAGCGTCGACCCGATCGCGCCCGATGCCACGAACCTCGAGCCGTACGTCTCGTACTACAAGTCGCGCGCGCCCGACATCGTGTTCGCCATAGGCGGCGGCACATCCGGTATCGCCCTGCTTCGCGAGGCGCACCGCCAGCAGCTCGATGTCGACTTCGTGGGAAGCGACGGCTGGACGGCGATAGTGGCCGACACCGTGCTCTCCGAAGGCGTGTACGTGGGAGCGCCCTTCACCGCGGAGGACCCGCGCCCGGAGGCGCGCCGCTTCGTGGATGCATTCCAGAGCAGGTTCGGTATGGCTCCCGACGACAAGGCGGCGCTCGGCTACGATGCGACGCGCCTGCTCGTTCGAGCGATAGCCGCAGCTGGCCCTGACCGCTCAGCCGTGCGCAGCTACCTGGCTTCCCTCACCGATTCGACCGCTTACCGCGGCGTCACCGGCGACATCCGGTTCGAAGCGAGTGGCGACCCCGCAGCCAAGGGGCTCGCAATGACTCGCGTGACGCACGGTTTGCTCGTTCTCGCCGATAGGACTCGATGAAACTGAATCCCGTTCATACTATCCGCGGACGCCTCCTCCTCGGGTTCGGCCTCCTCGTCCTCCTCCTGGTAGCAGCGGGACTCGTCGGGCGCGCCGCCCTCTCGAGCACCGCGGCCACGGTGGGCGATGTACTGCAGGACATGCAGGAGGAGAACGCGCTCTCGTCGCAGCTCTCCGCCAACATCGCCCGCTCCATAGACGCCGCGAACGGGTACATCACCTCGTACGACACCTCCGCCGCGGGCGCGTTCAGGCGTTACGGATGGCAGGCGCACCAGGTGCAACGCGAGATGAACGAGCACGCGGGACAGACCGCGGAGGAGATCGGGCTCATCTCCGAGATAGACAGCCGCCTTTCGGATGTGGAGGTGCGCTACAACCTCGCGCACCGGCTCCTCGACCTCGGCCGCGCTCCCGCCGCGCTGGCGCAGGCCGCCGCCGCGCGTCCCAAGGTGGACACGCTCATGGCGCAGATCGATCGCCTCGGTCAGCTCAAGGGGAACCGCCTCGAGAACACCGCATCGGAGCTCGAGCACGATGCATCGCGCCGCTCGGTCATCTTCGCGATGCTCGTGGTAGCCGCCCTCGGCATTGCGGCCACCATCGTGCTTCGCACGGTGCGATCCATCGACAGACCGCTGCGCATGCTGGTGCAGCACGCGCGCCGGCTCAGCTCCGGCGATCTCACGGTGCGCACCACGAAGTCGCTGCCCGAGGAATTCCAGCAGCTGGCCGACGCGATGAACCAGACTGGCGAGTCGCTGTCCAACGTGGTGTCGGTGGCTACCGGGACGGCGACGCAGGTGGCCGGCTCCGCCACGGAGCTGGCCGAGGCATCGGCGCAGATCTCCGACGCGGCGGGCCAGGTGGCCACGGCGATGGCCGACGTCACCTCAGGTGCTTCCACGCAGGTGCAGCAGATCCGCGACATCGACTGCGCGCTGCAGGTCATCCGGCAGCACGCCGAGATTATCCGCGCGGGCGTGTCCGACGTGACCTGTCTCGCGCACGAGATCGAGGAGTCGTCAGGCGCCAAGCGCTCCGAGCTCCAGCTGGCGTTCGGGATCCTTCTCGACATCAAGACCACTGTGGAGGGTGCGGCCGGCGAAGTACGCGGCCTGAACGACGCGACGGCCACGATCACGACCTTCGTGGACACCGTGCGCGGGATCGCCGACCAGACGAACCTTCTCGCCCTCAACGCGGCGATCGAGGCCGCGCGTGCGGGCGAGGCGGGTCGCGGCTTCGCCGTGGTGGCTTCCGAGGTTCGCAAGCTAGCCGAGCAGGCGCGCTCGGCTTCCAGCACGATCGTCGAGCTCACGCGCTCGATCACCGACCGGATGGCTCGCACCTCGCAGGCCATGGAAGACGGAGTGGTGCACATGGGTGAGATCGAGCGTGCCGCGCGCGAGGTGGACACGGCGCTCGCGCTGATCGCCTCCTCCTCCAGTCGCACGCGTGAAGCCGCGAGCGGCGTGAGCACCGCCGCCGAAGAGAACCTGGTAGCGGTGGACCAGGCCGCAGGCGGCATGGCCGCGATCGCCCGCGTTGCCGAAGCCCACGCCTCCGCCGCCGAGGAGGTAACGGCGTCCAGCGAGGAGCAGAGCGCCGCCTGCGAAGAGATGAGCGCCACCGCCACGACCCTGCATCGCGGCGCGACCCAGCTGAGGGAGCTGGTGGCGGGGCTGAGAGTGGAGGGGTAACTGCGGGGTTCAGAACTACAGGGTTCAGGGTTCAGGAACTGCCGGACAGTCGAGATCTACTGTCCGAGGTAGTAGCTGAACCCTGAACCCTGTAGTTCTGAACCCTGCTCTTCTTGCGTCTCCCCATTGTATTCCTTACAATAGCCCAAACAGTATACAAAGATTCCCCACCCAGCGGACTGCGTCCGCGATCAGATCCGGAGGGCTCGTGTCCCCCGTCGTGCACCGACTCGCCGCCGCCGCGGCGGCACTCGCCCTGTTCGCCGCGCAAGCGCAGGCGCAGGCATCTACGGCCTCCAGCCGCGCGCGCACCAGCGCCAGCGCACAGAAGAATCCGCTCGCCGGGCTCGATGCATATGTGGAGCGCGCCATGAAAGAGTGGCACGTGCCCGGTCTCGCCATCGCTGTCGTCAAGGACGACTCGGTGGTCTACGCCAGAGGGTTCGGGGTGCGCGAGGTCGGGAAGCCGGATCGCGTGGACAGCCACACGATCTTCGCCATCGGCTCCAACACCAAGGCGTTCACATCCGCCGCCGTCGCCATCATGGTGGACCGGAAGAAGATGAGCTGGGACGACAAGGTCACCAGGTATCTTCCGGACTTCCAGCTCTACGACCCGTACGTCACCCGCGAGATCACCATCCGCGACGTGCTTTCGCACCGCAGCGGCCTCGGTAGACGCGGCGACATGCTCTGGTATGGCAGCAAGTACGACCGCGACGAGATCCTGCGCCGCGTTCGGTTCCTCGAGCCCAACTCGAGCTTCCGCAGCGAGTTCGGTTACCAGAACATGATGTTCCTCGCCGCCGGTCAGGCGATGGCCGAAGCAGCCGGCGAGAGCTGGGACGACGTGATCGTCTCCGAGATCTTCCGCCCGCTCGGGATGGACGAGAGCAGTACGAGCACCGACAGCCTCCGCGGCAAGCCGGACGTCGCCACGCCGCACGCCATAGATGGCGCCAAGGTCTCTCCCATCCCCTGGCGCAACATCGACAACGTCGCACCCGCAGGCTCCATCAACTCCAGCGTGGCCGACATGACCCGCTGGCTCGAGCTGCAGCTCGACACGGGCGTGTACGCCGGGAAGAAGATCGTGAGCGCGAAGTCGCTGTACGAGACCCACTCGCCGCAGACGATCATGTCCTCGCCACCGGATACGCTCTTCCCCTCCAACCACTTCACCCTCTACGGGATGGGGTGGGTGCTGCAGGACTACCGCGGCCGCGAGCTGGTGTGGCACAACGGCGGGATCGACGGGATGCTGTCCGAGGTTCGCCTCGTCCCCGAGGAGAAGCTCGGCTTCGTGATCCTCTCCAACGCCGAGGGACACGACATGAACCCGGCCATCTCCTACCGGATCCTCGACGCCTACCTCGGCGCGCCCGCGCGCGACTGGAGCGCGATCTTCCTCGCGCAGCAGAAGAAAGCGGAGGCGGCGCAGGCCGAGGCGGAGAAGAAGATGGAGGCGGCACGCGCGAAGAACACCACGCCGTCGCTCCCGCTCGAGCGCTACGCCGGTACCTACGCCGACAGCATGTACGGCACCGCGACCGTGAAGCTCGAGGACGGAAAGCTGGTGCTCCGCTACGGCCCGACCTTCGTGGGCGACCTCGAGCACTGGCACTACGATACTTTCCGCGCGAACTGGCGCGACGAGCGGCTCGGGCAGAGCTTCGTCACCTTCGCGCTCGACGCCCGCGCGCGGGTGACGGAGATGGACGTGCAGGGATTGGCCGACTTCGGTGCGGTGCGCGATACTACCGGTCGTACCGCCTCCAGGTGAACCAGATGCAATCTACGAACAGATTCCCCGCGCTCGCCGCTTCGACGTCATCCCCGCGAAAGCGGAGATCCACTCGCCGTCATTCCCGCGAACGCGGGAATCCATGTTACTCGATCAGAACTTGGATTCCCGCTTTCGCGGGAATGACGAGGAGAGCGGGGATGACGAGGTCCTTTGCGGCCGTCACCTTCTCTCTTGCCACGGCAACGGCGCCCGCCGCAGCGCAGGACACCGCGCCTGCCGCGAACTACCGCGCGGTGGTCGCGAAGCTCGAGCCATTCATCGAGCACGAGATGCGCAGCAAGGAGCTGCCGGCGGTCTCGATCGCCCTGGTCGACGACCAGAAGATCGTCTGGTCGCACGGCTTCGGTTTCGCCAATCCCGAAGACAGCGTTCGCGCCACGGCGAAGACCATCTACCGCGTTGGCAGCGTCTCCAAGCTCTTCACCGATATCGCGGTGATGCAGCTCGTGGAGCAGGGGAAGCTCGACCTCGACGCACCGGTCTCTCGCTACGTGCCGAGCTTCCGCCCCGAGAATCCATTCGGCGGCGAGATCACGCTGCGCGAGCTCATGTCGCACCGCTCGGGGCTCGTGCGCGAGCCGCCGGTGGGCCACTACTTCGACGACGGCTCCCCCACACTCTCCGAGACCATTGCCAGTCTCAACGACACGAAGCTCGTCTACGCGCCCAACACCAGGACGAAGTACTCGAACGCCGCGATCGCTCTGGTGGGTGACGTGCTCGCCACCACACAGAAGCAGCGCTTCGAGAGCTACCTG
>DASSNL010000052.1:0-4726 GCA_035688075.1 Gemmatimonadaceae bacterium
GGCGGCGCAGACCGCGGCGGAGGTCTCGGCGCTGCTCTTCGGGAAGGGCGATGCGCGCTCGCTCTCGGCTGGTGCGCTCGAGGCGCTCGCCGCCGAAGTTCCGTTCGTGGAGTCGCCGGCGCCCGAGGGCGGAGCAATCGATGTTCTCGACCTCTTCGTTGCGGCGAAACTCACACCCTCGAAGGGCGCTGCACGCAGGCTCCTCGAGCAGGGCGGCCTCAACGTGAACGGGAAGCGGCTCACGGGCAGCGACCGCAGCATCGAGAGCAGCGAGCTTCTTCCCGGGAGACATCTCCTCCTGAGGAAGGGCGCGCGCGACTACGCGCTGGTACGACTGGCCGGCTGACGTGACCCGGGGCACGGTCGTTTCGCCGTGCCCCGGGCCGTGCGCACATCCGGAATCGCGCCGCGCGCTACTCGAGTGCTACGCTCCGCGCTCGCCCACCATCACGGCGAGCGCGGTTCGTATTTCTTGCTCCGTGTTGTAGCAGTGCGGTGCAAAGCGGATGGCACCTTCGCGCAGCGAGTGCGCTACCTTCGCGCGCGTGAGTCGCTCCGATGCGGCGCGAACGTCGCCTTTCGGCACCATCGAGACTATCCCCGCCCTTCGCGCACGGTCGGCCGGCGTGATGAGCCGCACATCCCGCCTCGTGCTCGCCCACTCCACGGCAATGTCCACCAGGCCAGTGACGTGACTCTCGACCGCATCGGGCCCCAGCTCGAGAAGCAGCTCCAGACTCGAGTTGAAGCCGGCGAAGTCCTGATATGGCAGGGTGACGACCTCGAAGCGACGGGCATCGTCATAGTAGGTGAAGTCGTAGTCCACGAGACGGCTGAAGTCCTCGGAGCCGCGCGTGGCCATCCACCCTACTACGCCCGGCTCGAGGCGGCCGATCAACTCCTTCTTCATGTAGACGAAGCCGGTCCCCCACGGCGAGAGGAGCCACTTCTGGCCGCCGCAGGCGAGGATATCCACGTCGCACTCATGCACATCGATGGTAGCGGCCCCCAGTCCCTGGATGGCATCCACCACGAGGTAGATGCCGCGCGCATGGCACTCGCGCCCGAGCGCGGCGAGGTCTGTCTTGTAGCCGTTGGCGAACTGTACCCACGACACCGTTACCGCCTTCACCCCTTCCGTGGCGAGCGCTTCGTGGAGGCAGCGCTCTTCCGGCAGCCCGTCGTCGCCGCACGGGATCTGCTCGAAGCGCACCCCGCGCCGCTCGAGCGCCATCCACGGGTAGACGTTGGCGGGGAACTCGCGGCCGTAGCTCAGCACCAGGTCGCCGCTCTCGAGCGGCAGCGCGCGCGCCGCGACGTTGATCCCGTACGTGGTATTCACCATGCACGCGATCTCCGCTGGAGAGGCACCGATCAGTCGCGCTGCCAGCTCGCGCGACTTCCGGACCGTCGCCATCTCGTCTTCATCCGAGATGGTGTACGGCTGGGTGCGGCGCACGTTGAAGTCGTTCATCCGCGTGAACGAGCGCGCCGGAACCGGGCCGGTGGATGCGTTGTTCAGGTAGATCGCATCGCCGCGAGCGGCCCAGGGGAACTCGCGCTCTCGCAGTACGTCGAGGTCATAGCTCATTTTTCGTCGGCCGTGTCGTCACTCGCTGACGACGTCTCCATGAGAAAGCGTGGGTCGAGCGCGTCGCGGAGTGAGTCTCCCAGCAGGTTGAAGCCGAGCACCGCCGCGCCTATCGCCAGTCCGGGAAATACCGATGTCCACGGCGCCGTGCGGAGCTGGATGAGATCGCGCGCCGAAGAGATCATCGACCCCCAACTTGGTGTGGGGGGTTGTACTCCGAGCCCCAGAAACGAGAGCGCGGCCTCCGCCATGATCGCTCCCGCAACACCGAGCGTAGCCGCGATCACCACGGGTGCGATCACGTTGGGGAGGAGATGCCAGGCAAGGATCCTACGATCAGTGGCACCGAGGGCGCGCGCCGCCTGCACGAACTCGAGCTGCCGGGTGACGAGCACCTGGCCCCGAATCAGTCGCGCCATCCCCGCCCACCCCACCACGCCGATGGTCACGTACACCGTCGTGAGCGACGGCTCGAAGGCAGCCGCCATCGCTATCAGAAGGAGGAGCGTGGGGAAAGCGAGGGTGATGTCCGCCAGCCGCATCACCAGCTCGTCCACCCAGCGGCCGTAGTAGCCGGCGATCAGCCCGAGCACCACTCCGATGGTAAGCGCTATCGCCTGCGACACGAAGCCGACCGTGAGCGAGACGCGCGCGCCGTACACTACGCGCGCCCACACATCGCGCCCCTGGAAATCGGTACCCATCCAGTGCGCGAAAGACGGCCGCTGGAGCTGGTTCGACAACTCGATCGCCAACGGATCGTGGCGCGCGATCAGCGGTGCAGCGACGGCGGCGCCCACGAGGAGCGCGATGATGGTGAGCGCGAAGACCGCGCGTCCATCGTGGATGATTCGGGCCCAGACGAAGCGGATCATCCTTCCTCACTCCGCGCCGCCGGCCTTATTCCACCCGACCCGGGTAGCGCCGCGATTCGCGTACACACCTCCGCGATCATTCGCGGCTCGTCTCCACCGGATCGCGCAGCTCCTCGGGCGTGCCCTCCGGCTGGCGCTTCCAGCGGCGGTGCTGCCAGAAGTACTGTTCCGGCGCGCGCCTCACCCACTTCTCGAGTATGCGCGTGTAGCTCGCCACGAGATCGTCCACATCGCGGTCCACGTCGCCGCTCTCGGGCGCCGCGACCTCCTCGAAGGAGAGGCGGTAGCGTCCGTTGTCGAGCCGGAGCGCGGTGCCGAAGACCACCGGCGCGTCGAGGCGGAGCGCGAACACCGCCGGCCCGCGGGGGGTTTTGGCGGGTCGTCCGAAGAACGGGACGAAGGTGGACGCGAGGTTCAGGCCCGCCTGGTCGGTGAGAAAGGCCACCGCGCCGCTCGCGCGGAGCGTGCGCGGGGTTCGCCGCACGGCGTCGCGGTCGCGCACCACGGCCATCCCGAGCCGCCGTCGCGTGCGCGTGAGGTAGCCGTCGAAGAGCGGGTTTCCCATCCGCCGCACCACCACATCGAGCGGGACTCCGCGCGTGGCGATGTAGGCGCCGCCCAGCTCCCAGTTCCCCAGGTGGCCCGTCACCATGATGAGCCCACGCCCCTTCGCACGCAGCCGCTCCACCACATCCCAACCGTCCACGCCCTCGAAGAGATCGAGCACCCACGCCGGATCCACGCGCGAAAGTAGCGCAGTCTCCACCGTCACGCGGCCGAGGTGCTCGAAGGCTCCGCGCGCCAGCGATCGCACCTCGCGCTCGCTCGCCTCCGGAAAGGCCGCAGCTATCTGCGACTCCACCACCTCGCGCCGAATGCCGAAGGGCTGGTAGGCGAGACGTCCGATCGCTGCACCTGCGCGCACCGCGCGGCGCCAGCGCATCGCACCGAGTACGCCAATCGCAGACCGGAGCGCGCCGTACTCCACACGATGCGAGAGCGTCGGCGTCCGCGCGGGTGCGCTGACCTGAGTGGTCACCGAGGAGACGCGATCACCCATCGCCGCTTCTACCAGACCGACCGGTCGCTCGCCGCTACGGCGGCGCGCTCGAAGCAGTCCACCATCCCCTCCTCCGTGAACTCGCGCGCGATGCGCGCGCTGGCAGCGGCGCCCATGGCTGCGCGCTCGTCGTCATGTGCAAGCAGGCGCGCCACCGACGCAGCGGTGTCGTGCGCATCACCCGGTGGAAGCACGAGTCCGGCGATCCCATCAGGCACGTACTGTTCGGCGAGCGTACCGCGCTCGGCAATCACCGGCACACGCGAGCCCATGAGGTCGAGGAGCGCGTACGCGCCATCGTCGCCGCCCGACACCACCCACCCCAGATCCGCCAGCGCCAGGATGGAGAGATAGTCGTCGCGCTCGCCCAGAAAGCTCACCGCGCGCGAGATGCGCAGCGCGGCGGCGTGCACTTTGAGATCGGCATCCGCGGAGCCGGGGCCCAGGAAGATCAACCGGAGCTCGGGGTGGCGCTCGGCGAGGAGTGCCACCACGCGGAGCACGTTGCCAGCGCGCACGCGCGAGCTGCCGTCGTGGATGCACACCAGGACGCGCGTGCCCGTCCCCGTTCCGGCGACCGACCGCGAGGCTGGGCGCACCGAATCGTATGCGGCCGCGCGCACACCGAGCGGCGACACTGCCGGCATGAGTCGCGCGAGCGGGAGCGGCGGCGCCGAGCGCGCGTCCTGCTCGGATGCGAAGACGAAGCCGCTGGTAGCGAAGCGGAGCGCCACGCGCGCACCGGAGCTCGGCGCCAGCTTTTCGCCCGCAGGCACGCGACGGAGGATCGCGGCCCGGCCGGCCAGGCGGGCCGCCGTGGCGGCCACCACGTGCGCCCTATCGGAGTGCACGCACACCACCTGGACGAAGCGCTCCTGCAGCGCGCGGCGCAGGTGGCCGGCCGCTCCGGCAACCGTGCTCGCGCCGCGGACCTCGAGCACCTCGTACGCGCCGCGCTCGAGGTGCTGTTCCAGTGGGCTGTCGGCAGGACACGCCACAGTGACCGAGTGTCCGCGCGCGCTGAGACCGCGCGCCAGAGTGGCGGTCGCCCGGGCGCTTCCACTCCATTCGGGCGACATCACGTAGAAGAGTATCCGCACCTCAGGTCCGGCCGGCCGGCTCCCGATCGCCGAACTGCAGGGTGTGCAGTCGATGGTACGCACCCTGCCGCTCGAGGAGCTCGAGGTGCGTGCCGCGCTC
>DASSNL010000055.1:0-41276 GCA_035688075.1 Gemmatimonadaceae bacterium
GAGCGCCGCGCTGCGAGGGACGATCCACTGGAGGAACGACGATACGACGGGGCCTGCTGGCCCCGTGAATCCGATCCCGAGCGATCTGTGGACGCCGAATGCAGCGTACCTGCCAGCGTCGGGGAACTACGTCCACCTCGAGAGCGACCCGGGGGATTGGATAGGTCAGGGCGTATCCCACACATACACCGCGCCCGATGACCCGATCGCTCTCACGGCCTCTGGCGGTAAACTCTCGGTCAGCGTCGCTGGCTGGGGTGGCGACTTCGTCGCAATGCTCGGCACGGTCCCCTTGACGATCGGGTATTACGGCGGCTTGCAACGTTACCCATTCAACAACCCAGCCAAGGGTGGCCTCGACTGGTCGGGCTACGGGCGCGGTTGCAATACGCTGACCGGCTGGTTCGCCGTCGATCGCATCCTGTACGACGGCACGACGGTGACCGCGTTCGACATGCGATTCGAGCAGCATTGTGAAGGGGGAGCACCAGCGTTGCGCGGCGCGATCCACTGGTCGGCGTGAGACCTTTCCGCGGAGGGTCAGCGCCAAGCACTCACGATGACCGTCGACCGCAGGCCTGTAACCAGCCATGATTCAGCGATTCCAATCGGCAGTTCTCGCCGGTCTTCTCGCCTTCGTATTCTCGAGTTGCGGCAGCGACGGTAGAACGCCGGTCTCCCCGGAGGGAACACCGGGCATCAGGATCGTTGCCGGTGAAGTGGACAGCGACACCATCGGTGCACTCCTCGCCGCGCCGCTCGTCGTCGAGGTACGCGACTCCGCGGGCCAGCCGGCGCGCGGCGTGACGGTGAGGTTCGCGACGGATACCGGGCGCGACTCTCGTGTTTTCCTCACAGTGTACGCGGAGCACTTCCCCAATTACTTGCAACAGTACATCGCGACGGATGGCGATGGGCGAGCGAGTGCGTATCTCATGCTCGGCAACAGAGCCGGCAGGGCCGTGATCACGATCTCGGCGTCGGCGCTCGGTCTCTCCGTCGCGGACTCGATCGACATCCGACCCGGCGCTCGCGCGCATCTCAGGATGGCCGGTGACACGGCCGTGTTCATCGGTAGTACCACACAGGTTCGAGGTGCGGTGGTAGACCGCGCGGATAATCCGTATTCGGATCGCGTGACGTTCAGCGTGTCTGGTTCGGCCGCGACGATCACTCCAGCGGGGCTCGCCACGGGCCAGGCCTTTGGTGAAGGTACGGTCTCCGCAACGAGCGGCAGCTTCACGGGCACTACGCACCTGGCCGTCGTTCCCCACGGAACGCTCGCCCTGCGTGAGATACGTTCTTCTGGAGTACCGTTCGAGTGGACGGCAGGCGTCTCGGTGGTCGACCTCGACCTGTCTCACTACCGTTATCTCGGGCCGAGCCTCACGAAATCCTTTTGCACTGGGTGTGCGTTTCCATATGTCGGAGCCCGCTGGGATCCCGACGGAACGCGAATCCTGTTCTCGTCTGGATACGACAACGGCTACAACGACGACCCGGCGCGCGTATCGCAGGTCGACATATCCGGCGCGATTCGCACCCTCTCGCCGTCGAACTTCACTCTGGCGTCGGATCCCAGCGTGTCCAGGGACGGTCGATGGCTAGTGTTCGCAGGCATTCCGCAGGGGTCGTATTCCTATGAACTGTGGCGCGCCAACGCCGACGGCAGCAGCCCGGAAGCGCTGCCCGCGGCGGAGCCGGCCGAGAGCGGACATGAGCGCCGGCCCGACCTCTCGCCGGATGGCCTCTCGATCGCATACGCCGCCGCGGCAGAGAGCAGTACGCGCGTACACGTGAGGAGCGTGCAGACGGGCACACGAACATCACTCGACGTGATCGGCGGCTCGCCGAGGTGGTCGCCGACGGGCGACCTGATCGCCTACGTAGGCCCGGTGTCATATGAAAGCCCTTCCGGCGGCGAGCTGCGCGCCATCCATCCCGACGGCACCGGAGATCGACGGCTCGCACCGGGAGCTTTCTCCGGCACGTACGATTGGTCACCCGACGGTAAGTACATCGTGGCCGAGCGGGGCGACTTCGGCGGCATCGTGATCATTGAAGTGGCGACGGGCACGGTGGTTCAGCTCACCAGCTCCAGTGGTTCCCTCGGAGAGCCGGCCTGGAAGCCGCAATAGCAATAATAGAAGAGCGTCAACGGAGAGAAGTGGACGCCATCAGTCATGCGCGGCTGGCGGGCGTCTCGCGTATGCGGCATCTTCTCGCCTGGAGGCATGTCGCCCGCACCTGAGCTCTGCGCTGGGCGGCGGGGCCGGACTCATGCGGCATCGGTGGTTCATGGTCCGTCTGACGTCACGAGAGGCGAGAACCGGAGACATGCTCGAGGCGGAACTCGAGCGGGCTCGCGAGTGCTGCCGGCGCCGGGAGTGGAGTAAAGCGCATCGGCTGCTCTCGCTCGCCGATCAAGCGACTACTCTCGCGGCCGAGGACCTCGAGCGCCTGGCCACGTCGGCCTACATGATCGGCCGGGACCTCGACTTTCATCGGTACCTCGAACGCGTCCATTACTCCCACCTGCGGGACGACGACGAATGCCGCGCCGCCCGCTCCGCGTTCTGGTTGGGTCTCACGCTCATGTTCAGGGGTGAGACGGGGCAGGCGAATGGATGGCTGGCTCGAGCGCGGCGCCTCGTGGAGGGCCGCGACTGCGTCGAGAACGGTTACCTGCTGCTGCCTGTCGCGGAGCAACGGCTCGCCGAGCGTGACAGCGACTCGGCGCTCGCCGCGGCAACCGACGCCGCCGAGATCGGCGAGCGCTTCGGAGATGCAGACCTTACAGCCTGTGCCCGCCACCTGCAGGGCCGTGCTCTCATCCAGCAAGGACAGGTGCCACGCGGGTTAGCGCTGCTCGACGAGGCGATGATCGCGGTGTGCGGGGGCCAGCTCTCGCCGATCATCACTGGTTTGATCTACTGCAGCGTGATCGACAGTTGCCAGCAGGTGTTCGCCTCGAGCCGCGCGCGGGAATGGACATCTGCCCTCGCCCGCTGGTGTGAGCAGCAACTCGGGACGATGGCCTTCACCGTTTCCTGTCTCATTCGCCGCGCTGAGGTCATGCAGTTCGATGGTGCCTGGTCGGAGGCGATGACCGAGGCAAGCCATGCGTACGAGCGGTCGTCCCAGGCAGGCGAGCGGAAGCCGCCATCCGCAGCGTTCTATCGGCAGGGCGAGATCCACCGCTTGTGGGGAGAGTTCGAGGCGGCGGAGGAAGCATATCGAAACGCGAGCCGCCTGGGCTCGGAGCCACAACCGGGGCTCGCGTTGCTACGCATGGCCCAGGGACACACTGACTCCGCCTGCACGGCGATCCGCCGGGTACTGAGCGCTGCCACCGACCCCCTGCAGCGCGCGAAGCTGCTTCCCGCGTTCGTCGAGATCGCCCTGGTCGCTGGCAACATGCAGGAAGCTCGTGATGCTTCCGCCGAGTTGGACGAGATCGCTCGGCGATACTCTACGGATGTACTGCAGGCGATGGCAGCCCACGTGCGGGGCGCCGTAGAACTGGCCGAAGGGCACGCTCGAGACGCGCTGATCGCCCTGCGTCATGCATTCGAACTGTGGCGACAGGCCGAGGCACCGTACGAGACTGCTCGCGTGCGCGTGCTCATCGCACTGGCATCGCGCGAGCTTGGAGATGTAGAGTCGGCGGATCTCGAGATCGAAGCGGCCGCAGCTCTGTTCGAGCGGTTGGGAGCCACGGCGGACCTCGCTCAACTCGACACGCTCCGCAAAGGCGCCACTCAGGTGAATAAGCACGGGCTGACGCCCCGTGAGCTTCAGGTCCTTCGTCAGATCGCCGCGGGGAAGACCAACAGGGCAATGGCGGCCAATCTGTCCGTGAGCGAGCGAACGATCGACAGACACGTCAGCAACATTCTCGTGAAGCTCGGCGTCCCTTCGCGGGCCGCGGCCACGGCGTACGCGTACAGCCACAAACTGCTCTGATCCGAAGCTGCCAACTCCGCCTGGCGGAAACTACCCACATCAGTCCGTGCAGCGGTGTGGGTGTTTTCTCCGAAGCACGACCCCCGGAATCTGTGAAAGTTGCTTCCGCGCCCGATTTCACGGAACCGGCAAGGAGGCAACCATGACCAAAATCGGAACTCGCACGATCGGCGAGAGCGCGACCAAGGTGCTGCACGATCACTCGCTCCACGACGGAGACGCAGCTGGCTCGGCACCGCTCGCGCCGGCAGCGGCATGGGACGAGATCGCGCCGGGCTACGACAGGACGAACACTCCCACGCAGATGCGAATCGCCAGCGAAGGTCTGCGTATCGTCGGCCTCCGGCCGGGGATGCGGTTTCTCGACGTCGCGGCCGGCAGCGGTGCTCTCAGCGTCCCGGCAGCGCGACTCGGCGCTCGGGTCATGGCGGTCGACCAGTCTCCTGTCATGCTCGAGCTTCTCGCAGAACGTGCGCGCAAGGAGGGACTCGACATCGAGACGCAGGTGATGGATGGGCACGCACTCCAGCTGTGCGACGACGCTTTCGACATGGCCGGATCGCAGTTCGGTGTCATGCTCTTTCCCGACATGCCCGGAGGCATCCGAGAGATGGTGCGCGTCATCAAGCCGGGCGGGCGGGTGCTGATACACGCGTATGGCGACCCGCACAGGATCGATTTCATCGGTTTTCTCGTCGCGGCGGTTCGGGCCGTCCGTCCTGATTTCGACGGGCCGCCGACGGATCCTCCCCCGCTCGAGTTCCAGCTCGCCGATCCCGATCGGCTGCGCAGGGAGCTCATCGCCGCGGGACTGAGGAACGTCGAGGTCGAGACGCTGACCGAGGCCACGGAATACGAGAGCGGTGAGGAGCTCTGGGAGTGGCTGGTGTGGAGCAACCCAATCGTCGAGGAGAT
Source organism: Gemmatimonadaceae bacterium (assembly GCA_035688075.1). Lineage (GTDB taxonomy): Bacteria > Gemmatimonadota > Gemmatimonadetes > Gemmatimonadales > Gemmatimonadaceae > JADGGM01. The sequence continues at coordinate 4,882 of DASSNL010000055.1, forward strand.
ACTCCGCGAGATGCTCGACCTGAAGGACGACGAGAGGGGCAGGGTAAAGCAGGCGCTGGAGACGTTGGTCCGTGAGCGCGCCGCCGGCAATCGTGCCGCCAAGCTGACCAACCCGGTCAACATCGGCGTCGGCACGAAGTGAGTGAACGGCGAGTGGATGGAGAATCATCCCCGCTTCCGCGGGGATCCATTCTCCCGTCATTCCCGCGAAAGCGGGAACCCATTTTACCCGACCAAACATGGGTCCCCGCTTTCGCGGGGATGACGGACGGAATGGGTCCCCGCTTTCGCGGGGATGACGTACGGAATGGGTCCCCGCTTTCGCGGGGATGACGGACGGAGTGGATCCCCGCTTTCGCGGGGATGACGACCTGTGCACGATGGGAGATAGCGCAGTCGGCGCTCTATCTCGCCTCGGATGCGTCGTCGTTTACAACGGGGGCCGTTCTGCGCGATAATTCGACCCCTGTCTACCATACTATTGAACATATTATGTGAAGAGCTGGCCCCGACTCTCGTGAAGCGACCCGCTCCCCTCCCGATGGCTCCACGTGCCTGATCTCCGCTACCTCTTCCCCACCTCCGAGCTTCGGTTCGCCGCCCGCCGAATTCGACGCGCCCCGGGCTTCGCCGCGGCGGTAGTCCTCGTTCTCGCACTCGGCGTCGGTGCAACGACGGCCGTGTTCAGCCTCGTGAACGGCATCGTCCTGCAGCCATTGCCATACCCGGAATCGAGCCGCCTCGTGCGCCTGACGCATACCGTCAGCAGTACGGCCGTCGCGACGGTGGACCAGTCGGATGCCACCGTCCTGCTCTACCAGAATCAGACGCGCGCCTTCGAGGGTGTCGCCGCGTGGCGATTCGACGACGGGGACCTGGGCGCTTCGGAGGCGGGCCAGGCCGCCGTTCGAGTCCGTGGCGCGCGCGTCACGGCGAACTTCTTCGACGTGTTGGGCGTCCACCCGGCGCTCGGCCGGTCGTTCGCCCCCGGCGAGGACCGGCCCGGCAGGAACGGCGTCGTCGTGCTGTCGCACCGCATATGGGAGGAGCGCTTTCGCGGCGACCCCGGCGCCATCGGTCGACAGATCCTGGTGAACGAGGTGCCGCGCACCATCGTCGGGATCATGCCGCCGCGGTTCGCGTATCCCGCGAGCCAGGTCGAGCTCTGGCTGCCGCTCTCCCTCGACCCGGCGCGCACGCATCCCGCGACGTTCAATCTCATCGGCGTCGGACGACTCGCGCCCGGCGTATCCACGGAGGCAGCGCGCGCCGACCTCGCACGTGTGCTCCCCAATGTCGTCGACTACGTCCACGGCGACGCATCGCCTGAAGCATGGCGGCAGGCGCACGTCGTTCCGCAGGTTCAGTCGCTGCGCGATTCCGTCGTCGGTCCCGTTTCGCACATCGTCTGGCTCGTGTTCGGCAGCGCGCTGCTCGTGCTCCTCGTCGCCTGCACGAACGTGGCCGGACTCTTTCTCGTGCGCGCTGAGCGGGGGCAGACGGAGCTTGCCGTGCGTGGCGCGCTCGGTTCCGGTTTCATTGGTATGATAGCACCCACGCTCAGCGAATCCGTGCTGCTGAGCGCCGTGGGCGGCGGTGCCGGCGTGCTGCTGGCCGCCGTGACGATGAAAGCGGCGCGGATTGCGGGCGCTGCACTCTCGTTGCCGCGGCTGGAGAACGTCGGCATCGACGCGCGAGTGCTGCTGTTCGCGCTGGGAACCACCCTCTTCTGCGCGCTCTTCGTGAACGTGCTCCCGCTCCTCCGCGCGCGGAGATGGTCACTCGCTCAGCTCGTGCGAGGCGCGGGCGCCGGGTCGACGGGTGGCCGCCCGGGTCAGCGAGCGCGCGACGCCCTCGTCGTCGCGCAGATCGCGCTCGCCCTCGTACTCGTCACGGCGTCGGGGTTGATGACGCGCAGCTTCCTTCTTCTGAGCGACGTGCAACCCGGGTTCGACGCGGATCACGTCGTCACCTCCCGCGTGCTGCTTCCCTACGCCAGTTACGGCGGCGCCGACGCGCGCCTGAATTTCTTCCTGGGGCTGGAGCGCCAGGCGCGGGCGATTCCTGGCGCGCGAGATGTGGCGCTCACCGACTGGGTGCCGCTGAGTGGCGACCATCAGAGCATGGCTCTCGACGTCGAGGGCGATTCGTCGCGGGCGCGCGCTGGTGGCGCCGACCACGCTGTCGCGAGTGTGGGTGATCAGTACTTCCGGACGCTGCACATCCCGCTGCTCCGCGGCCGGACGTTCGGGATCCCGGATGCCGACCATCCATGGGACCAGGTGATCGTGAGCCGTGCCTTCGCAGAGCGGTACTGGCCCGGCGCGAGTCCGATCGGCAAGCGCCTTCGTCCGCTCGGCGGCCGGTGGTACACCGTCATCGGGGAGGTGGGCAACGTGCACTACGAGGCGCTCGATCAGCCGGCCAGCGAGATCGTGTACTTCCCCATCGTGACCGCTGCGCGCGACGGCGCCGACGCTGTATTGCCGGCCGCGCTTTCGCTCGTCGTGCGCACCGACGCCGGAGATGGCGAGACATTGTCAGCCATCCGCGGCATCGTGCGCGCGCTCGACACCAACGTCCCGACATACAATGAAAGCTCGCTACGCGAGCTCGTGTACGATGCGTCAGCTCGCACCCGCGCGTTCGTCGCACTGCTCGCGGTTGCGAGCATATCGACGGTGCTGCTCGGGGCCGTAGGCCTCTACGGCATCACGGCGTACGCCGTCAGCATCCGTAGGCGCGAGCTCGGAATTCGAATGGCGCTCGGCGCGCGTCCGGCGGACGTGAGCCGCATGGTCTCGCTGCACGGCTTGCGCCTCGCCGGCGTGGGCATCGTGATCGGTATGGCGTGCACACTCGCCACCGCACGGTTGCTGCACGGGCTACTCTACGGCGTGAGTCCCACCGATCCGGCGACTCTCGGCGTGACGCCGTTGGTTCTCCTCGTCGTCGCGTTCGTCGCGAGCTGGATTGCGGCGCGCCGAGCGGCTGCCGTGGAGCCGGCGGAGGCGTTGCGGTCGCAGTAGGTGAGGCGGGGTCAGGCCTGGAATCGTGAATCGATACGGCCTGCGGCTAGCTACACCCAACGCCGTCATTCCCGCGCAAGCGGGAATCCATGTTGCTCGACCCAAAATGGATCCCCGCTTTCGCGGGGATGACAGTAGAGTGGGGCCCCCGCTTCCGCGGCCGGAGTCGCGGCAGTTACCCGCTCTCGGATGGTGATGGAGAGTCGGCGACGTTGACGTCGATCCTGTACGTCAAACCGGCCCACGTCTCGCTGACGTCGAGCACTCCCTGCCACACGTTCGCGTACTCGAGACCTACGTCCGTCGGCTCGTCCGTGATCGCGAACCCGCGCGTGCTGGCGATCCAGAAGCGTGGCGCGTCTTCTCGGCCGGCCTCCGCGTACGCCGCCATGGCCGCGGCGTATATGGCGTCGGCGTTCGCCTTCGCGCAGTAGATCGCCGGCTGGAATCGGCCGTCCGCGAGCACGCCCGTGATCCACGCGGATACGTAAGTCAGGAGCTCCGGGGAGACGCTCGACACGTATTCGACGTCGAGGAAGATCGCGCTGCCGCTCGGCACGCCTTCGCCGGCAGTCTTTGCTACCGCGTCGGCCGCCTCGCTCGTGCCCTGCTCGCTGGTGAGGAGAGATGCGGAGCATGTGACGGTGGTAGATGCCGCGGACGTTGCGTACGCTGCTGACGTCGTGGTGCGATCGAGATCCGGACTTGCCACCGAGCGGCGTGCGCGAAGGATCGCGTTCGGGATCATGGACCAGTCCTGCTGGCCGACGTACAGCACCGCCGTTCCCCAGCCCATCGTCTTCACCTTGGCGTAGCTGCCCATCCAGGTGGAGTCGCGATGGCAGGGCGCGTAGAGATAGTAGCCGACCCAGTGGTACGGCGAGGCAGGGAATCGCCATGCCGCGAGCGCCGCGTCGCCGGGATAGTGACTGATGTCGAAGCCGGGATAGCCCTCGTAGACCGGCGGTGGAGGGGGCGGGGGCGGCGATGTGGGGGAGCGAGCATCCGAACACGCGGCCGTGAACGCGATGCTCAGCATCGCGATACAACGAAGAGCGCTGCACTTCGTGCCCTCAGTCACCGAGAGATGAGCAGAGCGCAGCGAGATCACGGCTCCCACGACACGGAATTGACGTAATCCGTCTCGTCCGTGATTCGTACGACGTGCGACCCGTCCGCGTGCATCGTGTAGATCTCGCTGGGCCCGTCCCTGTTCGATACGAACACGATGCGCGAGCCGTCTGGCGACCATGCCGGGTCGTCGTTCGTACCGGCATCATGAGTAAGACGCACAATGCTGAGGTCAGCCAGAGTCAGGATGTAGATGTCGCGGCCCCCGGCATTCTGGTCGTGCGTGCTCTGAAAAGCGATGCGGCTGCCATCGGGCGACCACACGGGGCGATCTCCGTAGTCTGCCACTAACGTCTGATCAGATCCGTCGGAGTTCATGATCCAGAGCTGGAACTCCCCGAATTCGGGGCTTCCCTCGTCCTGGTTGATCTGTGAGTATGCGATACGATCGCCGTCCGGCGACCATGTCGGCTCCTGCGAAAAAAACGTCGAATCGGTGAGTGCCGTGACGTTCGAACCGTCGGCGTCCATCGTCAGGATGAGACGGCCGGTGTACGCCCCACGAGCGAACGCGATACGCTTGCCGTCGGGGGACCACGCGGGATTGATGTCCGAGTGCACGTTGCTGGTGAGCCGCGTGACCTCGCCGCTATTCAGGTCCATCGTGAAGATGTCGGGGAGCACCGAGTCTGGCGCCGAGGTGAGCTCTGACCAGAATGCGATCGATGCACCGTCTGGCGACCACACCGCGTCGTTCGCACCTCTGACTGATGGAAGATCGAGAGTCGTGTCGCCGCCCGTGCCATCACTCCTCACGAGGTGAAGCGGCGCGGGCCAGCTGGGGCCCTCGCTGAACATGATCCGCCTCACACACGTCAGCGAATAATCGATCTGCGTAGCGGAGTCGGAGCGCACGGTGACCGTCTTGGTGAGCGCGCTCTCCGCGGTGCAGAACAGAGGGACACCGGCCAACGTCACCTGGTGCTCGCCCGGGCCGAGCCCCGCTACCTCGGCACTTCCATTCACCGGGACGGTCGGTCCCTCATCCCCGTCTACGATGATGCGGTATGCGTCCCCCGGAACGTCCGCCCCTTCGCTGACAACCGTGACCTGCAGCCGGCCGTCGTGTGGTCCGGAGGAGTCATCTCCGCCGCAGCCCACGACCGCAAGAAGAATCACACTACAGAGAGCCAGCCATGCAGGGCTCCTGCCCGAACTCCTGTTCTCGAGAGAAATCATGGGCTCCAAACTATCGGCTCCGAGCTCCAACGTCGAGCTGGGCTCGCCGAGTGGGGTTGGGTCTGGAATCTCGAAGCGCTACACCGGTTGCCAGCGAGCCTTCAGGGCACAGGGACGTGCACCGTCACGGTCGTAGGTGACGGAGGCGGACCGTCTCGCGAGACGAAATGGAGAATCACCCTGGTGCTGTCCGTTGGCAGACTGCCATCTGGAAGCTCCGGTCCACCTGCGGCAACCACGTAGGCGGCCACCGTATCGAGTGAGCCGACTGGCCCGTTCCCGGTCGGCACGCGTACGACGCCCAACTCGAAATGCCCCTCGCCGTCCGTCTTCGTGTCAGGCATCGGGTAAGTGGCTCCGGGTCTGTCTGGCTTGACGCGCAGGGCCACGAACGCTCCGGCGAGCGGTACGTCGCTCTGGGTGAGCACCTGCCCCTCCACCGCTGCCCGGTGGGTCCAGCCGAACTGCTCATCCGTCGGACTCCGCGTGCTTCCACATGCCGACAACACGGCACTCAGAACGATGAATCGCGCGGTCGCACGAATGGAAGTGCCTCGCGCGAGGTTCACTGCTCCGAGGGGAACTCTCATCGGTTCATCCCCAGGTCGTAGAGATCGGAGCGCCAGAGATCACAAACAGTGCTGGCGCTCCATTTCACATGGCTCCTTTGCCCCCTCGCTCATTTTGAGGTACAGAAAGGGTTTTCGGAAGAACGATCATCCCGCCAGCCAGGAGCGGCCTGCGCGCCTACGGGCGCGACATCGCTTCGATCGGTCCCGTGGGGAGCTGCGGGGGGAGGACGCGCAGGAGCTGCGCCTCGCCGTTGCCCACGGACCAGTCGACCGGGTCGTTCTCGACCAGCATGATGAGCACATCCTCGGGACGGACGCCGGGATCGCGGGCCAGGTTCTCGACGATGCGGGTGTACAGCTCCTGGCGCACCTCGGGCGTGCGCCCGCGCCGGAAGGTGATCTGCACGAACACCACGTCGTCAGTGCGCTCGATACCGAGGTAGTGTGGGTCGTAGATCAGGCCGTCGGCGTCGTGTTCGGTGATGGTCTGGAAGCGGTCGTCCTGCGGAATCCCGACCACGTCTACGAGGGCCTGGTGAATACCCGCCGAGAGCGCGCGGCGGTAAGCGGCGGACTTGCCGCGGCGAAGGTCGATGCGAACTAGTGGCATGACGGTGGGTTCTGGGTGAGGGCAGCGGGCGAGCGACCCGCCGCCTGATCTGGCCGGGGTACGCCGGCGCGTGTACACCGGTTATAATAGTGTACATGCGCAGGCTACCACAATGCTGAGGGTCCTGTCAAGCGCGGGCCCGAGATCGCGGAGATCACGGTCCAAGGAGGGCACGATGCGATTCATGTTCGGCGCGGGGCGGCTATGCCTCGACTTCACCCGCACCGTTCGCGAGCGCCGAGGCGCGACGACGGAGGGGCTCGCCCTACCGGCCGACCTGGCGCGCTGGGCGCAGGAGGCACATCTCCCGGTGCGTCTCGCGGGGAAGCGTCTGACGAAGGCGGACGTGGAGAGCGCGCGTCAACTTCGCGAGGCGGTGTACTCCGTGGTGCGTGCCCGGGTGGCAGGGAAAACCCCGGACGCCGACGCCATCGAGCTGCTCAACGCGCACGCCGCGCACGCGCCGCCCGTGCCGCACCTTCTCCAAGATGGGACGGCGCTGGAGTGGGCGGCCGCCAACCCGCTCCGGGCGGTGCTCGCGCTCATCGCCCGCGACGCCGTCGAGCTCGTGACCTCGCCGCTGATCGGCCGCGTGCGCGAGTGCGCCGATCCGCGCTGCACGTCGCTCTTCCTCGATACCTCGCGCCCTGGCAAGCGCCGCTGGTGTTCCGCGATGCCATGCGCGAACCGACAGAAGGTCCGCGCCTACCGCGCCCGCCGCGGGGCGGAACCGCCTGATCGAGAGCGGTGATCGAGGGGGAGGTGGGAGGGAGAGCAGACAGCAGAAAGCAGGAACGGCTCTTACTCCGGCCGTCATCCCCGCGAAAGCGGGGACCCATGTTACTCACCGAACATGGGTCCCCGCTTTCGCGGGGATGACGTAGGGAGCGGGGATGACGTAGGGCGACAAGTGCAGACCAGCACTTGAATGATGATGCCTGCGGCGGCGCGCCGTTGTCTGGGAGCCGGCTGCCGTCAATCATTGGTGGACCGGCAACCGTCGCCTTTACAGTCCCTCGATTCTGCCACCCCGCCCGTGGGGTGGGAGTCCGACGCATGCGCCATGCGAAGCTACCCAGCGTGTACATACTTGCAAGCAAGCGGCGCGGAACTCTGTACATCGGCGTAACCAGCGACCTTGTGAAGAGAGTCTGGGAGCACCGGAATGACCTGGTCGCTGGATTCACCAGAGAGTACCGTGTGCATCGGTTGGTTTACTTCGAGTTTCACCAGCGGATGCAGGACGCGATTCAGCGCGAGAAGCGGTTGAAGAAGTGGAACCGAATGTGGAAGATCGAACTCATCGAGAACCGCAATCCCGAGTGGCGGGACCTCTGGGGCGAGATAGTTGGATCGGGGGAGGTGGATCCCCACTCATAAACCGTCATCCCCGCCCCTCATTGTCATCCCCGCGTAAGCGGGGACCCATGTTGCTCAAACAAACATGGGTCCCCGCTTTCGCGGGGATGACGGGAGGGAGCGAGGACGACGGGGGTTACCGGATGACTTCCGGCACTGGGCCGATGCGCCAGCCCTGGGTGCCGGTGATGGGCGCGGGGCGAGTGAGCTTCGTGGTACCCGACTGCAGCGTCACGGTGTAGTCGCCGAGGGGTGCGAGCTGCTCGATGACATTGCGCGGTCGGGGCGCGCCGTCCTGTCCTCCATTCTGCGCGCGCGATGCCGAGCCACTGCCCCCTGCGACGCGGTTCGCGGTGGTGTCCACCGGCCGGTCGAGACACGGCCCTCTCGAGCGACCGCCTCTCCTCCGTCCACCCGTGCGCATGTCCCAGACGACGCAGTTGAGCCCCGCCTTTGACGGACCGTCGAAGCGCGCCACCTCCTGGCCCTGCACGTTGGTGATCGCGATGTAAGTGGGCTCCTTGCTCGCCGTCTTGCGGTAGTAGTGGACCACCATTCCACTCTGCTCGTTGGGCGTCTGGACATACCGCTGCCCGAAGAGGTAGTCGTTCGCGGCGAACTGGAAGGTCACCCGCTGCACCGTCGGCTGTACATCGAAGAGATGCACATCCTCGGCGAGCATGGCCGGCGTCATCTCCTGGAGCGGCTCAATGTTCGTGATGTAGATCCCGCGCCCGTACGTGCCGACCACCAGGTCGTTCTCCCTCGGATGGATGAGCATGTCGTGCACCAGCGTCACCCTGGGCATGTTGTTGTTCATCTTCACCCAGTGCACGCCGCCGTCGATCGTCACGTACACTCCCACATCGTTCCCGACGAAGAGCAGATTCGGGTTCTTCCGATCTTCCACGACCACATTGATCGGTGCGTCGGGAAGATTGCCGACGATCGACCGCCAAGTCTTGCCGTAGTCGTCGGTGCGGTAGAGATACGGCTTGAAGTCATCGAACTTGTAGCCGCTCTTCGAGACGTACGCGCGTCCCGCGAAGTGCGACGACGCCTGCACCCTGCTCACGTACGCATCCTCGCGCGCGCCGACCGACGTGAGCGCGGGAGTCGCGTCGAACCAGCTCCCGCCGGTGTTCCGCGTGACCTGCACCTTCCCGTCGGCCGTTCCGGCCCAGATCACCCCCACGGTCATGGGCGACTCCGAGATCGTGGAGATCGCGAACCACGGAATCCCGCCCGGCACGCCGCCCTCCGACTCCGGCATGATCCTGTCCTTCGGGTTCGTGCTCAGGTCTGGGCTGATCTCCTTCCACGTATCGCCGCGATCGGTGGAGCGGAGGAGCACCTGCGTTCCGAGGTAGATCACCTTGCTGTCGTGCGGCGAGATCGCGAGCGGCGGCTCCCAGAGGAAGCGGTAGGGCGGCTTTCCGGGATCGCGGACCGGCGTGATGTTCTTGCGGTAGCCGAGCTTCTGGTCCACGCGCTCGGGCGCACCGTACTCGCGGGTGGTGTAGAGCCAGCGGCTGTCAGTGGGATCCGGGAGAGTGACGACCCCGTCGCCATCGCCCACGGCGTTCCAGTCCTGATCGGAGACCTTCCCCGACGCGCCGTTCGACGGCCCCTTCCAGTTCTCGTGGTCCTGGAGACCCGCGTAGACATTGTACGGGTTCTCGTTGTCGACGCCGATCGAGTAGACAGAGCCGATCGGCATGTTCGGGAGCGCGTCGCTCGTCTTGCCGCCGTCGTAGGAGATCGCGATCCCGCCGTCGCTCCCGATGATCATGCGATTCGAGTTCTCCGGATCGAACCAGAACGTGCGGAAGTCGCCGAAGAAGCTGGGGAAGACATCGCCGTCGAACGACTTGCCGCCATCGTGCGACAGGCCGCCCGGATACCCCGTGAGGAAGAGAACCTGGTCGTCGTTGGGATCGACGCGAATCTGGTTGAAGTAGTACGGCCCCTTCGGGCTCACGTTCACCGAATCGGGGTTCATCTTCGTCCACGTGTCGCCACCGTTCGCCGTGCGATACACCTCACCGCCGACCATGGGGAAGCGCTTGCCCGGCCCGCCCGCGCCCGGGCCCGTGGGCACCCTCGCGCCCGGCTTCGGATTCTCGTTCTCGACGATCGCGTAGAGGATCTCCGGGTTCGTGCGGTAGATGTCGACTCCGATCCGGCCAATCTTCCCCGAGGGGAGACCGCCCTCGAGCCTCGTCCAGTGCTGCCCCGCATCCGTGGTCCTGTAGATGCCGCTCTCGGGACCGCCGTTGATCATCCGCCAGGGGAGCCGCGTCTTGTCGTAGGCGGCGGCGTAGAGGACATCCGGGTTCTTCGGGTTCATGACCAGGTCGATGATGCCGACCTTCTCGTTGATGTAGAGAACCTTCTGCCAGCTCTTCCCGCCGTCAGTCGTCTTGAAGACACCGCGCTCCACATTCTCCGAGTAGAGGTGCCCCATCGAGGCGACGTAGACCACGTCGGGGTTGCGCGCGTCGATCACGATGCGCGGGATGTGCTGCGAGTCGCGGAGGCCCATGTTCGTCCACGTCTTTCCCGCGTCGGTGGACTTGTAGACGCCGTCGCCCGCGTAAGAGCTGCGCGAGGTGAAGCCGTCGCCCGTGCCGACCCAGACGATGTTCGGGTTCGAGGGGGAGATGGTGACGTCGCCGATCGAAGAGGAGCTCTGATCGTCGAAGATCGCGTCCCATGTGGTGCCGTTGTTGGTGGTCTTGAAGACGCCACCGACCCAGGGGGCGACGTACATCGTGTAGAGGTGGTCCTTCTCCGGGTGGGAGGGGACATCGATGTCGGCGATGCGTGCCTGCATCCGGAAGGGGCCGATGTTGCGATAGGGGAGGGCGGAGACGAGGGAGGAGTCGAAGGGGTGCTGGGCGGGGGCGGGGAGGGGGGAGAGCGTCAGGCTTGCCGCGATGGCCATTGCCGCGAGAGCGTCGCTGCGATGCATAGGGGTTTCCTCATATCGTGGGCGCCAGGGTCCACAGCCCAAGCGAGCGAGGCGAACGAAGGACGAGGCGGAACCGTACCAACAATCATCGGATACTGTATACGAGCTGGGGAGGTCGCAAGAAATGCAGCGGGCCGCAGTGCTCTGCAACCCCCGCCCGGATTGACTGCACCGACGGCTGAGCCCCCTTCCGGTCTAGCCACGAAGCCGCCATGTTGGGAATGAACTACGCAAGCCGGGCGAGTTTGCGTTCGCCGACGACGTGGAATTCCCTACCGCAAACTGATCGTGCTCGTGACGGACGTCCTCGCTTTAAGCCGCGCCGCATTCCTCGCGGATGTATCTAGCCGTGTGCCCCCTCAGTACCGTGAAGTCGCATTCCGAGAAATCCTCGACGCCCTTACCGAGTGGAGTACGGAATCGCACCGCAAGCTGGACGTCCGCGCTCCCGGGAAGCTGCACACCGTATCATTTGGGGTCCAGCAGACGGAGGATGTCCTTTGGGCCGCATACCCCCGTAACAAGGACGGCGCCAAGGTAGTAATCCTACCGCGGCGGTTTCGGCTTCTCCCCGAGGCGGCGCAAGATCGTCTCATCGAACTCCACGCTGTCGTCGTGCCTTCCGTGCGGGTGGAGGGCACGAGTACCCTGCAATGCGCCATGCACCTACTCTCGTCAGACCGGGCGCTGCAGGGCTATCTCGAGCTTCTTGCGGAAGCTCAACAGGCTTCGCTCGGCGCCGCGGTGGGGTAGCGAGGAGCGCCTGCGGGGCAAGCTAGTTTTCCCAGCTGCAGCGTAGCTCCGCCTTAGATGACTATTTGACTACGTGGACATGGACGAAATCGCCGATCGCGTGAAGAAGTATGATGAGTCATACATCCGCGAGCACCTCGTGTCTCCTTCAGACGTCAACGCATTTGCTGCGACCTTCTTTATGGACGTTGCCGAGCTATACGACACGTTCACCCGTATTCGCAACATTGAGCGCAACCCAACTGGTTTCTCGTACGACGAGGCACCGATCCTAGGGCTGCTCGTGCGGATGTGGAAGCTTATGAAGGAGATCGTCCGCTACTACGTCGATGATAACGCCGAATTCGTCGGCATTTTGGAGCGTCCGTTCATTGAGGCCGCGGTGGTGAGCCGGTTCCTCTTGAGCAACGATAGGTCTGTCGTCGAGGACTACCGGAAGTGCTCGTACAAGGACCGTCTGCGGTTTCTTCGCGATCATGCTGCTGGATCAGCGTTTTTTGTCCAAACGAAGCCGGGCCAACGCCTCGTGCGCTCCGTTCAGGACAAGCTTCGCCGAGAGGGCCTTACGGAGGCCGACTTCACCGTTCAGAAAAGAAATCGATGGAAGATCCAGGGTAAATCGTTCTACGACATTTTCGCCGTTGTCGAACGAGCCGATATGTACGCCGCCACGTACGGGATGATGTCCGAATCAATCCACGGCTCGTGGAACGACTCTATAGATTTCGACCTGCGTCAGCTGGAGGATGGGACGTTCGGTACATATCCGTTCTCCCAACCCGCCGACATTCGATACGTTGCGCCACTCATCCGCTTTTCGAATCCCGCGTATCGCGAGTGGCTGCAACGGATTGAAGCCTATGACCAAGGCTTGGCGGACATTCTGGACTGGATCGAGCGCGTCAACCATGCGCTCTTCCTTCGGTTCGACGAGACGTTCGAGGAGGCCTAATGGCAGGTCATTTTTCGGCCATCTAGCGATGCTTTAACTGTCTGCCGATGTCCGGAATTCTCCTGACGGATGATCGCAGCTGCCGGAAGCGCGCTGCTCTATTCGCTGCGGCATGAATCGCGTTCGCGCCGTCGCAGCGGATCTTTGCGTTGGCTGGACAGCGTGAATCCTGACATGCGGACCGAGTCGAATGTGCGGCAGTGTAGAAGTGCGGTCTAATCACCCAAGGCGCGAGGAATCGATGGCGAGCAATGACCTCACGGAAACGCTCGTAAGGATTCGCGATGGTCTCAACGATGCGGAGCACGCAATTCGCCAGCATCCCGCCGCAACGCTCGCCGTCTACGAGTCCAACCTAGCCATGCTGGGTCGAGCGTCGTTCGAGTGGGCAACGGCTGACGTACCATCCTTGCGCATGGAGGATGCCGCGATGATCGATCGGTACATGCTCGCTATGGCGTTCATCTCGGCGTGGTACCATTTGCACGGGGACAAGCCAAGGCGCGATACGGCTGCCCAGTCAGCGGCCATCCTCGTGAGTGCCGTTGGCTTGGAAGGCGTCTTTGTGTTTAAGGCGCTGCTGTACTACGAACGTGAGTGGCGAAAACTGCTTCGCGGAGCGGGCATTGGCTCCAAGGCGGGTGCGGGCTGTGCGGCAGTCGTGCTGCTCGCGACCGCGGAAGGCATGATTTGGCTTGCGTTGGCAAAGTGACGGGTGTCGGCGTTTCGCGATAACACTGACGCGCGGTACCCGGTAGCGAGTCATCGCAGCGGACAAATGCGGTCGGGCGTCCATGTCGATGGCTAGCGAGCACATCTTAGATCGAGCACCCGCGCCAAGTGAGCAGGCAGTTGCCGGCGAACTTGGCGTAATGACTACAACTAGGACAGGTGGCGCTCTGACCCAAACACCTCGATATCCCACCGACTCAGAATTGGTCGAAGCACAGGCGAGCCTGCTGGCTGCGTTGCTTCAGCGAGTGGGCTACGCCCTGTGGCAGGCGGCAGAATGCGAGGACACGCTCGCCCACTACGTCGTGACGCGCGTACGATCGTCCCGCGGAATCGGCGAGGCGGGCGGCTGTGCTCTCCTTGAGCAGGTTCGGAAGAAGACGTTCGGGAGTCTGCTGAAGGAGCTGAAGAAGGCAGGAGTATTGGAGTCAGACCTCGAACAACGCCTCGGCCCACTGCTTGACGAACGCAACTGGTTGGTGCACCGCGCCAAGCGTGAGAGCAGAGGAGTCCTAAATGATCTCGCGAAACTAGATCGTCTCGTGGCTCGCCTCGATCACCTGGCAGAGGAGGCCACGGATTTGAACCAGATTCTGGCGGTCAGACTAGAGGAGTACATCGTCACAGCAGGCGTAGATCGGGCGATGATCGACCGTGAAGCCGCGAGGCTGATCGCTGAATGGGGTTACTTCTGATCACTTCCGCACGTGGTAGAAAGAATCGCTGAACCCGACGAGCGGGCGCTCTTATTATTTGTGATGTTTCGCGGATTAGCTCCGCGGTAGGCCGCCGGTACCGAGCAGTATCCCAAACGAGAGCCACGAGGAGGAAAGATGGCACCACCGAGAGCGTTCATTAGTTTCGAGATGGAAGACAAGTGGGCGCGCGATTTCCTCGCGCAACAGGCGAAAGACAAGAGGAACGACATCGAGTTCTACGACTACTCCGTGAAGGATCCATTCGACTCCAAATGGAAGACCGAGTGTGCGAAGCGCATGGCCATGACCAAGGGGACGATTGTGCTCGTGGGGCCAACCACCGCGACGTCGGATGCGGTCCTCTGGGAGATCGCAGAGACTAGTCGTCAGGGCCACTACATGTTTGGCATCCAGATCAACAAGGACAAGACGCATACAATCCCCGCGGGCTTATCGAGTAAGAACGTCATCCGATGGGACTTCGAGCAGATCGTTTCCTGGTTGAAGACCTGGGTGTAATCGCTCATGTACCTTGACGATCTCGCAGCGAAGATCCGGTCACATATCCCGGCAGAACGAATGCCGGATGGCAATGCCGACGAGCTGCTTCGGATATACGCCGTCCTGCTGCGTGCCAAGGGAACTAACGTAACGTGCAGCGATATTCATGATGCCTGGTCGGCGTGGATGGCAAAGCGCGATGGTGAACACGCATCCCTCGTCCCGTATGACGACCTGCCGAAGGAGGTGCGCGAGGAGGATCGACTCTTCGCTACAGCGATCCGGCGGGCCGCTGACGAATCGGGGCATTGTGGGGGTTCGCACCCCTCGTTCACCGAAGTTCTCTTTCCATCTGGTCCGCCAACTGGGAACGAGGAGACGCAACAGGCGCTGGATCTCTACAAGATCATGGTTGCGAGCTCTGAAGGCTTAGTGAGTCGCCGACAAGGAGTGAACACGTTCTTTCTGACAATGAACGGTGCGCTGCTAACGGCATCAGCCATCATCGTTCAGAGTTCCAATGGGGACAGGCTCGGCGGTGTTGGGGTCGCAGTGCTGGCTCTCGCCGGCGCATTCCTCTGCCTAGCGTGGCGAAGTTTGATCAACTCCTTCGGCCAACTAAACCGTGGCAAGTTCCGAGTGATCAACACGATCGAACACTACTTGAAAGCAGCGATCTATGCCGCTGAGTGGGAAGCGTTAGGTCGGGGCGAGGATCCAGCGGTCTATCGATCGTTCACGTCGCGAGAAATCTGGGTTCCTAACGCCTTGTTTATCTTGTACATACTTGCCGCGATAGCGGCGATTTGGCTCGCTTAGGATGTTGTCACTCTCGGTGCTGCGCCCGCGGGTCGATGAGCGGCCTAACAGCCTTACGCGCCGCCGCTGTGGTGAGCGTTAGGCGACCTTCGCGTAGCACCTGATATGCGCTATGCCCATTCCCTTTGAGCCTACCCGGTCATACGTCTACCGAGCCGCGCGGTACGAGTTGCTTCCCCGCATAGCGGACATCGCCCGCAACTACGGTGAAGAGCCGTTCCTCCTGCGTGAGATCTCCAAGAGCGTGCTGTCTGAGACGTATACCGCCGACCAGCTGGAGACGCGCGTCAAGAAGGCCAAGTCTGACAAGCTCGAAAAAATCAGCACCATCTTCGGGTTTTACATCCCGTTTCTCGCCGAGAACCTCCATGTCTTCGAGAACCTCGGCGGAGGCATGTTCAAGAACATCTCCATCGAGGACGAGCTAGCTGAGGCGGACGCTGTCGCAACGGACGTCGAGTCGCATGATCCGGGGATCATTTACGCGTATTCGTTTCCCTCGATTCGGAGGAGCGACGGCAAATTTCCTATCAAGATCGGGCTAACCACGACTGGCGACACCGAAGCCCGTGTCAAGCAGCAGTGTAAGCAAACGTGCTGCTTCGAGTATCCTGTGGTGCTCAGGACCTGGGAAGTTCACCGAGTGGCCGCTGTCGAGGACGCGATTCACTCAACGCTCGAGGCGCGCGGGTCCAAGCGCCATGCTCCCGGTACTGAATGGTTCGACACGACGCTCGAGGAAGTCGAGAACATTATCCAGTTCATTCGCTCATCGTGACCGGTCGACGACGATCAGGCACTCGGCACGGTCGCCTAAAGATCGTTGTACTTGACGAGAGCTCTAAGAATTGCTCGCTTCGCTCTCTCGTGTTTGATTCGCTCGGAAGTGAACTGGGCCGTTAGCCTGCGACGACCATCTCCGTGACTTAGCGAATGCCGTTCGAGACTCCATATGCGAAAAAGGGCAGCCAGCGCTGGCTCCAGGTCGCGGTGGATCGCGCTCCGGAGCTGCTGAACGGGCCTCTCCGGAAGTCGCTCCGGCTGCCAGCCGAGAGCGAGATAACGTGGCTGTCGCCGCTGCGTAACGATGGGTTCGTAGAGTACCGCGACGAGGCCACGTTCGTACGCTGCAACGTCGACCTCTCGCGTCGTCCGCTGCTCGAGTTCTGGCCATCGCGAGGTCCAATGTGGGACGGGCTGGCGCGCACCGCGCGGGGAGACCTCCTACTCATCGAGGCGAAGGCACATATCTCGGAGCTCGTCTCTCCCCGCTCGCGCGCCACCGAACCGGCCCGTGGCCGCATCGCGGCGAGTGTCCGCGCCGTTCAGCAGGCCATCGCCCCGCGCTCCGTCGGCCTGGTGGACTGGACCGGGACGTTCTACCAATACGCTAATCGTGTGGCCCACCTCCACTTCCTGCGCGAGGAGAACGCCGTGCGGGCGCACCTCGTCAACATCTACTTCTTGCACGCTGACGACGTCTTCGGGCCCACGGAGCGTGCCGAGTGGGAGGGGGCGCTGAAGGTGGTGGAGTGCTACCTGGGGCTCGGACGGCACCGGCTCGGCAAGTACATGCACAAATTGTTCATCGACGTACGGACGCTGAAGCCGCTCGCAGCCTCCGGCTAACGAGGTGATGCACCGGGCAAGCGCGCCATCGTACGCGGCGGCTATGCTGCCGCAGTATCAGAAGGAGCAGGTGAGGTCCGCGTTAGTCGGTGGCGACACTCCGCACTTAAATGCAACCGATCGAAGCACTCGAGCTATTCAACCAGAAGGCGGAGCGCTTG
The DNA here is from genome assembly GCA_035688075.1 of Gemmatimonadaceae bacterium. Lineage (GTDB taxonomy): Bacteria > Gemmatimonadota > Gemmatimonadetes > Gemmatimonadales > Gemmatimonadaceae > JADGGM01. The sequence continues at coordinate 21,981 of DASSNL010000055.1, forward strand.
AGCCAACTCGGCTTTGTACGCGCGTTCGGAGCGCGGCGGCCACGCTTTCACTTGTTGCCAGGCAAAAGCGGCGTTCAGATCACCGCTGAGGGAGTGGCCGCGCGCGAGGAACTCGAAGCGTTCGCCCTCACGCTCAGGTTCTTCCTTCAAAGCAGCGATGGCATATCGCTTCGACAAATCCCGGCGCTGTATGCGAAGCTCGCGGTTCCGGACGAATTGGCGGCCGAGGTGGACGAGGTCCGCCGAGATCTCAATAGGTATCTGGACGGTGCCTCTCCCTTCGTCGAGGATGATCCGAGCCGCCAGCTCACACGTCGTGAACTGCTCAACATGGTCTTGTACGGAGATCTCGCACACGCAAACGAGGCACAGCGAAAGCGGTGGAAGCGCTGGACTAGCACTGGCTTCGATACCTTGATTGAGAGCGAGTTCGCCGACATGGTCGCCGGTGTCGTCCAACCTATCTTCTGGGTGCGCCAGGTCAACTTGAAGGCGCTGGTATTTGTCCGCGGTGCGACTGGAACAGGGCGCGTCGCACCCGTCGACTAACCAATCACTGCACCGGAGAAGTGCAGAAGGGCTGCCTGAAAAGTGTCTGGCAAGATCGTGCCGCATCGACCATTGTCGCGCCTGTAAAGTCGGCCCTTGCCGGTGAACTCTGCATCAGGCACCACATGGTACGAGTGTGCACGAGAAATCTACGGTAATCGCCGAAGTCTGCGAGCTCATCGCCGCCGGCTCCCTGGAGCGGGCTGCGGTGCTTCTGAAAGCACGCGCGAATCCTGAAGCGACTGCTGCGCCGGTAACGCCGATCCGCGCGCCGTATCCAAACTCGGCGCTGCCAGCAACGAAACGACGCTCTACGCGGCGCGGGTTGACAGCGCTGTTTCTGAGGGACGGTTTTATCGACCGGTATGGCGGTGAGCAGCTGGTGTTCCCGGGTGTACTCCGGCTGCTCTCGCACCTTCTCCCGGGAGAGTTTCCGTACCATCCGAACTGGAAGTTTGGGGTCTGCCATCCTTGGTACTGGGATCTCTATCCAACAGTCGATCACGAAGTGCCGGTCACCCTTCAGGGGCCGGATGACCCGGGGAACTGGAGAACGACCTCCATGCGCCGTAACCTCATCAAGTCCAACCGCTCCCTCGAAGACATCGGATGGAAGCTGGTCGCGCCAAGTGGGCCCGATTGGGACGGGCTGATTGGCTGGTACGTTCGTTACGTCCGCGAACAACCGTCGCTGGGCACCATCGCGTACTTGAAGGACTGGTATCGTGCTGCTATCGCGAACGGTGTCACGTAGCGAAGCGCTGACCAGGACGGGGGTGTAAGCTAGGAAGTCGTCGTGATTGATTGCCTGGCGAACCCCGAGCGTGATCAGCATTTTCTCGTCTGGCGAGTCGCCGCGTACCATCGAGCTCTGCGTGCGGCCACATCAAACAGGAGTGACGATGATGGAAAATCTCATCCTCCTTGCGACACGTAGAACACTGGAGTACCGACGGTTGCCGGATGGGGACGAGGTCGCGATAGATGCGCTAGTATTAAACTTCCCGCCGCATTGTGAGCGAAACCTTCCGGCCGGATCAACCTACTTCCTTGATCCGAGCAAGCCCCTCCCTCGCAGCTATCTCATCAAGCCACTCGTCGACGTGGGCGGTGCACCCCTGTTCGGGGAGCTGGCAATAGCGCGATCTCTCGAAGCGGACGGCTGGAGCGCCGTATGGGTCGATTCGTACCACGGCCGCGGCAAACGCCTCTGCTGGCAAGACCTCCCGGACCGGTCCGAGCCTTACAATTTCGCGGACGCCCCTGACGCCGCCGCGAAATACGAGCGGATCACCAGCGAGAATGGTGGTGTGGGCGGCTGGTTCGACGTGATGGCTTGGCGGCGGGGAGAGTTCCTGTTCGTGGAGTACAAGGGAGCCGGCGATAAGGCGAACGCGAACGAGCTGCGGTGGATTGCCTCGGCTCTCCGGAGTGGCGTGGACACGTCTGAGCTGCATTTCGTGCTTTCTGAGCCACGAGCCCTGCGGCAGAACAATACGTCGCCACAGACGCAGCGCACGGGGAGTCGCGGTGGCGCGCCCGGTGGTGGCGCAGTACAATCGCGTGTCCCGCAATCGCCCGCGCGGGGGTTGCCGCCGAGCCACAACGGCCAAGACACTGTTCCCGGTAGTGCCAGCGTGAGTGGTCCCAATAGTGATGCGCCGACGCAGGAGTTCGCGGACGACCGTGGGTACTTCGGGTGGGTACAATCGCATCCCAATGGCTACGTGCTCAGCGTCCGCATCCGCAAGCCCCCGCTCCTGCACCGCGCGATATGCACGCACATCGACCGGCACAATAATGCTGGCGCACTGACCGAGCGCGGAACGCGAAAGATCTGCGCCGAGGCTAAGCGGCCGCTACGCGATTGGGTGAGGGAGAATGGGCTCGGGTCCGGCGTTGTTCTGGAGAAGTGCACGACGTGCGGCCCATGATGCGCGTGTGCCCCGTGCAGGCGACTAGGGCTAGCTTCTTGGCTTCCCAGCTGTAATGGGCCGCTGGCAGAAGGAGCGGATGACCGGGGTGCACTTGGTAGCCATCACAGCTCCCATGTAGAGTACCATCCTCACGCTCGCCCCGCCGCCCTCCTCGAAGCGACGACCTTTCAAGGTGCTCCAGTCACGATTCAAGGGAGCGATCCTCACAGGTTTGGCGATCTCGCTTCCCGAGAGCCGGCCCAGCTCGCACAGAGCGGGGAGGAGCGTGAAGGAGAGCACCTGCCTAACACCAGGCACGCTCTGGAAGACGTCGTCCTTCTCTCTCCAGGCAGGGCTCTTCCTGACCAAGTTCCCCATATCCGTCTCGGCTATTCAGGGTTCTCGCTTGATGATGCCGACCTTCTCGTCCATGTAGAGAACCCTCTGTCAGCCCTTCCCGCCGGCAGTGGTGTTGAAGACCCCGCCGCGCCGACCCAGGAGGCGACGTACATCGTGACGTACATCGTATAGAGATGATCCTTCTCGGGGTGAGAGGGAACATCGATGTCGGGGATGCGCGCCTGCATCCGGAAGGGGCCGATGTTGCGGTAGGGGAGGGAGGAGTCGAGGGGGGTGTTGGGCGGGGGCGGGGGAGGGAAGCAGGAGCGAGGCAGCCAACGTCAGCGTGGCTGCGCCGATGCAGATGCGGGTCATCGCGTCTTCCTCGTGGTGGGGCCCTTCCGGCGCGGCGGGACCGGAGCGGGTGTCGCCTGCTTCCGGGATAAAGCGGGAGAGGTTGCAGCAAGGCGACACCAAGGTGGGGCGAGGTAGGCGTCAATATCTCCCGGATATTGTTTACGATGCTGCGAAATACAGAGAAGTCGCCTCGGGAATCGGAGTTCAGGTGGGACTGACGGGATTGCCAGCTATGGATCGGCGCGATTTAGCGTCCACAAATGGCTGAGCCCCCTTCCGCATTGCTCGGTAAACTTGCATGTTCGAAAACGTCTGTTGAGTCGGGTGACTCCGCGTTGCCCGCGACAACCATCCACGTGAATCGACTCTTCTTGCCAACCCACGGCGCCTCGGAACGCCAGCGCTTCCTTGGTCTCGATTGATTCCTCGGGCAGCCCGCAACTCCTGAGAACTGGGCTGTCGGCGCTCAGGCGCAGATTAGACCAGCCCTACCGAGATACGGCCCTCTGCTGGGTGGACGGAACGTGAGGCCCGACCACACGAAGGTGCACCGAGATGAGAGCAACCATTACGATGGAGCTGATCCTCTGAAGTGCAATGAATCTCACTGAATTCCAGCGTCGCGCGGTTGAACACAACGGCCGAAACCTCCAACTCATCGCCTGCGCTGGTTCCGGCAAGACCGAGGTGGTTGCGCGCCGAGTGGTCCATCTCCTGACGCCCGGCCGCGCGGACTCGCTCGCGCCGCGCAACATCGTGGCCTTCACCTTCACGGACAAGGCGGCGGCCGAGTTAAAGGAGCGCATCGTCACGCGAACTCGCGAGGCACTGGGCGACATCCCGGGGCTAGCCGAGATGTTCGTCGGGACGATCCACGCCTTCTGCCTGGAGTTGCTCAAGAGCGAGACACCGAAGTACCTCAAGTTCGAGGTCCTGAACGAGGTACAGCAGGGCCTGTTCGTGGACCGGCACAGTAGGCAAAGCGGGCTCACGGCCTCGACAGACCTCGCGGGCGCGGCCCTCAAGCGCTACCGAGACACGCCGCGCTACCTCGCTGCCCTCTCGATCCTGCGCGAGGCGGATCTCGAGGAGGCCAACCTCAACGGCTGCTCGGTCGTAGAGGGTCTGGAGAGCTACCAGGCGCTTCTCGATGAACGCAGCTACCTCGACTACTCGTCGATCCTCGAGGCGGCGGTCGAGGTGCTGACGAACGACGACGGCCTGCGCGCGCGCCTCGCCGATCGAATCAAGTACGTCATCGTCGACGAGTACCAGGACGTGAACCCGGTGCAGGAGGCGATCGTCTGGTCGTTGCACGACCTGGGCGCCAGGATCTGCGTGGTAGGCGACGACGACCAGACGATTTTTCAGTGGCGCGGGAGCGACGTCGAGAACATTCTGACGTTCGCAAGCCGCTACCCCGGCGTTGAGAAGATCCCGATCGAGGAGAACTTCCGGTCGAGCGAAGGGATCGTGGAGACGGCGCGTCCGTTCATCGAGCAGAACACGGTCCGGCTCGCGAAGGCGATGAAGCCGACAGGCGCGCAGGCCTACGAGCCGGGCGACATCGTCGCGCTGTCCTTCGCAACGCCGGCCGAGGAAGCGCAACATATCGTTGCATCTTGCAAGTCGCTGCGTGGCGTCGCCTTCAAAGAGGACGGAAAGGAGCGCGGACTGTCCTGGTCTGACATGGCGGTCCTGCTGCGTAGCGTGAAGGCGAACGGCGAGCCTATCACCGACGCGTTGCGGGCGGCGGGGATCCCGTACGTTGTCACCGGGATGACGAACTTGTTCGCAACCGCCGAGGCCGAAGCCGCTCGTCAACTGTTCTACTTCATTGGTGACCATGGCCCCGACGAGGCCGTGGTCGAGCAGGCGTGGAACGCCGCCAATCTTGGCCTCGAATCCACCGCGCTGCGGTCCGCAGTCCAGAGCGCGGCGACCGCCAAGTCAGCGCTTGCGGATCCCGATCAGCAGCGCTGGGGCCAGTACTCGATTCAGAGAGTCTTCCTCAACTTCCTTGACGAGGCTGGGGTTCGCGAGGAGCGTGTTCCGAACGGACGGGGCGAGGTGGTCTTCTACAACCTCGGCAAGTTCAGCCAGCTAATCTCCGACTTCGAGGCGATCCACTTCCATTCTAAGCCGGCGGAGAAGTACGCGTCCTTCGCCGACTTTCTCCAGTACCGAGCGGAAGACGCCTACCCCGAAGGATGGCAGGACAACCAGTACGCCAACCCCGACGCGGTGCGCATCATGACGATCCACCAAGCGAAGGGGATGCAGTGGCCGGTGGTGTTCGTGCCCGCGCTGCTCAAGAACCGCTTCCCGGCGAAGAAGCCGGGCGGGCGCAATGTCTGGCACCTGCTTCCGCGCGACGCCGTCAAAGGCCAGCCGCGCTTCGAGGGCACGATCGAGGACGAGCGTCGCCTCTTCTATGTCGCGATGACGCGCAGCCAGAAGTTTTTGCACCTCACCTGGGCGCCGGTACCGGGCAACCAGCTCTTCAAGAAGCGCTCGCAGTTCTGGGACGACATCCTCGCCTCGAAGTACGTTAAGCGGAAGGCGCCCGACTACTCGATGCGCAAGCGCCTGCCGCCGGAGCCGCGGGCGGGTGTGGCGAACGTCGTCTTCTCGTTCTCGGACCTCAAGTACTTCTTTGAATGTCCGTACCAGTTCAAGCTGCGCGTGCTCTACGGCTTCAACGCGCCGATCCACGAGGCGCTGGGCTACGGCAAGTCGCTGCACGATGCGCTCGCCGAAGTGCACACGCGGGCGATCCGGGGTGACATCGCCGATGCCTCCGAGGTGCCGGCTCTCGTCGAGACGCACCTGCATGCGCCCTACGCCTACCCGGCGCTGCGCCAACAACTCGAAGCTGCGGCCGAGCGTGTGCTGAGCGACTACCTGAAGGACAACGCCGCGCTCTTCGACAAGATCGAGTTCTCGGAGAAGCAGATCGAGATCAACCTCGGCGACGGCGTGAGCGTCGTCGGCCGGATCGACCTGGTGCGCCGTATCGACACCGGAGAGACGACGATCGTGGACCTCAAATCCACGGACCGCGCGCAGGCGGAGGACGTTACCGAGACGCAGCTCCACGTGTACGCGCTCGGCTACCAGGAGCTGACCGGGCGGCGGCCCGACTACGTCGAGATCTACGAGCTGGATGAGCGCAAGCGCAAGCCGCGGTCGGTGGACGACGAATTCGTCGCAGACGTAAAGACTCGGACCCGGGAGGCGGCGACGGCCCTGCGCACGGGAGCGCTTCCGGCCACGCCCTCGGCGAAGAAGTGCGGAAGCTGCGACTACCGGGGCATGTGCACGGCTGGCCGTGCCGCCGCCCCCACGAAATAGCGAGGAGTACGAGCGAGATGGCCAGAGCCCCGAAGAAGCCCAAGCCCGAGAAGAAGGTCACCCGCTACACCTACGACGACATCAAGGAGCCGCGCACGCCCGAGACTGGGCACACGCCGCTCCTGCCGGCCGAGGAGCAGGTGGTGACGCTGCCCATGGACAACGGCTGGAGCAAGGCCGTCGTGGTTGGCAAGCTTCCGGAGGGCGACGAACGGCCGGTGGTCGTGGACATGGACCCGGCGGCGGACCCGGTGCTCGTCTGGGCGGGCAAGCGCAACCGGCGCGAGGTGCCGGTGCTGCCGCTCCAGCGCAACGAGATCGTCTCCGAGTCGCGCATCGCGCAGATCATCGAGCGGGCGCGGAAGGCGGCCGAGGATAAGTCGGGCGTGGCGCGGCAGGGGCACCTCTTCGCCGACCTCGAAAAGACGCTGCGCGAGAGTGACAAGAAGAAGCGCGTCGAGTTCTACACCCACGAGGAGGGTTGGAAGAACAAGCTCATCTGCGGCGACTCGCTGCACGTGATGGAGTCGTTACTCCACTACGAGAACCTGCGCGGCAAGGTGCAGATGATCTACATCGACCCGCCGTACGGCATCGACTACAACTCGAACTTCCAGCAGGTGATCGGAACGGGGCGCAACGAAGACGACGCGTCGGATCGCGCGGACGACGTCCTGACGATCAAAGCTTTCCGTGATACCTGGTCACTCGGCGTTCACTCGTACTTGTCGTATCTGCGCGAGCGGCTCTATCTCTGCCGCGAGCTTCTGTCCGACTCCGGCAGTGTATTCCTGCAAATCTCAGAGGCCAATCTGCATCTCTGTAGAACCCTGATGGACGAGGTGTTCGGGTACTCCAACTTCGCAGCTCAAATCTTGTTCCGTAAGAGCGGCGGCCTCACCGCATCGACGCTCAATCGGGTAGGCGACTACTTGGTGTGGTACTTCAAGGACGGGGCTGTGGGCAAGCGGGTATATCGGCAACTGTACCGTCGGAAGGTGGCTGGGGACGAGGGCGCGACACAATACCGTTATGTGCTTCAGCCAGATGGCTCCCTCCGTGAGCTCTCCAACGACGAACTTGGTCGCTGGCCTGAAGATGAGCTAATTGCGCACGACAACATAACGTCGCAGGGCAATCCGGTGTATGAGTTCCGTTTTCGTGGTAGCTCCTTCAAGGGCCCCTTCAAGCCACCGCGAGAGCGCCTGCAGGCGTTGGCCGACATGGGTCGACTTTGCGTAGTAGGCAGGACGTTACGCTACGTGCGAAGGCTCGTTGATTTTCCCTGGTTCGAAGTAAACCAACTTTGGGAGGACACCGGCGTCAGTGGTTTCGGACGACCTAAGGTCTATGCTGTGCAGACATCTGATCTCGTAGTCGAACGATGCATCAGTATGACTACGAAGCCCGGTGACCTAATATTGGATCCGACCATTGGCTCCGGCACAACTGCGCTCGCCGCCGAACGACTGGGACGGCGCTGGATCGGAATCGATTCGTCACGCGTAGCCATAAACACGGCTCGTTGGGAACTGCTTCGGACTACCTACCCGCACTATCGACTTCGCAACAGTAGGCCTTCAGGCGATTTCGAGTACGAGACGTCGCAGAGGATTCGGATGTCGGGGTTGATAGACGGTAAGGAGCCTGAAAAAGTGGAGCTACTTGATCGACCAGTGGTCGACGCCAGCGCCATTCGCGTCTGTGGCCCCTTCGAGCTCATGTCCCTCGGCCGCTACTCGGTCGAGGATTGGAAGGGCTACGTCGTCCGCGAGCCGGGCATCGGCGAGGCAGCGAAGCTAGAGAACTACATCGAGGTGATCTGCCGCCTCTATCGGAAGGACGCCGCGATCCAGGGCGCGGCCGGGCTCGTGCACGCCGTAGCGGAGAACGAGAAAGAGAAGATCGCGATCTCGGTCGGACCGCTGTCAGGTCGCGTCACCGCCAAGCAGATCAACGACGCGGTCCAGGACGCGCTCGCCTCCGGCATCCTCGATGTGCACGTGCTCGGCTGGGCCTTCGAGGCGAACGTCGGCGAGGTGAAGTCGGCGCTCGAGAAGCGCGGCAAGGTCAAGGTCGAACTGATCATGATCCGGCCAGACACGCTCGCCGAGGGGCTCAAGGCGACGCAGCCGGAGATGCTCTTTTCACCGCTCGCGTTGCCGGACATCGAAGTCGCGGCCGCGAAGAACGGCAAGGCGGAGCAGGTGCGCGTCACGCTCAAGGGCGTGGCGCTCTTCGACCGTAAGCGCCGCACCACCGAGTACAAGGCGGCGGACTCGGGCTACGTCTCGGCATGGTACCTCGACGAGGAATACGACGGCGACTGCTTCGTGGACTGCCAGATGTTCTTCGACTTCAAGAAGGCGCCGAACATCAAGGCAGCGCTCAAGGCAGAGGTGGACCCGGAGGAGTTCACGCTCAAACTCACCTCGGAGCCGTTCCCTGTGCGTGGCTATAAGCGCGTCGCCGTGAAGGTCGTGGACGTGTACGGCAACGAGTCGGTCGTCGTCCGGGACCTGGCGTAAGGAGCGGCGCGATGGCTTACGTCGTTGACCGCGTTGTCGTCTGCGATGCCTACAAGGAGCCGGACAAACACTACCAGCTCCTGCCGGGTGGCAAGTCCAGGCTGAAGGACGGACGGCGCTCGTCGGTGCGCTTTCTTGCGACCGCACGCGATACGCGAGGGGGTATCGCCGGAGTCGTCGGCCGAGAGGCGACGCTCTTCGAGGATATGCTCATCGCCGACGAACAGATGAACGACTTCGTCAACCAGCTCCGCGACGAGGTGCGCGCGTGGCGCGAGGCCGGCTACCCCGGGACGGCGATGGTGACCCGGCGACTGCTCGAGTGGTGGTTCGAGCGCGACGAGGAGCGGCGCGCGCTCGGCAAGCGCTTCTTCTTCTGCCAGCGGGAGGCGGCCGAGACGGTCATCTACCTCTATGAGGTGCAGACCCGCCGCAAGATGCCCGAGACGGGCGACCTCCTGCGCTACGCGCTCAAGCTCGCGACCGGCACCGGCAAGACCGTCGTGATGGCGCTCTTCGTCACCTGGGCAACGCTGCACAAGCGCAAGGTGAGCGGCTCGTCGCTCTCGACGAACTTCCTGGTGCTGGCGCCGAACCTCACCGTGCGCGACCGGGTGAGCGGGCAGCCGCGCGGCGACGGGCTCGACCCGGCGGGCGAGCACAACCTCTACGACGCATTCGAGATGGTGCCGCCGGAGTACCGCGAGGAGTTCCACCCGAACGTGCTCGTGCGCAACTGGCAGGGGATCCCGCTCGAGAACAAGCGCGCGGACTGGATCGGCGAGGGCGACGTGCCGATTGAGGAAGGGCGCTTTATCCCGCAGTCGGTGCTGCGCGCGATGCGCCGGCGCGCGAAGCAGGACCCTAACGCACCGATCCGGCGGCTGCTTGGCGGGTGGCGCGACCTCGTGGTGATCAACGATGAGGCACACCACGTCTACGGCGAGAAGCGCACGAAGAAGGGCGAGGACCCCGGCTACATCAAGTGGAGCAAGATTCTGGAGCGGGTTTCGAAAGCGGCGCGGGTGAGCTTGGTGCTCGATCTCTCGGCCACACCTTGGTACGGCTCCGGTTCTCCCAAGCCCGAAGGCACACTGTTCGAGTGGCTGGTATCGGACTTTTCGGTATACGACGCATTCGAGTCGGGCCTCGTCAAGGTCGTGCGGCTGCCCGACCCCGACGAGCACGGGCGCGTGTACCTCGACCTGTGGGACTTGGTGAAGGGCGCCAAGACCAAGGAGGAGTACCTGCGCGCCTGCAAGGGCGCGATCGCCAGTATCTATTCGTCGTGGAAGAGAGACTATGACGAGTGGGCGAGTTCCTTCGAGTTCGCCCGCGGGCCTGCCCCCGTCCTGCTCTGCGTGACCAGCGACGCCACCCGCGCCGGCTGGGTATTCGAGCACCTCACGCGCGAGTACGAGCTCTTGCGCAACCCGGACGACGAGGACCGCACGCGCTGGGTGACGATCCCCATCGACTCGAAGGTGTTCGACGCCGACAAGGGCAACGAAGCCATGTTGCGCGGGATGGTCAACACAGTCGGCGCCAAGGGGAAGCCGGGCGAGCACGTGCGCGCGATCGTGAGCGTCAACATGCTTTCCGAGGGCTGGGACGTGAAGAGCGTCACTCACATCCTCGGCCTGCGCGCGTTCGGCTCGCCGCTCCTCACCGAGCAGATCATCGGCCGAGGCCTGCGGCGCACCAACTACGACATCCTCAACCAGCCCATCGACGAACGCCCCGACGGCGGCGAGGAGACGGTGGACGCCTTCGGGATCCCCTTCGTCGGCTTCCCGGTCGAGAAGCGCAAGCGCGCACGGACCGGGAGATGGGGCGAGGACCTGCACTGGATCGAGCCGGACCCGAAGAAGGAGAAGTTCCGCGTCACGGTGCCGAACATGCGCTCGTGGGCCGTCGGAGTCACGGAGTCGCTCGCGGATCTGATTCGCATCGAGGACCTGCCGCAGATCCGTATCAACCCCAAAGACACACCGCCGGATGTGCACGTCCGACCGGTCGTGGGCGGCGCGCCCGAGGCGGTGATGACGCTGGAGGAAGTCCGCCGAGAGTGGCCAGTACTCCGGACCGTCTTCCTCATGGCGGAAGAGTTATTCCAGCAGACCAACCCGGGCTCGGCGGGCGACCTCGGCATCGGTCCCACCTTCGATGAGTTGCTCGACGTGTCGCGCCGCTACCTCGAATCTCGGGTCGTGCCGCTCGAAGTCGCCGGGCAAAAGAGCGATGTACGCGACGTGGGCATCTACTACTGGCGGCGGCAGGCGCTCGATGTGTTGGAGACCGCGATTCGTGGCGCAGGGGCGGCCGGCGTAGAGGCGGTGCCGATCCTCGGCAATCCGGAGTGGCTCGACAGCGCGAACTTGCGTCGGTTCCAATGGACCGGCATCGTCGCTGAGGGCAAGCGCTGCCACACCAACAAGGTCCCCTGCCACACGGATCTCGAGAAGCGCTTCGCGGACTTCCTCGACAGGGCCAAGGATGTGGCACGCTACTTCAAGAACGAGCGCCTGGGCTTCTCGGTGACCTATTACGAAAGCAACCGCCCGCGGCAGTACTACCCGGACTTCATTGTCGCCGCGCGTGAGGCGAGCGGTCGCGAGGTGATATGGGTCGCGGAGACAAAGGGCGAGATCCGGCCAAACACTGCCCTCAAGAGCGAGGCTGCCCGACTCTGGTGCGAGAAGATGAGCGGCACCAAGTACGGGCAGTGGCGTTACCTGCTCGTGCAGCAGAAGAAGCTCGAGGCCGCGCTCGCGTCGGGTGTAAAGTCGTTTGCCGAATTGGCGGAGAGCCTGGTCCGCGGGAAGCCAGAACCGCAGCTCAAGTTGATCGCACTCGACGCCGAACGCGTAAAGCGGGAAGCGTTCAAAACGCTGCTACCACTCTACTCACTCAAGGCGGCGGCCGGCTACTTCGGCAGTGCCGAGGCTGTGGAACCCGAAGGCTGGGTCGAATCCGACGGCGTCGGCAGGCTGGACGAGCGCATGTTCGTCTGCCGCGTCGTCGGACGGTCGATGGAACCGAAGATCCACGACGGCGATTACGTGGTGTTTCGCGCGAATCCCACCGGGACGCGGCAGGGAAAGATCGTGCTTGCGCAATACCGTGGCCCGGCGGACCCGGACACCGGCGGTGCGTTTACGGTCAAGCAGTACTCCTCGGAGAAGGTGGGCGACGACGATGGAAGCTGGCGGCACACCAATGTCACGCTCTCGCCGGTCAATCCGTCTTACTCGCCGATCGTGCTGTCAGCGCGCGACGCGGAAAGTGTCGAGGTGCTGGCCGAGTTCGTTACGATTCTGCGGGGCTGACGACCATCGACCGCGCATGCTCCCCGACGAGGTGCACCGCAGCAAGTACGACTTCATCGACGGCTTCGCGCGCCACACGTGCTGCCGCACGCCTCGTTCATCGGCTTCGCCTGCACCCCGATCGAGCTTCAGGACGTGAACACGCGCAGGGAGGCGCTAGGTCTCTTGGAGATGGAGACCTGCTCTTCGGCGAATTTGCTCCGTCGCATCGAAAGGTCCGCTCCTGCCCCGTCCACAGGGCTCGAGCCATACCCAAACCAAGCTGCTAAACGTGAGCCGCAGCGGCCCAACTATCGGGGTGAAGACCAAGCGACTGGCGAGATAGTCGCACGATCAGCATTATTGATCCTCACCGGCTAACCGCTCGCCGCTAGCCCCGCCTTTGTCGCGACCATCGAAGAGGCGCGATCAATAGGATGTCAAAGTTCTCAGATCGATTCGGATACAAACCAGCGGAAGTACCGATCTCCGTACGCGAGGACGCCCCTCCAGACCTCCGCGCAGCGCTTATTCAGATTGCCTATGATAGCTCGCTTACTCCAACGACCCTCCGAGCGATTGTATGTCGCGTTCTCCGTGTGCAACCAAGTCCTTACAACTGGTCGGACTATCCCAACGTTGCCTCTGAGGTCGATGGTCTGATCGACGGGTGCGAGTGGTTCCGTGTTTATGACATCGCAGAAGCTATTTATAGATCACTGGTTAAGCGCGGCTCGTATGAGCGCTGTGCGGAGTTCGAAGCGGAGCTGAATACTTATTTGCGCGAGCACGGTATCGGCTGGCAGATGATCGATGGCGCCATCCAATCCCGAGGTCCTGAGGCCTTCGAAGCTACCGTTCGATCGGCTACTGATGCACTACGCAGCCCCGAAAGATCTACCGCCCGTACAGAGCTTCACGAGGCATTGGTAGATTTATCACGTCGCCCCGAGCCAGATCTCACTGGCGCGCTTCAACATGCCATGGCAGCGTTGGAGTGCGTCTCTCGGGACATCACCGGTGAGCCGCGTGCCACTCTGGGTGAAATATTACGCCGTCACCCTGGACTCATCCCGCGGCCTCTCGACGCCGCCGTGGAGAAGGCCTGGGGCTACGCGTCTGAACGGGCGCGCCACATTCGTGAGGGAGGACGTCCCACGCACGAGGAGGTAGAGTTGGTTGTTGGGATAGCGGCCACCGTTGCGACCTATCTCGCCAGAAAGGCTTAACGCTTCACAACTATCCGTCGGCCGTTGTTTTTGTCGTTGCACTCTAGAGTGACAGCCACACTGCCACTCTTGGCAGCTTGTAGCCCAGCCCCGCGTGATACCGCGAACAACCGTCATGCCGTCCGCAAATCGGAGCAATTGATGATCAAGATCAGCGTTCGAGGCTTGGCCAAGTACATGACGTCCTCCCCAGCGGCGCAGCGCAAGGTTCTCCGTGATTACAAGTATCCGGACGAAGACGAGCCCTCAGCGATGCGACTGTATTACAAGGACGCTACCGATCGGATCTATGCATACCACGGATCAGCACACGACCGTACTTGGCTGCGCGCAAAGGTTACTGATCTGACCGAATTGGCGCGTCTAACACCTGGGCGACCGGGCACGCGGCTCCGCCATAACGCGCGTGCGTTGGCCGCATATGAAAGGCATTTCGCTAGCAGAAAGTTCCAGCCACAGAACCAGTTGCGGTTGCGGCTCGAGGTCAATGGCGTCACGATAACAGTTACACCAGATCTCCACGCCATCGAGCGAAACAAGACGAAAATCATCAAGTTCGATTTCTCCTCGAGCGAGCCGGACGAGGACGTTGTCAAGATCGTCTCCCAGGTGATGTTTGAGGCAGCGAAGGGTCGGGTCCCCAGTATCACTAGCTCATCAATCGCGTACATTGACGTTACCCGTGGCCAGGAGTTCAAAGGTGCCCGTGCAGGAGCCCGGACATTGAGAGACATCGAGGCGGCATGCGCCAACATCGGGAGCATTTGGCCGAGCATCTAATCAGCCACGATCTGGAAGCGCTGAAGTCGACCGAACGTCGGCCAAGTGACGCGTCGCCTTGTCCCCGGCTCGTCTGATTCGCCCGCGTTCTAGCTCAAGCATCGGTCTGATGCCAGGCGATTCTTCCCCGTCAACCGTGCGTTGGACCACCACCACCTTCTAGCGCGCCGAGATAAGTGCATCCAGGAAAGCTCTTCGAGGATCTAGCGGCGGCCACCTGGCAGCGTCTCGCTGATGGAGCCCGCCTTGGAGTTCGACAAGGCGAGACTACCATAACAGACAATCTGCTTCTTGAAATCGCACGTCTCGGTTCCCCCTTCGTCTACGTTCTCAAGACACCCCAAGACAAGGAGAACGCCCAGGGGACTGACTGGGAGTGGTGGATCGGGACTCCCTTACATGGCTGGTTTCGGTATGCTGTTCAAGCGAAGCGCGTCGGCCCTGCCTCGGAGAAATACGATCAGATCGGGCATAGGGTGAACGGCACGCGCCAACTTGACATACTCAGCAAGTACGCGTCGGTCAATCGCGCGATTCCGCTGTACTGCTTTTACAATCACGTGAGCAGGGCTCGCTACCATGACTACTGGCACTGTTACCGGCCAATCGAGCCGGCGCAGCTTGGATGCTCTGTTGCTCCGCTGCGGGTTGTAGCGCGTGCCCTGGCAGTCAGGGGTGGGCGGAGCTTCGATTCCATTCACCGCGACGAAAATGTCATTCCGTGGCGGTGTTTGGTTCGCTGTCCAACCTTCGTGGAGGTCTTTAGAGGTCCACCACTAGTCACTCCGGCAGCAATGTCTGCCGAAATCGTCGAATACTTTGGGGCAGAGCCTGTGCTATACCCCAAGCTTCCCGCTGGCTTCCCAAGCCGTGTCGAGAGCGCTGAGTTCCCATTAGGCTCATTCGCCCAACGCGTACAGCAGCTTGAGGCGCTTGACCCAGAGTTTTACAGCGCAGACACAGAGTTCGTCCCGCGCCGAATTGCCGTCGTCGATCTTACCGACAGTCCAGATATCGCATAACGGTGTTCTTACGAGCGCGGTTTGGCTTTTCCTTGGACGACTACGTGCCTCCTGAATGAACGTGGATCGAAGTTGGTTGTACTGACGGGATCTTGCAATTGCGCGCAGGTTAGCGCGAGCTTCATGAAGTAGCCGGAATAGAGCCGATACCTACACAATGCCACGTCGATCACCATCACCACAAGCTGCCGACGGTAAACCGTTCGCGTTCGTTCTAATGCCATTCAGCGCGTCATTTGACGACGTGTACCGAGTTGCCGTCAAGGACGCTGCTGAGGAGACGAACTTCCTAGCCGAACGCCTCGATGAGCAGATGTTCGCGGAGGGAATGCTGGAACGAATTTACCGGCAGATTGAGAGTGCTGATGTAATCATAGCTGACATGACCGGCCAGAACGCGAATGTCTTCTACGAGGTTGGATATGCCCATGCTCGTGAGAAGCTGTGCATTTTGATGACGGCCGACGCTTCGGATATACCGTTCGATCTGAAGCACCGCCGTCACATCGTTTACGGCAAATCAGTCGCTTACCTTCGCAAGGAACTTGCGAAGCACCTGACTTGGGCACGATCGGAGCTGGAGCGACGGAAGACCGCACGCATTCGCGTCGAGTTTCAGGAGCCATCGGGGACCCTGGACACGAGCGAGCACGCGGCAGATGCAAATGTGCGGTTCGCCATTGACCTGTACAACGAGTCTGACCAAGCCTCGCCAGATATCAGCGCTGTCTACTTTTACGCATCCGCGGACTGGCATTTGTTTCAGAACGGCCACGAATGCGCCGTTACTGACTCTGACATAGCGCCATTCAAGTTCCGCTATTTCCTAGCGCCACCGGTTCAGCGTCTGCAGCGAAAGTCATGGGCGCAATTGACTTTCCGTGGCGAGCGTCGGATGGCCACTTCTTGGAAGCGCGAGAAGATCATGAATGAGTACAAGATTGCTGGCGAATCGCTTCTGCGCATTATGACGAATGAGGGCACGTTCGATTATCGAGGCCACTACGATTTCGAGGTGCGCGACCTACCGTTTTGAGAGCGGGTACAAGGCAGACAGGTGAGCGCCAAGGCTAATTGAAAGTCTTGGTAGTGCCGCGGCACAGGAATGTGAGCCTCGCGAAGGATCGCCACCCAGCCCGTCTGCTCGTCAGGTATCCAAGCGGCGGACGACCTCCTGGGCGCCACATTTATAGACCGTGATACACACCAGCTTGCCAGCCTCATCGCAGACCTCCCAGAAGCGCCCCCGCCGGCTGATCGTGTACGTAGCTAGGCAGCCGCACTTGGCCTGCGCGGCAGAGACGAGTGCGACACCCGAAGGGCCCGCCGCGGTCTCGGTTGCACGGACCATTCCTGATTCCCTGCTGGTCGCCGCCCATCCTGCGGGTGCCCTGTGCCTTCTCCGCCGAGCCCTGGATGGCAGAGCTGCGGATTCAGTATGCCGCCGACTGGCCATTGCGAACCTCGAATCGTTTTGACCGGGCCGTCTGCCGGCCTGCACACTCAGCCTGAGAGGCGGCTCTCGGTCGGTTCTCGCGGGAGCGTCAGCGCAATGATTTTGCGGATCCACGCGAAGCCCTTTATCGTCCAGGCTTGTTAAGGCTAGTTAACAGGCAGCGTCCTGTCAATGGTGCTTAACAGAGCATGGAAAGGGGTGGGGGGGATGCTAGGGCGACCTCGCCAGCGACACCGGCGTCAGTTAGACGCTACGGACGCTTATCCGCCTGCGCTCTCAGCTCCCGCCCCAGCTGCTCGAGCCGGGTCGCCTCCACCCGAAGGGATTCGGCGGTTTCCTCGGCGAGGGCGGCGACTTTGGTCGCCCAGTCCTCCGGCGGGGGGCTGTTGGGGCCTTCTCGCCGCCAGCGGGACAGAGAGCCCGGCTCGATGCCGAACCGCTCGGCCACGTGCGCCAGCGTCACCCGCACGCGGGTCTTCACGGCATCCGTCGCCTGCCTGAACGTCCATCGCTTCCGCTGGACCATGCGCTTTGGCGCCTCAAAAGAATTCGACCGAGTCCGAATGGAAACGTTACCTCCTTCAGGAACACGAGAGCAAGACTATCTCTGGACTTGACCCGTATCGGTGGACACTTCACCCTTTGGGGGAGGAGGAGTCCGAATGCCGAAGAGTCATCCCGCCTACCCGGCGGCCTTTCGTGAACAGATTCTCGAGCTGGTTCGGGCAGGTCGCACGCCCGAGGAACTGGCCCGGGAGTTCGAGCCCACAGCCCAGACCATCCACAACTGGATGGCGCAGGCAGAGCGTGATCGCGGTGAGCGCAGTGATGGTCTGAGCACCACCCCTTTCAAGGTGTTCTCCGTGTTCGTTTTGATGTTGCTGACTTCTGTGTTGCTGATTTGTGTTTAGCCAGGACTCGCGCGGTAGCTACGTGTCGTTGTACCTCCTTGCGAGGAGCGTAACCCGGCTTTCGCTTCGGCGTGTTCTTGCGAGGATGCTTGCGTTGAATCGCCCCGGGATTGTCGGAGGCTCCAACACTTGTGAGGTTCGACTCATGTCGGCGACAACGCAGTCTTCGAGAGCGATCTTTGAGCGTACGAATGTCGGATCAAAAACGAACCCCCGCTGACGATCCGTTCGGTGGTCGCCACCCGACCAGCCACGAACGGATGACTGGCCTCCCGTGGGATGCGTCGTACCACAACGACGACCCGGCGCCCTGGGACATCGGTCACCCGCAGCCAGCCATAGTGCGTCTGGCATCCCAATGCGGATTCACCGGATCAGTGCTCGACGCGGGCTGCGGCACCGGCGAGAACGCTCTTCACGTCGCTTCGCTGGGTCACCCGGTTCTCGGCGTCGACGTGGCTGAGACGGCACTGGCTCTCGCCCGAGAGAAGGCTAAGGACCGAGGCATCGACGCGGAGTTCGCTCTGGCCGACGCGTTCCAGCTTGAGCGCCTGGGCCGCACCTTCGAGACGGTGATGGACTGCGGACTCTTTCACACCTTCGACGCTGACGAGCGACCAAGATACGTGGTGAGTCTCGCGTCGGTGACCGAGTACGATGGAACGCTGTACGTGTTGTGCTTCAGCGACGCCGCTCCCGACACTGTCCCGCACCCCATCAGTCAGAGCGATCTGAGAGCAGCGTTCAATCCGAGCACAGAATGGAAGATCGCCTCCATCGAAGCGGACCGCGTCCACACGACTTTCCACGGTGACGACGGCGCACCTGCCTGGCTCGCGACGATCAAACGGATCTAGACTGTTGCGCGCTCGATCGCGCACTCGATCACTCGCTCAGTCGCCCGCCGCCCCGAACCACCTCGCCACCACGCCGTCCAGCTCCCCCTGATCCTCCCCCACCCACGCCACATGCCCGTCCGGCCGCAGCAGCACCGCGGGCACATCGAGCTCCTCGCTGACGTCTCCGACATAGTCGACCCGATCCCCCCACCCCTCCACCGACAGCCTCCCCGTCTGATCGAGCAGCAGCCCGCGTCCACCGCGCATCAGCTCATAGAGTCGCCCCCGCTCCTTCAGCCCCACGTCCCTTAACCGCCGGCCGAGCAGTGGATGCCCCGCATCCCCCTCACCGAAATCGTACCGCACCCCGATCGCAGTGATCTTCTCGATCAGATACCGCCTCACCTCCTCGAACTCCATCAATTCCGACCAGAGTCTCCGCACTGCCTGCGGCCCCGGCTCGGTTGACATCAGCACCATCTGCGCGCGGGTGTTGTTCAACACGTCGGCGGCCACGGGGTGTCGTTCGGTTTCGTAGCTGTCGAGCAGCCCCTCCGGTGCCCAGCCGCGGATCTCGGCGGCCAGCTTCCAGCCGAGGTTGAACGCGTCCTGGACGCCGAGGTTGAGGCCCTGCCCGCCGGCCGGCGGGTGGATGTGCGCCGCGTCGCCGGCCAGCAGCACGCGGCCCACCCGGTAGCGCTCGGCCTG
>DASSNL010000059.1:0-3371 GCA_035688075.1 Gemmatimonadaceae bacterium
CAGCCCCCTCGAAATCAAAGACCTGACCCCGTCGTACGCCGCCGTAGTGCGCGTCCGGGACGAGCGGCGGTCATGCGGCCATTGTCGAGCACCAGTTCTCCATTCACTACCACGTACTGGATCCCGGTCGGGTCCTGAGCAGGCTCCAGCTTGGTGCCGCGATCCTCGACGTGGGCGGGGTCGAAGATGACCAGGTCCGCCTTCTTCCCCGCGGCGATCGTCCCGCGGTCCACGAGACCGAGCAGCTTCGCCGGGCGTGATGTCATCTTCGCGATCGCCTCGGGTAGCGGGACGACGTGGCGCTTGCGGACGAACTCACCGAGTACCCTCGGGAACGCGCCGAAGGCGCGCGGGTGCGAGCCGGTAGGGGAGCCGTCCGAGCAGATCATCACTCGTGGGTCGGCGAAGATGGTGTTCAGGTCTCTCTCATCCATGGCCGTCGCGATTATTCCGATGTCCGGTCCGGCGGTATGGATCATCTCGATGATCGTGGAGATCGGATCGGTGTCACGGAGCCGCGCTATCTCCGCGATCGTCTTGCCCTGAAGCGATGGGTCGGGGAGGTAGGAGGTGACGAGGATGTTGCCGGCACCGCCGATGTCGGCCAGGCCCTTCTCCCACTTCGCGCGGTTGTCGAAATCGCGATCCGGGATGACCACGTAGATGCTGGACGACCAGTATGTATACGGGTACCAGTCGGCCGTTACGCGCACGCCATCGCGCTCGGCGCTGTCGAGCAGCGCGAGTGCGGCGGGTGCCTTCCCCCACACGGAGCTGGAGGCGAGCTTGGCGTGCGAGATGTGCACGGGTATTCCGGCTGCGCGTCCCACGTCGATGACTTCGCGCCACGCCGCGAGAACGCTGTCCTCCTCATCGCGGACGTGACTAGCGTAGTAGCCGCCAAACGGAGCCACCACCCGCGCGAGCGCCTGGATCTCCTCTGGTTCGGCGTAGAAGCCGGGATCGTACTCGGTACCCGACGAGAGGCCCACCGCTCCGTCACGCATCCCCCTCTCCACCAACACCTTCATCGCCTCGATCTCCGCAGCGGTCGCTGGCCGCCGGAAGTCGGCGCCCATCACCGCGGCGCGCACGGTCCCGTGGCCGATCATGGTCACGAAATTGATAGCTGGATGCAGGTGGTCGATCATCTCCAGGAAGTCGGAGACGGGCAGATCGCTCCCTCCATCCTGGCCAACTGCGCTCGTGGTGATCCCCTGTCGAATCTGGCTCTCGGCCGACGGCATCTCCTCGATACCGCGGTCGGCGTGGCTGTGCAGATCGATGAAGCCCGGTGTCACGGTGAGCCCGGACGCATCTACGACGCGATCGCCTGGGCGCGGAGCAATTGATGCTGCGACCTCGGCGATCGAATCACCAACGATTCGAACGTCGAGCCGGCGTGCCGCGTCGCCGGATCCATCGAGCACGCTCCCTCCACGAACGAGCAGGGCCGGCTGAGCGCCGCTTTCGCCGGGCCTGCTCTGCGCCTCCAGCCCGGTTGCGGCGACCGCTTGCAACGTCGTGGCGATAACCGCGCACCCGAGGAGAGCCCGACGCAAGGTCATATCACCTCCTGCTTCCTGTTATCCAACCTGAACATGGATCCCCGCTTTCGCAGGAATGACCATGGATGGTGTGCCGGTACCTGTTTCCTGCTTCCTGCAGTTCACTGCCTTCTGCTTTCTGCTTTCTGCTCTCTCTCCCTCCCCTCCCTCGGCAGCCTCTCATCTCGCTGCGCGGTGAGGTAGGCCATCGTCGCCACCACGGTGGCCATCTGCTTCATGTCGTCGGGCTGGACACGGTCCACGACGTCCATGTTGGAGTGGTGAGTACGCGAGTTGTACTCGTAGCGCTCCTGCACGAACTGAAAGGCGGGGAGGCCGAGCGCACGGAAGGGCCGGTGGTCGGTGGAGGTCACCGAGCGCGGGCTCAGAATCTCGACACCGAGATCGAGGAGCGGTGCAGTGAAGGCCTCGAAGACCGGCTTCACACCGGCGATCCCCTCCATCCAGATCCCGCGAATCTTCCCGGTGCCGTTGTCGATGTTGTAGTATGCGGCGAAGCGCTCGTAGCCCGGCTTCATATTCCCGGTGCTCGCGTCGCCGAGGTACTCGCTCGCGTAGTGGCGCGAGCCGAGCGTACCTTCCTCCTCGCCGCCCCAGAGCGCGATACGTATCGTGCGACGCGGCTTCGCACCGATCGTCTCGAGGATGCGCATCGCTTCCATCATAGCCGCGCTGCCGGCGGCGTTGTCGGTGGCGCCGGTGCCTGAATGCCAGGAGTCGAAGTGCGCGCCGATTAGCACCACCTCGTCCTTCAGCTTCGGGTCGGTGCCGGGGATCTCGGCGAGGATGTTGAATCCGCGCGGGGTGGTCTCGTCGTAGAAGCGGGTTTTCACGTCGAGCCGCATGCGCACGGGAATCCCACGGTCGAGGATGCGCACCATCCGGTTGTACTGCTCCACGGCCACAGTGATCTGCGGAAGTCCGGTTCCCGCGGTGGAGTCGCGGCTTCCGCCGCTCCCGACGAAGATCGTTCCACCGTCCACCTTCTGCGCATACCAGGAGAGATCGCTCCCCCCGGCGGAGGAATCGGCATCGGAGCCGCGGTCGAGGAGCGCCACGACTCCCTCCGCCTTGTAGAACTCGTCCAGCTTATCACGGAACTCGCGCATGGCGCGGAAGCGATCGCTCTCTCCATCCGTGCGCGAGCGTGGCGTGGGCGACGGCTCGTAGAGCGCCTCGTGGATCTCCGTCTCTCCCATCCTGAGGACGATGCGGCCGTCGAGCATCCGCACCATCCGAACCGGCTGGGTGAGGACGATCTTCCCGCGTAGCTTGCCGCGGTACTTCGCGAAGTCCGCCTCGCTCGCGATCTCGGCACGTACTACATCGGCTTCCACCGGTCCATCCGTGCCCGGCGTCCACGCCTTCGGGAAGGCGATGAGCGGCGAGACGCGCGGCTCGATCATCTCGGCCGAGAAGTGCTCGAGCGACCACCCCTTCCCGAAGGGGAAGCGATCTTCGCGCACGTTGGAGAGTCCCCACGACTTCATCGTCTTCATCGCCCACGCGGCTGCTTCCTCCTTCTCGGGACTCCCCTCGAGCCGCGGGCCGTAGACGTCGGCGAGCCAGACGATGTGCTCCATCACCTGCGAGCGCTGGAGCCCCTCGTCGCGGATGCGGGCTACGGTGGCGGCATCGATCGTCTCCCCCTGCGCGACTGCGGGCGGAACGATCGCGATGGATCCGCACGCGAGCGCCGTGAGAGCAGAAAGCATGAATCGATTCGACATCGAATTTCCTTCTCCGTTCCAGGGACGGGGTCAGGTCTTTGATTTCGAGCCCGACGGGCGGACGCCCGTCGGG
>DASSNL010000060.1:0-6605 GCA_035688075.1 Gemmatimonadaceae bacterium
CGTGCGCGGGTTGAGGAGCGGCACGGCCTGCCGCTGCATGTTCGATCCCATGAGCGCGCGGTTGGCGTCGTCGTGCTCGAGGAACGGGATCAGCGCCGCGGCGATCGACACGAGCTGCTCGGGCGCCACGTCCATGTAGTCGATCCGGTCGGGCGCAACGAGCGGTACGTCGCCACGCTGGCGGCAGAGCACCAGGTCGTCCACGAAAGTGCCATCCTCGCGGAGCTTCGCGTTCGCCTGCGCGATGATGACGTCTTCCTCGCGGTTGGCGTCGAGCCACTCGATGGCGCCGGTGACCTTGCCGTTCTTCACGACGCGGTACGGCGTCTCCACGAAGCCCAGATCGTTCACCTGCGCATAGCAGGCGAGCGACGTGATGAGACCGATGTTCGGACCTTCAGGTGTCTCGATCGGGCACATGCGCCCGTACTGCGAGTAGTGCACGTCGCGCACCTCGAAGCCGGCGCGCTCCCTCGTGAGGCCGCCCGGTCCGAGCGCCGAGAGACGGCGCTTGTGCGTCAGCTCGGCCAGAGGGTTCGTCTGGTCCATGAACTGCGAGAGCTGCGACGATCCGAAGAACGCCTGGATGACCGCGCTCACCGTACGCGCGTTCACGAGGTCGTCGAGAGTGATCTTCTCCGGATCGGTGTTGATCGACATGCGCTCCTTCACCAGGCGCGCCATGCGCGAGAGACCGACGGAGAACTGATTCGCGATCAGCTCGCCCACGCTCCGGATGCGACGGTTGCCCAGGTGGTCGATGTCGTCGGTGTGGCCGTGCCCCTCGTGCAGTTCCACGAGGTAGCGCACGATGGCCACGAAGTCCTCCTTCGTGAGGACCGTGCGCGATGCCGGCGTCTTGAGGCCGAGGCGCTGATTGATCTTGTAGCGGCCCACGCGGCCCAGGTCGTAGCGCTTCGGGCTGAAGAAGAGCCGCTCGAGCGCGACGCGCGCCGTCTCGAGATTCGGCGCCTCGCCCGGACGGAGGAGCGAGTAGATCTGCGAGAGTGCCTCGCGCTCGCTCTTCGTGGGGTCCTTGGCCAGCGTGTTCTTGATGAGCATCGACTCGGCGCGGCCCGACGACACGAAGACCTGTACCTTGTTGATGTCGTTCTTGCGCAGCTTCTTCATGAGCGCGTCGGTCAGCGTCTGGCCGACGTCGGCAACCACCTCGCCCGTCTCCGCGTTCACCGCGTCCACGGCAAGCACGCGCCTGGTGGGGCGCTCGCCGCGCTCCACGGCGTCCATCTCGTCACGCACGTCTACCGTGAGGTACGACGCGAACACCTTGACCGAGTCGATATCGAGGCGGCGGAGCCGGTTGTAGACCTCGGGCGTGAGCTCGTCGCCTTCCTTGACGAGCATCTCGGCCTCGGCCCTCTCGCGCTCGGCCTTCGCCTTCTTGGTCTCCTTCTTGGGCTTGGAGCCACCAGCGGGTGGCTCGGCGGCCTCCTGGCCGGCGAGGGTGATGTCTTCGGCGATGATGGCGCCGATCACCTCGCGCTGGTCACCACGGCTCTCGAGCTTCTTCGTGAGGTCGAGCTCGCGCACCGCGAAGAAGAGGCGGAGGATGTCCGAGTTCGTTCCGTAGCCGAGCGCGCGCAGCAGCGCGGTGGCCGGGAACTTCTTCTTCTTGTCGATGTGGACGTAGATGACGTCGTGGATATCGACGGTGAACTCCACCCAGGAGCCGCGGAACGGGATGATGCGAGCCGAGATGAGCCGCTGCCCGTTCGGGTGGGTGGACTCCTCGAAGACCACGCCCGGGGAGCGGTGGAGCTGGCTCACGATCACTCGCTCGGCGCCATTGATGACGAAGGTTCCGAGCGAGGTGAGGAGCGGAAGCTCACCGAGGTAGACTTCCTTCTCGATGATGTTCCGCGGACGCTTCTCACCGTTGACCTCCTCGTTGACGACGAGCTGCAGCGTCGCCTTGAGGGGGGCGGAGTACGTCATGTCGCGCTCGATGCACTCTTCCACGGAGTACTTGGGCTCGCCCAGCGAGTAGCGGACGAACTCCAGTGAGTAGTTCTCGTGGACGTCAGCGATCGGGAAGAGGTCCTTGAAGACGCGCTCGAGGCCTACGTCCTCGCGGTCGTGGGCGGCGGCATCCAGTTGCAGTAGCGCCTCGAAGGCGCGCGTCTGGATGTCGAGGAGATGGGGCATTTCCATCCCCTGCTCGAGCTTGCTGAACGAAATTTGCTTCAATGTTTCTGGCATGGATCACCCGCGCGCAGACGAAAAACCGCCCCAACCCCGTCCGATTCGCAAAAACGAACCGCGGGGTGAAGCACCAGGATACCGTTGATTGTGTCTTGCGATGCTGGCTCTAAAAACCATTCGCGCCCGGACCAGGAGACGACCGGCGCCTGCAGCCGATATTATACCGGCAAGGCGCACGGAAGTTCCCCGGCGGGGTGCCGAGCACCACCGCCGGGATACCGCGGCCGCTACTTGACCTCTACGGACGCGCCCTGCTCCTCCAGCTTGGTCTTGATCTGGTTCGCCTCTTCCTTCGAGACGCCACCCTTCACCTCGGACGGCGCGCCATCCACGAGATCCTTCGCCTCCTTGAGGCCCAGACCCGTGATCTCACGCACGACCTTGATGACCTGAATCTTCTTCGCACCAGCTTCCTTGAGGACGACGGCGAACTCCGTCTGCTCCTCGGCGGCCGGCGCGGCCGCGCCGCCAGCACCACCGGCGGCCGGAGCCGCGGCAGGAGCTGCAGCCGCGATGGTCACGTTGAACTTCGCCTTGAAAGCATCGATCAGCTCGGCGAGCTCGAGCACCGACATGTTGCCGATGGCGTCGAGGATCTCGTCCTTGCTCAGCGTCGCGTTTGCCATTGTTTCTAGTCTCCGTAATGATCTTTCGATGGCCAGTCGCTAGCGTGTTGGCTAGCTGCTAGCAACTCCTCAGGCGCTCTCGCGCTGCTGACGCAGCGACTCCAACGCTCCTGCGAACATGTAGAGCACGCCGTTCAGCGCGCCCACGAAGGCGGCCATCGGCGACTGCAACCCCGCGCCCAGCTCGGCAAGCATCTGCTCGCGCGAGGGTAGCGAGGCAAGCTGCTTCACCTGCGCGGTGTCGATCGGACGCCCATCGAGCAGGCCACCCTTGAGCTCGGGCTTCTGCTCGTTCTCGCGGGCGAAGTCGCTCAGGACCTTCGCCGCGGCCACCGGATCGGCGCCGATCACCACCCCGGTGGGTCCCCGGAGATCCGCGCTCGGCAGACCGCTCTGGGTCGTCGCGCGCAGCGCCAGGGTGTTCTTTATCACGACGTACTCGACGCCCGCCTTGCGAAGGCGGCGGCGGAGCTCCGTCATGCGCTTCACGTTGAGACCCGTGAAGTCCGTGTAATAGAGAGCGCTCGCTCCCTTCATCTTCGCCGACAGGTCGTCGACGAGCTGCTCCTTCTCGGTACGCTTCATCGTCGGTTACCTGTACGGTGTGGTGTCGATCGCCACGCCCGGTCCCATGGTGCTCGAGATCGCGACGTTCCTGACGTAGACGCCCTTCGCCGCAGCGGGCTTGGAGCGGACGATCTGGTCCATGAAAGCGGTGAAGTTGTCGTTGAGCGCGCTCGCGCTGAACGAGACCTTGCCGATCGGCGCGTGCACGTTGCCGCCCTTGTCCACGCGGAACTCGATCTTCCCCGCCTTGACCTCGCGCACGGCGCGGGCCACGTCGAAGGTCACCGTACCGGCCTTCGGGTTCGGCATGAGACCACGGGGACCGAGCACGCGGCCGAGCTGGCCGACCTGCCCCATCTGGTCCGGGGTGGCCACGAGGACGTCGAAGTCGAGCCAGCCATCCTTGATGCGCTGGACGAGCTCGACCCCCACCGCGTCGGCACCGGCGCCCTCCGCCTCGCGCGCCTTCTCGCCCACGGCGATCACGGCCACGCGCACGGCCTTACCCGTGCCGGCGGGGAGAACCACGGTCCCACGCACCACCTGATCGGCGTGCCTCGGGTCGACGCCGAGCCGCACTGCCACCTCGACCGTCTCGTCGAACTTGGCGAACGCGGCGCCCTTCACGAGCTCGATCGCCTGCATAGCCTGGTAGCGAACCGCGTCGTCCACCTGCTTGGCGGCGTCGCGGTACTTCTTTCCGTGATCAGGCATCAGTCGGCTACCTCCACTCCCATCGACCGCGCGGCGCCGGCCACCATGTTCATGGCTGCCTCCACGCTGTCGCAGTTGAGATCGGGGAGCTTGACTTCGGCGATCTTGCGAACCTGCTCTCTGGTGAGCGTGCCCACCTTGTTCCGGTTCGGCTGCCCCGAACCCTTGTCGAGCCCCAGCTCCTTCTTGATGAGGATCGCCGCAGGCGGGGTCTTCGTGATGAAGGTGAACGACTTGTCGGAGTAGATCGTGAGCTCGACAGGGAGGATCGTACCCATCTGGGCCTGTGTCCTCGCGTTGAACTCCTTGACGAACCCCATGATGTTGACACCGTGCGGACCGAGTGCGGTTCCCACGGGAGGAGCGGGCGTCGCCTGGCCCGCTGGTATCTGCAGCTTGACGAAACCAGTTGCCTTCTTTGCCATTCAACCATCCTCTTTATCGAGGGCACGCACATGCGCGCCGTTCTCCCACATGCACCGGCGGCCGGACCGGCCTCCGATGCGCTTAACGTCGCTGTGGTGGGCGACGGTGCTGCTCAGTATCCGCGTAGATCCAGGTAATCCAGCTCCACGCTGGTGGGGCGGCCGAAGAGACTGACCGAGACCCTCACCTTCCCCTTGTCGGGGTAGACCTCCTCCACGGTTCCGCTGAAATCGCTGAACGGCCCTTCGGTGATCTCCACCGCCTGGCCCACCATGAAGGGGATCTCTTCCTTCGGCTCCTCCTCTTCCTGCTCGTCGGCGATCCCGAGGAGGCGGTTCACCTCATCCGGGCGGAGCGGCTGCGGAGCGCGCTCCTGGCCCACGAACTTGATCACACCCTGGATGCTGTTGATGATGTGATTGGCCTCCTGGCTCATCAGCATCTCCACCAGCACATAGCCCGGGTAGATCTTCCGTTCCACCGTGACCTTCTTCCCGTTCTTGATCTCCACCACTTCCTGCGTGGGGACCAGCGCCTGACGAACGGGCCGCTGCTCGGGCTCTCTGGGATCCTGGTCGATGCGCCGCTGGATCAGCGACCGAACCTTGTTCTCGTGCCCGGCCGTCGTCTGAATGGCGTACCAGCGGTGCTCGTCCATCGTCACCTGCCGAAGAGAGCGGGAATACCGCGCACGAGCACGGCCTGCAGTATCACATCGAGGATCGCGATGAACCCGGCGATCACCAGCACGAACACCATGATCGCGATGGTGGCCTGCCGCAGCTGTGCGCGGTCCGGCCAGGTGATCTTGCGCATCTCGTTGCGGACTTCCTGCAGGAAGTCCACGGTCTGAGCGACGATGGCAGGCATCGGGTTACTTCGTTTCCTTGTGAACCGTGTGGCAGTTGCAGCGCGGGCAGTACTTCTTCCACTCCACGCGCTCGGGGTGCGAGCGCTTGTTCTTCGTGGTGAAGTAGTTCCGGTTCTTACACTCGCCACAGGCGAGTATGATCTTGTCGCGTGGCATCTATATGGTTGTTACTTGATGATCTTGGTCACTACGCCGGCGCCCACGGTGCGGCCGCCCTCGCGGATGGCGAACCTCAACCCCTCGTCCATGGCAATGGGCGTGATGAGCTCGATCTCCATCTGCACATTGTCACCCGGCATCACCATCTCCGTCCCCTCGGGCAGCTTCACCGTGCCCGTCACATCCGTCGTGCGGAAGTAGAACTGCGGCCGGTAGCCGTTGAAGAAGGGCGTGTGACGTCCACCCTCCTCCTTGGTCAGGACGTAGACCTCGGCCAGGTAGTGCGTGTGAGGCGTTATGGCCCCGGGCTTGGAGAGGACCATGCCGCGCTCGATCTCCTCCTTGGCAACTCCTCTGAGCAAGAGACCCACGTTGTCACCGGCCTGACCCTCGTCGAGGAGCTTCCGGAACATCTCTACACCCGTGACCACGGTCTTCTTGTCCGTCCCAAAGCCCACCATCTCGACCTCGTCCTGCACCTTCACCACCCCGCGCTCGATACGGCCCGTCGCCACCGTGCCACGACCCGTGATGCTGAAGACGTCCTCCACGGGCATGAGGAAGGGCTTGTCCACCTCGCGCTTGGGCTCGGGGATGTAGCTGTCCAAGGCATCGAGCAACTCGCCGATCTGCTTGCCCCACTCGCTGGCCGGATCACCACTCTCGAGCGCCTTAAGCGCAGAGCCGCGGATGACGGGCACGTCATCGCCCGGGAACTCGTACTGGCTCAAGAGCTCCCTGACCTCGAGCTCCACCAAGTCCAGGAGCTCGGGGTCGTCGACCATGTCGACCTTGTTCATGAAGACCACCACGTAGGGCACGTTCACCTGCCGGGCCAGGAGGATGTGCTCCCTGGTCTGCGGCATGGGCCCGTCGGCCGCGGAGACGACGAGAATGGCCCCGTCCATCTGCGCCGCACCGGTGATCATGTTCTTCACGTAGTCGGCGTGTCCCGGGCAGTCGACGTGGGCGTAGTGCCGCTTGGGGCTCTCGTACTCCACGTGGCTCGTTGCGATCGT
>DASSNL010000067.1:0-4422 GCA_035688075.1 Gemmatimonadaceae bacterium
CTTGGCCGGCTGTATCAATTCACGGTTTCAGACCTGACCCCACCGTTTACGCCGTCATCGCTCCGGTCGTCGCATCGATGGCCACCGGCACCCTATATTGTATCCACCGTCCTGCAGGTAACCTGTCCCCCCACGCCAGCCGCCGTGACCAGAATATCGAACCCCGCGCGGCTCGCGGCGCTGCGGCGGACAGCGCTCCTCGACTCCCCGCCCGAACCCGCCTTCGACCGGCTCACTGAGCTGGCCGCCTCGCTCCTCCGCGCGCCGATCGCCCTCATCTCCCTGGTGGACGAGGACCGCCAGTTCTTCAAGAGCGCCGTGGGGCTCGACGAGCCGCTCGCATCGCTTCGCCAAACGCCGCTCTCCTACGCGGTCTGCGCCACGATAGTGGAATCGGGCGAGCCGCTCATCCTGCAGGACACGCGCACGCACCCGCTAACCCGCGACAAGGGCGCCGTGCGCGAGCTCGGCATCGCCGCCTACGCGGGCGCGCCCGTCACCACGCGCGACGGCCACGTCCTCGGCGCGCTCTGCGCGATGGACCGGGTGCCGCGCGTATGGACGCTGAACGACGTGGAGTCGCTCACCACCCTCGCCGCCTCCGCATCCGCCGAGGTCTCGCTCCGCCTCCTCACCGAGCGCCACGCCGCGCCCGCGCCACGCGGCGTCGCGCAGCGGCTCTCCCTGGAGGAGCGCCAGCGCGACGCCCACTCCATGCTCTCCACGCTCGTGAGCGCCGCGCCGCAGGCCATCATCGCTGTGGACCTCGACTGGCGCGTGACGCTCTGGAACGGCACCGCCGAGCGGCTCTTCGGCTGGACCGCGGACGAAGTGATGGGACGCCTCGTCCCCTTCCTCACCGCCGAACGGATCGCCGAGCTGCGCACCATCGAGGGGCCATCGGGCCAGCCGCACGGCGCGCCCGGAACGGCGATGCGCCAGCTACGCAAGGACGGCTCGGAGGTGGACACGCTCTTCTCCACCGGCGTTCTGCGCGATGCCGCGGGCGTGGCCGCCGGCTACATCGCCGTCATCACCGACCTCACGGACCACAAGCTCCTCGAGGCACAGCTCCGCCAGGCGCAGAAGATGGAAGCGGTGGGCCAGCTCGCCGGCGGAGTGGCGCACGACTTCAACAACCTCCTCACCGTCATCAAGGCGCACACGTTCATAGCGCTCGAGGGACTCCCGAAGGATGCGCCGGCGCGCGAAGACCTCGTGGCCGTGAACGATGCCGCCGCCCGCGCGGCGGATCTTACGCGGCGACTGCTCGCCTTCAGCCGCAAGCAGCTCCTCCAGCCGCGTGTCCTCGATATCAACGCCGCGGTGTCTGGCGTGCTCCCCATGCTCGAGCGACTCATCGGCGAGGACATCGAGGTCGTGACGCAGCTCGAGCCATCGCTGCACGCCGTCTCGGCCGACCCCGCGCAGCTCGAGCAGGTAATCATGAACCTCGCCGTCAACGCGCGCGACGCGATGCCGCACGGCGGCGTCTTCCGCGTCGCCACCGGGAACGTGGAGCTGCCTGAAGCGCGCGCGATGGAAGACGGCTTCACCATGCAGCCCGGATCGTACGTCGTTCTCGAGGTGGGCGACACCGGCGTCGGAATGGACGCCGCCACGCGCTCGCGCATCTTCGAGCCCTTCTTCACCACCAAGGAGCAGGGGAAGGGAACCGGTCTCGGGCTCGCGATGGTGTACGGGGTCGTGAAGCAGTCGGGTGGCTACGTGAGAGCGGACAGCGCGCCGGGGAAGGGTACGCGCTTCGAGATCTGGCTGCCGCGTGCGGAGCCGGGCGAGCAGCGAGCGCCGCGCCGCGAGCACGCCGCCGCGCCGCGCGGCGGAACGGAGACGGTGCTGGTGGTGGAAGATGAGGAAGCGGTGCGCCACGTTGTGCGCCGGGTGCTCGAGCTGCAGGGGTACACCGTGTACACCGCGCGGAACGGCGCCGACGCGCTGCACGTGGCCCGCGCACACGAGGGGCGCATCGATCTCGTGATGACCGACGTCATCCTCCCCGAGCTGAGCGGCCCCGCGATAGTGGAGCGTCTGCTCGCCGAGTGGCCGCACGCGAAGGTGCTGTACATGTCAGGCTACGCGGCGGAGGAAGCGACGAAGCGCGGCCTCCTCGTGCCGGGCACCGTGCTGCTGCGGAAACCCTTCACCCTCGACGAGCTCGCCCGGGCCGTTCGAGGCGTGCTCGATGGATAGACGGGGTCAGGTCTTTAATTTCGAGCAGGCTGAACCATGGTGAAGCCTGGTTCAGCCTGCTCGAAATTAAAGACCTGACCCCGCTGCTTACTCTCGGCTAGTATACCCGGGGCCGCCGGGGGCGGCGACCGGGCGTCGGAGTCGGCACCCGGCCGGGTGGTGTGCAATGTGAGCGCTCAACGTCACACCCCACCGGAGGTCGGGTGGTTACTTCGTTCGAGGGCGCGGAAGACGACGGTGCCCGCGGCGCGCGCCCGAAGAAGGCGCGCGGCGCACCCCCAGGAAGAGGACGCAGCTGGCAGCCCGGTTTCCGCAGCTCGCTCCCTCTGGCCCTCGTGTGCCTCACGCTGCTCGGGTCAGTGGCAATCCCCGCCCACCAGACCTGGCGCATCACCCACATCCTTCGCGAGACGGTCGAAGGGCTCGCGCCTGCGCGGCTACTCGTGGAGCAGCTCCAATCGGGGCTCGGCAAGGAGCTGGTAACGCTCCAGAGCTACGCGATCTCGGGTGACGACTCCCTCATAGGTGAGTACCGCGCTACCGCCGCGGCCGACGATCGTCGCGTCGAGGCGTTGCGCGATCTGGCCGAGCGTACCGACGCGCTCTCGCCGCGCGATGCATTCTCGCTCGCGCAGCGAGTGGAGGAGTGGCACGGCTTCACCGAAAATGTCCTCTCCGAGAGCGACAGCGCGACGCGCGCGTCGTTCGCGGCCGCGCTCGAGCGAGGCGATGCGACCTTTGACTCGTCGATGACGGCGATCTCGGTGCTCGCCACCGAGCTGGCCACGGTCTCGGCGGCGCGCGACGAGAGGGTGAACTCGCTCGAGCAGACGAGCATCGCCGCGAACGCGGGGCTGGTTCTCGCCGCGATGGTGGCGATGGCCGGCGTGCTGCTGCTCACACTGCGCGAGCGCCGGCTGACCCAGGTGCTGCAGCGCGCGGTCAGGGTGGCGCGCGGACGAGCGCGCCGCGAGGTGGCGCTGAGAGAGGCCGCCGAAGCGCTGGCCGGCGCGTACACCATGAAAGAGGTCACGCAGCGTATCGCGCACGCCGCGCTCCGCGCGATGCGGGGGCGCGGTGCCTTCGTGGCGAGGATAGTTCCCCGCGCCGACGATCCTCCGGAGGTGGTGGTGAAGGCGGTCATCGGCGACGACGTCCTCCCGTTGGGGGCGCACCGCGCCTTCGACGGCTCCTACACCAAGCGCGTGACCGAGAGCAGCGAGCCGCTCCTGGTGGAGGACCTCGTGGCCCTCGAGCCGGGAGGGAGCTTCGGCGGTGTGCCGTACCCCGGTGGCTCGGCGATCGTTCTGCCGCTGAACGACGGCGGAACACCGGTGGGCGCACTCTTCGTGCTGAGTACCGCGAACGCTCCCTTCCGGCGCGACAGCGTCGCGCGCGCCGAAGTCTTCGCCCACCTCGCGGCGCTGGCGTACGAGAAGGTACGTCTCCTCGAGGAGGCGCACGAGCGCCGGCGCGTGCTCGAGCGCGTGGTGCAGAGCCGCTCGCGTCTCATGCGTGGGTTCAGTCACGACGTGAAGAACCCCATCGGCGCGGCCGATGGCTTCGCCGAGCTCCTCGCAATGGGCCTCTTCGGCGATCTGAACGAAGCGCAGCAGGCGAGCGTGGAGCGGATGCGCCGTAGCATCCAGACCGCGCTCGCACTCATCGAAGATCTTCACGCGCTGGCCCGTGCCGAAACCGGGATGGTGCAATTGTCGCCCGAGCCGGTGGATCTCGGGGAGCTGGCGCGCGCGATCGGCGAAGAGTATCAAGCCGCGGCCTCGGCGAGCGGGCTCTCGCTGTCGGTGAAGGTGGAATGCGACGACGCGGTGGTGCAGACCGACCACGCGCGCGTGCGGCAGATAGCGGCCAACCTCCTCTCGAACGCCATCAAGTACACCGACCAGGGAAGCGTGGAGGTGCGCGTCGCACGCAGCTCCGTGGCCTCGTCGGGCGAAGCGGGAGAATGGATGCTCCTCGAGATCGTCGATACCGGCGTGGGGATCGCGCCCGACAAGCAGGAGTTCATCTTCGAGGAGTTCAGCCGCATCGGCAGCGGCCGCGCGGGCGCGGGGCTGGGGCTCGCGATCAGCAAGCTGCTCGCGCAGGCACTCGGCGGACGGCTCACCGTGCGGAGCGAGGAGGGGAGCGGCTCCGCCTTCACCCTCTGGCTCCCGAGCGGCGGGGTCAGGTCTGGAATCGTGAATTGAT
>DASSNL010000070.1:0-3717 GCA_035688075.1 Gemmatimonadaceae bacterium
GCGGAACGGAGCGCGAACTCGCGCGCTCGCTCCGAGCCGCGCACGAGCATGAGGTTGGCGATGTTGACGCACACGAGGAGAAGCACCAGCCCCACCGCTCCGAGCATGAGCTCCAGGGCGCGACTCGAAGAACCGACCACATCCTCCTTCAGGGGGACGAGCATGGTGCGCATGTTCTTGGCGGTCGGGAACTCGCGAGCCAGCGAGGCATCGAGCGCTTTCAGCTCCGCTCGGGCGCCGCCGATCTCGACTCCGGGCGCCAGCCTCCCCACGACGGTGAGATAGTGATTGTTCGGACTCAGATCCGCCGGGTCGATGTCGCTCGGAAGCCAGGCATCGATGCTCCCGCTGACGGGATCCGAGAATCCATCCGGCATCACGCCGACGATCGTGCGCGGCACGCCGTCCATCTCGAGCGTCTGCCCTATCACCGCGGGGTCGCCGGCGAAGTGGCTCTTCCAGAGGGCGTTGCTCAGGATGACCAGCGGCGCACCTCTATCCTCGCTTTCCTCGAAGGAGCGACCGAGGAAGGGCTTGACTCGCAGGACATCGAAGTAGCCGGCGGTGATCGGGAGGGTCCGGATGCGCTCCGTGCCGCCCGTGCCTCCGATGTCGGCGCCATTGTCGCTGTAGTCGTAGACCGCGGCGAGTGCGCTCAACGATGCCATCTCGCGCTGGAAGGCACGGAAGTGCGCGTCGGTCACGTAGGTGGGCGCGTCCGGGTGGCCGTCCTTGTACTGGTAAAGGCGCACGAGCTGACCCGGCTGCGCGTACGGCAGCGGCTCGAGGAGCACGGCGTTGACCGCACTGAAGACGGCTGTCGTTCCGCCTATGCCGATGGCGAGCGTGAGCACGGCGACGATGGCGAAGCGCGGGCTCCGGCGCAGCGTGCGAAGCGACCAGCGCACATCGCCAGCGCTCTCCTCGAGGAGGCGCGTTCCGCGCGCATCGCGGACGTCTTCCTTGATTCGCTCCACGCCGCCGAAGGCGATCATCCCTAGCCGCGTCGCCTCGGCGGCGTCGATCCCTCTCTTACGCTGTTGCTCCGCCTCCATGTCGATGTGAAAGCGGATCTCTTCCTCCAGCTCGCGCTCCTCGCGGGCGCGGAAGACCAGCGTTCGAGCGCGCTCGATGAGATCGGAGATGACGCTCATGCGGTCCCCCTCGCCAGGCTGGCATCGAGCACCCAGTTGACCGCGTTCGAGGCGCGAGCCCAGCTCTCGCGTTCCACTTCGAGCTGCCGCCGGCCGGCGGCCGTGAGCTCGTAGTAGCGCGCGCGCCTGCTGTTCTCGGTGACGCGCCACTCGGAGCGGATCCAGCCGCGTCGCTTCATGCGCTGGAGGGCGGGGTAGAGCGAGCCCTGGGGGACGAGGAAGACGTCGCGGGAGAACTGCTGGATGCGCTGCGAGATCCCCCACCCGTGCATCGGCTCGAGGGCGAGCGTCTTGAGGACGAGCAGCTCCAGGGTGCCCTGGAGGAGGTCGGAACGATCGGCACCGGACATACTGTCTCCTGTAGTGCGTCTGAAGGAAGGGTAATATGACTCCTTCAGAGCGTCAACAGGAAGGGTGCAGGGAGGGCGGCTGCCGCGCGGCGCGGGCTCGCCGTAGGCGCTCGAATGTCGCACTGCCGAGGAAGCCGCACTTCGGGCGACTGGTGCGGAGCGCTGTCCGACGGCTATCTCACACCGATGGCACTACTAGGGATGATGGACGTCAGCGTGGCCTTCGGTGGACCGCCAGTCCTCGACCACGCCGACCTGCAGATAGAGCGCGGCGAGCGCGTAGCACTCCTGGGGCGCAACGGGGCGGGGAAGAGCACGCTCATGAAGCTGCTCGACGGCACCATCGCACCCGATTCGGGCGAGGTCGTGCGCCAGTCGGGCGTGAGTGTGGCGCGGCTCGAGCAGGAGATTCCTGTCGACGTCGAGGGGAGTACTTTCGATGTCGTGGCCGCGGGGCTGGGGGAGACTGGGCGGTTGCTCGCGCGCTATCACCAGGCGAGCCACCGCGTGGCGACCGAACCGACCGATAGCGCGCTGCGCGAGCTCGATCGGCTGCACCAGAAGCTCGAGGCAGTCGGCGCGTGGCAGTCGCACACTCGCGTCGAAACCGTGATAGCCCGGCTCGGGCTCGAGCCCGACCTACCCTTCGCCAGCGCGTCGGGTGGACGGAAGCGCCAGACGCTCCTGGCGCGCGCTCTCGTGCGCGAGCCGGATGTGCTCCTGCTCGATGAGCCCACGAATCATCTCGATGTGAATGCCATCGAGTGGCTGGAGAGCTTTCTGGTCGAGAGCGGGACGACGCTCCTCTTCGTGACGCACGACCGGACTTTTCTCAGACACGTGGCGACGCGCATCGTGGAGCTCGACCGCGGCCGACTCGCGAGCTGGGGGAGCGACTACGACACGTACGTCGAACGGAAGGACTCGGCTCTCGCCGCGGAAGAGCGGGAGCGAGAAGAATTCGACAAGAGGTTGGCGAAAGAGGAAGTATGGATCCGCACCGGGATCCAGGCGCGCCGCACTCGCAACGAGGGGCGCGTTCGGGCGCTGGAGGCGATGCGCCGGGAGCGCGCCGCGCGACGTGAGAGAGCCGGAAGCGTGAAGCTCCGCGCGCAGGAGGCAGAGCGGTCGGGCCGCCTGGTGATCGAGGCGAAGGGGGTGGGCTTCGCGCGCGGTGGAGGCGCGGGTGCGGGTACCGGTGCGGGTACCGGTGCGGGTACCGGTACGAATACCGGTGCGAATACCGGTGCGCAGACGATCGTGCGCGACTTCAGCACCACGATCATGCGCGGCGACCGCGTGGGGATAATCGGCCCTAACGGCTCGGGGAAGACTACACTCATCCGCCTCCTGCTCGGCGAGCTCTCTCCCGATGCGGGGACGGTGCGCCGGGGCACGGGGGTCGAGCTGGCTTACTTCGACCAGCTGCGCGAGCAGCTCGACCCGGAACGCACCGTGTTCGACAGCATCGCGGACGGCGCGGAGTTCGTGGCGGTGGGCGGCGAGCGAAAGCACGTCCACGGCTACCTGCAGGACTTTCTCTTTCCCCCCGACCGCGCGCGCACTCCGGTGCGCGCGCTCTCCGGAGGCGAGCGGAATCGGCTTCTCCTCGCGCGGCTGTTCACTCGGCGCTTCAACTTCCTGGTGCTCGACGAGCCGACCAACGACCTGGACATCGAGACGCTCGAGCTCCTCGAGAATCTCCTCATCGAGTTCTCCGGGACGCTCCTCCTGGTGAGTCACGACCGCGCCTTCCTCGACAACGTGGTCACGAGCACTCTCGTGCTGGAGGGCGGCGGACGGGTGGGCGAGTACGTAGGTGGCTACACCGACTGGCTGCGCCAGCGTCCGGAGCCAGTAGTTGCGAGCGCGCCACCCTCCCCCGTGGAGAAGCGTGTCGCGCGCGCCGAGCGCGAGCCGCGGAGCGAGAAGAAGCGTCGGCTCAGCTACAGGGAGTCGAAGGAGCTCGAGGCGCTGCCGGATCGCATCGACGAGCTGGAGCGCGAACGGGCGCGTCTCTACGAGTCGCTCGCCGATCCCGAGCTCCTGCGCGATGGCGCGGCCGTTGTGGATGTCAGGGCGCGGCTGGCGTCGCTCGACGCGGAGATCTCCGCGTCGATTGAGCGATGGGAGGAGCTGGCGACCAGGGAAACGACGGGGTCAGGTCTTTGATTTCGAGCGGGCTGAGCCATGGTAAAACCATGGCTCAGCCC
>DASSNL010000095.1:0-19079 GCA_035688075.1 Gemmatimonadaceae bacterium
TTCCGCCGAACAACTGCCTCGAGGCGCTCAAGGGTGATCGCCGAGGGCAACACAGCATACGGATCAACGGTCAGTATCGGATCTGTTTTCTGTGGACGGATAAGGGTCCAGCGAACGTCGAGATCACCGATTATCACTGAGCAGGTATTACCATGCGTTCTCCCAGGAATCGCCCTCCGACCCACCCAGGCGAGATGCTGCTAGAGGAGTTCATCAAGCCGCTGGGGCTGCGCCAGACCGAGCTGGCCGAGTGGATCGGGGTGTCTTATCCGCGGCTCAGCGAGATCATCCACGGTAAGCGGGGGGTAACTCCCGACACGGCGCTCCGGCTCGAGCAGGTATTCGGGATGGATGCCCAGTTCTGGATCAATCTTCAGGTCAACTGGGACCTCTACCACGCGAGGCACTCGCCGAAAGCGCGGGAGATCCAGAAGATCCGGCGGCACCCGGCGCTGGTGGCTGGAGGGTGAGGGGACCACCAAGAACGCATCAATAGCACTTGTAGAAAAGGGCGGGCCTTACCGCATAAAGCCTGCCCCTTTCTACAAGGACATGGTCGTCCGTCGTGCCGCCGAATCGAGAGTGGAGGCGCGTGACGGCACTGCTCCGTTCAGCGTAACGGTAGCCGCAAGATGATAGTCGGCGATGGTGTATCGGCTGGTTGTATTTCACCATCGTCTCCCAGCCGATCCCACCCGGGATTGGCGATATAGTACAGGGAATCGCGGACGATGACGCCCGTCGTGGGAAAGCGGAATGCGGGGTGTGATCGCTCGAGTACCCTGGCCCCGAGGACGCGCGATCCTGTGTGATCGAGGGTGAAGCGTACCACTCGTTCGACACTGCGCGCCATCTGAACGCCGATCAGGTCGCCGCGATACCAGTACAGTCCATCCACGCTGGCCGTCGTAACGTCGGACGGAACTGCGAGGAGGCGTGCGCGGCCCGAATGCACATCGATGCGCGCGATTCCTTCCGTGAAGGCGACGTAGAGGCACTGGCCACGATCATCGAGTGCAATACCATTCGCCGCAGTGAAGTGCGCTGGATCCGGAGTAGAGAAACGCTCCAGAGTATCTGTACCCACCCGGACGCGCCAGATGCTCCCTTCGTCGGTATCCGTGATGTACACGTCGCCAGTGGGCGCGACGACGAGATCATTGAACGAGTGATCGTGGAGCGTATCGCGCGGTGTGAGCATCAGGAGTTTTCGTCCGGATGTCAGATCGAAAGCGAAAAGCCGGGCCATATATTCGCGCCCTACGGACACCTGCGCTGTTTCCCTGGCAACTCCCCATGTCGCTACCCATAGGCGATTGCGCAACGTGTCCACCTTCATGCCTACGACTCTAAGCAGGCCATCCTCTGCTCCCGCAATCCTGCTGGTATCGCCGCCAGGGCCGATGCGAGTCACGGTATGCTGCGCAAGGCTGCCAATGTAGAAGATGCTATCTCGCGGGTCGTACGCGATGTTCTCAGGGATTCTATTGGCGCCCGGAACGACGAACGCCGTATCGCTCGAGATGATGGGCAGCCGATTCTCGGCGAGACGAGCGACGACCGGTGCGTAGCGCCGATCGTGAGACAGCAGGTGGAACGCCGAATCCGCAGGATCAAACCTGGAAAATCCAATGTCCGCCAGCCGGCCGAGTATCTGAAGTGCTTCGTCGGTGTGTCCGGTGAGCGCGTCTGCACGAGCGAGGCCGAGGAGCGGTGCCGGGTGCTGGGGAGCCAGCTCGCTGGCACGTGCCATGAGGTGCCGCTCCTCCTCGTGATCCCCCGCAGCGGCTGCGCGAGTCGCCGCAACCCAGAGGCTGCCAGCCGTTTCACGACCCTCAGGGTTCTGCGCGGTCAGCCGAGCGGCGGAGGCAGCACCAACTCCACAGATGCAGGTGTACGCAAGCGCATAATGAGCTAACGACTTGATGTGGCTCATTCCGGATGTTTGAAGCGACGATTGATGTGGCGATCCACGTGACTATCGCTGTGGAATGAATTACGACGAGAAATACTGCCTGGCTGGGGAGTCGTTCCTGCGTTCTGCTTTCTGCTGTCTGCTGTCTTTCGAATCACTCCGTCCTCAGCGCCGCCACTGGGTCGAGCCGCGTAGCCTGGCGCGCGGGGATGAGGCTGGCGATGAGCACGAGCGCGAACAGCAGCATTGCCGAGAGCGAATAGATGATCGGCTCGACGCTGCTCACGCCGAAGAGCTGGCTCGATACGAGGCGCGAGAGCACGAGTGCTCCGGCGATACCGAAAGCCACTCCGCAGACGCCAAGCAGCGCGCCGCGGCGCACTACCATGGCGAGTATCTGCTCCGAGCGCGCGCCGAGCGCCATGCGGATGCCGAGCTCCTTCGTGCGCTCGGCGACGGAGAAGGCGATGACGGAGTAGAGTCCGACGGTCGCCAACACCACCGCCAGCAGGCTGAAGCTGCCGAGGAGACGCGAGAGAAGACGCTGCTCAGACATCGTCTGGTCGACTCGTTGGCGGAGGCGCATGGCGTCGAAGAGAGGGACCGACGGCGCTGCCTCGCTCACTGCGCGTTGAACCGCGGCGCGGAGAGTAGAGGGAGCGAGCGAGGAGCGCACGGTGAACGTGGCACCGCTCATGGCCATCGCGTCGGGGATCGGATAATACTGCATCGGGCCGAGCCCCTCATCCACGAGCGATCCCCAGCGGCTGTCGTCCACCACACCGATCACGCGCGCCGGCGGGCCGGCGAAGGCACTTACCACCGTGCGACCGAGTGGGTCGGCATCGCCGAAGAGCCGCCGCGCCAGCGTGCGTGACACGATCGCTACCGGCTGCCTCGGTTTACTGATCGAGAAGAACTCTTCGCTCTCATCGAAGGTGCGACCCTCGAGAAGCGGGATGCCCAGCGCTCGGAAGTACTCGGCGGAGACCCATGCGGACGTAGCGGCGATGCCGGTATCGTTCGGCGCCGCTTCGCCCGTCTTCGCGCGGCCGATAACCGTGCTCATGAACGGGGCGACGGGGCTGAGCGCAGCTTCATCGACACCGGGGATGGCCTGGATTCGTCGGAGCGACTCCCTGATCACCCCGAGCGATGCGTCTCGTGAATAGCCGGAGAGCATCGGGTTGATGGTGAAGCTCGTCACGCTGTCCGCGTCGAAGCCCACGTCGACCGCTCGAAGATTGCGAACGGTGCCCACCAGCAGAAACGCGGTGACGAGCAGCGACAACGCGAGCGCGAGCTGGCCCGATGCGAGCAATCCTCTGAGCGAACCTCCGCCGCGTGAGAGACCGGTGGCGCCCGTCCTGATGCCGGCTGCAGCGTCGGCGCGGAGCGCGGCGATCGCGGGTACCAGGCCTGACACGAATCCGGTCATCAGCGCGATGAGCCCTGCGAAGGCGAGCACGCGCCAATCTATCCCGATCGCGTCGATCTCTCCGAGACCGGGCATCACTCTTCCCCGAAAGAGGCCGGTGAGCCAGAGCGCGAGGAGCAGCGCGGGGATCGATGCGAGGAACGAGAGAACGAGAGACTCCGCCAGCTGCAGTCGGATGAGCCGACCAGCAGAGGCGCCGAGCGCGCGGCGTACCGCCCATTCGGTACGCCGTCCCATACCGCGGAAGAGGAACAGGTTGGCGACGTTTGCACAGGTGACTAGAAGAACGATACCCGCGATGCCGGCGAGGAGAATCATCGTCCGGCGCACCGCGTCGCGTTCCTGCGTGGGTACGCCGATTCCCTCGAAGACCGTCGGCGGCGTCCAGCGAGCGTTCGCTTCAGGGTAGGACTTCACGAGATTCGCTGCCACGGCGCCGAGCTGGCTGCGCAGCTGGTCCACCGTGGTCCCAGGCGCAAGTCGACCGATCAGGCGGTAGAACACCCCGCTGCGACGATCATCGAGCGCGGGATGGCTGCCGCTCCCCTGTCGCGCCATCGCCGTGCCGGGCATCCAGATGTCCGCATCTCCCAGCCGCTCGATGCCGCGAAAGCCGGTGGGTGCGACGCCCACTATCGTGACGCGCGTGCCGTTCACCGTGAGCGTACGGCCGATCGCCACACCGCCTTCGCCGAACGCCTGGCGTCGGAGCCGGTCGCTTATCACCGCGACGGGAGCACTGCTTGCCGCCAGCTCGTCTTCGCTGGTGTACGTACGACCCTCGGCGATTCGTGTGCCGAGCACGCCGAAATAGTTCGACGAAGTGTAGGTGACTTTCAGATAGCGCGGCACTCCGCCATCCCAGTAGATGGCCGCCGGTAACGGATCGGTAGCGCCGGCCAGCCCATCGAGCCCCGGCGTGCTCGTTGCGATGTCGCCGAGGTTGGGATAGGAGACCTGCTGGAGGTTGTGCAAGGCATCGTCTCGTCGCGACTCGATCTCCACTAGCCGCTCCTGGCCGCTTACTCCCGGCACCGGACGGAGCACCACCCAGTTCGCGAGGCTGAACACGGCGACGTTGGCGCCAATTCCAAGCGCGATCGTCACCAGCACGGCCATGGTGAAGCGAGGTCTCGAGCGAAGCTGCCTGACTACGTAGCGGAGGTCAGCGAGCAGCGAATCCATTTCGATCACTCTCGGTGTGGTATGTGAGAGGACTGCGCGCGGTCAAGCGATCAGAGTCGCTCCGCGATTTTGCGTCGAGCCGGGGTACATCGCAACCCTGCATCGGTGGCGAGTTACACATCTGGGCATCGATGTAGAGCGAAAAAAAGCAGGAATCAGAGAGCAGGAACGGCCGGAGGGGGATCAACGCGGCGAGACGTCGTGCACAGGAGGAGATACGGTCGAAGCGCCACCGTATGCTGGATCCTCATGGTACGCACGGTGCGCCGCTTCCACTGCCGCACTCGCGCGAGCGGAAAGGGTGCCGGACCAGCGCGGCTCCTCCAGCACTGCTTCGATATGGGGGATGGCGGCTTCGCGATCACCGGCCTTCAGCGAGAGGCGAGCCAGAAGCGAATGAGAGATGGCGACCTCGTTGCATCGCTCGATCGCCGTGGCCGCCTCCAGAGCATTCGCGGCGCGCCCGCGCGCTGCGTCAATGCGTCCGGCCGCGATGTCGATCTCGCTCGCCATGTTCTGGATGTACGCGATCGTCCATCGGCTGTCCGCGGCACTCAGCTCGGTGAGCGCATCCTCCAGACGCGCGGCCGCATCGGACTCGCCGAGCTGCATGAGGGCCAGCGCCTCCAGCGCCCTGGCGAAAGGCGCGTCGCTTCCCTCGTCGAGCTTGTCGGTGAGAGTCAGCAACTCCCGGCAGCGCTCGAGCGCGTCGCTGGCGCGACCGCGCTCGACGTCGATCATGACGAGCTGCGCGAGAGAGGCGCACTCGAACCAGCGCGCGTGCTCATTGCGCGCGAGCGATGCCGCGCGCTCGAACGACGCGGAAGCGTCGTCCAGCTCACCACGATGATGGTGAACATGGCCGAGCGCCTGAGCGAGCTCGTGGCCTTCGTACCCCACACCACGGGCGAGCGCCGCCGCCTCCCGAGCGAGCTTCGCCGCAAGCGGCATGTCGTGCTCCGTGAGCCCGAGACAGCGCGCAGTAT
Source organism: Gemmatimonadaceae bacterium (assembly GCA_035688075.1). Lineage (GTDB taxonomy): Bacteria > Gemmatimonadota > Gemmatimonadetes > Gemmatimonadales > Gemmatimonadaceae > JADGGM01. Next base: position 5,525 of record DASSNL010000095.1, read on the forward strand.
CGCCGATCGCACGCACCACGGTCGCAGGGTCGGCCGCGCGCCCGGCCTCCTGCGCGCGGAGTGACCGGTCGAGCGCGCCGCCGAAGTCACCATCGAGGAAGTGGACGTCGGCGAGCAGCTGGAAGCCGCGCTGAACCTGCGCCTGCAGGCCGGCGGCGTGCGCCTCGCCGATTATCCGCGAGAGCCGGCTCTCTATCTCGGGGAGCCGGTGCTCCTTCATTCCCGGATACACGGAGAGTCCGAGGAGCTCGAGATGGAGTGCCGTCCTGGTCTCCGTGCTCAACCCGTCGAGGTGACGGATGCCCAGCTCCACCAGCTGCGACGCCTCCTCGGGAGCGAAAGCCCAGAGCGCGCGGCGGGCGGCAGCGAGCGACGCGCGTGCGGCCAGCTCACGCTCACCGCCGAGCGCCGCGTGATGTGCAACATCCCCCGCGAGCTCGTGGTCGGAGTCATCCGCCTCCTCCAGGATGCGGGCAATGCGGCTGTGTACGAGGCGGCGGCGCGGCTCGGAGAGCTGCCGGTAGGCGACTTCGCGCACCATGTCGTGGGTGAAGTCGTATCGATTGCCGACCGGTTGGAGCACGTTCCGCCGCTCGAGCTCCTCCACGGCCAGAAGCAACTCGGCATTCTGGAGTCCCGCTGTACGACCTAGTGTGTCGAGAGTGAAATCGTGTCCGAGCCCCGAGGCCCACGGCAGCAGGCCGCGTGCGCTCGGGTCGAGCTGCGCCAGCCGGTCGCCGATCAACTCCTGCAGTGTGCCGGGTACGGTGTCGTCGTCGCGGCCCGCGCGAGCTATCTCGAGCGCGAAGAGAGGATTCCCCTCGCTCCTCGCGAAGATGCGATCGGCATCGAGAGACGTTCCCACGCCGCGCACCAGACGCGCCGTGGCCGCGGCATCGAGCGGACCAACGTGAATCTGGTGCACGCTCCCCGTTCGACGCAGCGCACGGAGGAGCCGGGCGGCAGCGATGTTGTCCTCGATCTCGACACGACGCGAGGCGCACAGCAGGAGCACTCCCTGCCCGGCGCAGCCGCGGACGACGTAGTGCAGGAGGGACGCGGAGGCCTCGTCGATCCACTGGAGGTCGTCGACCATCAGCACGACCGGGCGGGAGTCGGCCGCGCGGGTCACCAGGAGCTGTGCCACGGCGCCGAAGAGCCGGCCTCGGTCGGCGGCGTCGGGCGGCGCGCTGCCGAGCTCCGGGAGGATCGTACTCAGCTCGAGCCGCAGCTCCGCCGGCAGCTCGTACGGCGGGATCGCTCGGAGCGCGTCGATCAACGCGCCGTAGGGCCTCAATATCTCCGCCTCGAAGGCGCGCCCGGCCAGAACTTCGCCGCCACGTGCGCGGACCATCGCGGCCGCTTCGTCCAGAAGTCGCGTCTTGCCGATGCCGGGCTCCCCGGTGAGAAGGAGCATGGGCTCGCCATCGCCGCGCGCTGCGGCGTGGATGCTTCGCTCGAGCGAATGCCGTTCGCGTTCGCGTCCTACTATTGGCGGCCTGCGCGGACCGTCGGCACGCGGCTCCGGGCTCGGCTGCGAGCGCAATGCCGCCGGCACCGGCGGGGGGAGGATCGCGCGACGAAGCGCTTCGAGCTCGCGCGATGGCCGAACGTGCAGCTCGCTCTCGAGTATTCTGCGGCAGCTCTCGTACTGCTCGCGCGCCTCACGAACGCGCCCAAGCCGCGCGAGAAGCCGCATGACGTCCATGTGCGCTGCCTCCGCGAAGGGATCATGCCGCAGTCGCTCGCGCGCGTAGCGCAGCGCTTCGTTCGGCGTGTCCGCGAGGCGAACTACCAGCGTGGAGAGGATAGAGCTCCGCAAGCCACGAGCGACCTCGCGTTGAGCGGCGCGCCAGGCATCGAAGCGGTAGCAATCAGGGAGGTCGAGGCCCTCGAGAAGCTCGCCGCGAAAGGACGCGGCGCATCTCTCGAGAAGCTCGAGATCCGCGGAGACTAGATCGGAAGCTACGGCCCTGATCGTCGTCAGGTCCACGGTGATGCCCGTGGTATCGAGCGCCACGCGGTCCCCACCGGGTACTATGTGATTCGCTCGCGCATCATCGAGCACGCGCCGGAGCTTGCTCAATGCACCGCGCAACGCTCCGCGCGGATCGACCGGCCCGTCCCAGAAGATGTCGCAGATCTGCTCGCGCGCGTGGCTCCCTCCCGTCGCTGCCAGGTACGCGAGCAGCGCGCGCGCCTTGCGCGAGGGAGGCAGCTCGAGCAGTCGTCCGTCGCGTTCGACCTCGAGTGGGCCGAGGAGGCGGATCTCGAGAGAGGCAGGGGGCACATCGCCTCCTTTGCGAGGAGGGTTATGCCCCCAACCTACAGTGGCCTTCCGATTACGTCCAGAAAATTGCCTTACTCGATCACCGCTCCTGCGTGCTTGCACATGAGGTCCCGAATCCAGCGGATCGCTGGCTACGGGGTTCAGGTCGCTGTCACCGGCGCTGGCTGCCGCGGCTCCGCGGTAGCGGGACCGATCTCGTGCTCGATCACCTGGACGCGGTCGGCAGGGAATCCGCTTATTCGCGCGTGCTCACGGATGATCTTCTCGTCGCGTCCGACATAGACGCAGTTGATCGTATCCTTCGTCACGAAGCTCTGCTGCCACACTACGTCCGGTCCCAGGTAGTCGAGCGCGTCGCACGACTTGTTGGCGGCCACGTGCAGCTCCTCCGGTGTCATCTCGTGAGCTCCCGGCACGTGGCGTTCGATCAGGTACTTGGGCATGGTGCCTCCACTTGGTGTGAGGTAGAACGACTTTCTGGAGGACATGCTACCGCCCGACCGTGCCAGCCGGCGTGTCAATGAGCGTGGATGTTTTGGGGAAGGATCGGGGAGGGGGGAGTGGGGGAAGAAAGCAGAGAGCAGAAAGCAGAAAGCAGGAAGTGCGAGAAAACAGGAAACAGGAAACAGGAAACAGGAACTGCGAGGAAACAGGAAGCAGGAAGCAGGAAGCAGGTACCGGCTCCCGGGGGTACAGCCCTCTCCCCCGAGGTCGTTTCCTGCTTCCTGCTTCCTGCTTCTTCTTTCTTCCCCCCTCACCCGCCGGCCGTTCACTGCTTTCTGCTTTCTGCTTTCTGCTTTCTCTTCACTTCACAACCATTCCCACCTTCAGCGCCCCCCTCTCACTGGGGGCGGCGAAGAAGTGGGCGTAGTGGTCGTCGAAGTGGATACGGAGAACGTGCGAGGCGGCGATCGCGCCGAAGATGAGGGAGACCTGGGTCTTGGAGAGCGATGAAGTGCGGGCCATGAAGGTCACGTCACTCACGCTCGCGCTGCGACCGATGGTGATGTAGAAGGCGGTGGTGGCGATGCCGCCGGCGAGGAGACCGCGCTCGAACGCTCCGCCGCGGTGGTGCGGGATGTCGAGGATCAGCTCGTCCATCAACGTCTGCACCGTGAGGCCGGCGCTCGAGAAGATGAACTGCTTGTGCGGCTCGAGGTTGGCGTCGATGCCCGAGTAGACTGTCGGGCGTCCCTTGTCGAAGCCGAAGGAGGGGCGGCCGCCCACGGCGTAGGAGGCCGCTACATGGCCGGCTTCATGCGCGAGGATGCTGCTGATGAAGCCGAGCACGAAGCGCGTCTTGAAGTGCGTTCCAGGTCGTTCCGCGTCCTCCTCGTCGACCGGAGCCCGAGACGGGGAGAGCGAGGACACATGTAGCGCGGGCGCCGCTGGGGCGGTGAGTAGCGCGAGAGGCGGCGCCACCGCCGGAGCGAGCTTGGCACGCGCGATGTAAAGCGGCGCTATGGTCTGCGCGCTCGCCGCGCTGCTGGCGAATACGAGCGAGAGCGCGACGAGCGCGGCGGCATGAAGGCGGTTGATCGACACGATTGCGAATCTGAAGACGCGCACGGTGCGCCGCCAGTCACGTCACCGATCGCTCGCTCTCGTTGCTACAGCCGTCATCACCGATCGGGTTGCGTGCTCGCAGCCTGCTGCACGTCCGCAGAGCGACGCAGCAGCTTCACGCTCCCGTTCACGGTCTCCAGTGCAACGCGCCGTCCGCCGGCGCCGATCATCCCCTTGATCTCCTTGTGGGTGGAGGTGTCGGTGCCCGTGACGTCGAAGTCGCTGTGAACGCTCCCGTTCACGGTCTCCATGCTCAGCTGCGCCTGGAGCGATGGGGGAAGCTCCGCCGTGACGGAGCCGTTGACGGTGGAGAGCTTGATGTCGCCGGGCCCGCCGAGCGAGTCGATCGCCACGCTCACGCTCCCGTTCACCGAGCTGGCCGTCACCGGCCCGGCGAGCGCCGCCACCTGCACCTTGCCGTTCACCGTCTCCGCTTTCACGGGGCCCGACACATCGGCCATGCCAATCCCACCGCTTATGGTGCCGACGTCGACCTTCACGCCGACGGGAAGCTGCACCACATAGTCCACCGAAGCCGTGTTCCCGTGGCCGAGGAGGTCGCGCAGGTTCAGGCTGTGCCTGTCCTTCGATCCTCCCGAGTCTCCCCCGCTATATCCCGATGGGGAGCACTCGCTGGCGTTGCCCACCAACGTGCAGATGATGACTCCATCGGCGACCTCGCGCTGGGCAAAGCGAACGTTGCCGTCGCCGTCCCCTCGCCAGCTCTTCGACGCCTGCACGTGCACGGTGGGCGAGTCGGTCGTCACGACTCGGATGTCGCCGACCATGTTGCGGAGAAAGAAAGTCTTCCCGGCGGGGACGCTCCCGCTCCAGCTGAATGCGTTGGGATCCACGTGTCGGGGGCCGGAATCCGTCATGCACGCGCCCAGTACGACGGGAACGGCTAGAAGAAGCACGGCGAGCTTTCGCGACATGTCTCACCCCCTGGTGCGAGAAACCGGATCGGCGCAAACCTGGCGCCGTCCGCATGGGGCCGATGTGAAGCGTGCCCCGAGCGGCAGACCTGCCGCTCTGGGGCACGCCATCATGCCCGCATGAGATACTACGCGCCAGGGGTCAGCTCAGTTTCCTGAGATTAACGCTCCCGTTCACTGTCCTGAGATGTATAGTGGGGCCTCCCTCGCCGATCTTCGCGCGCAGGTGCCTCGGATTGAAGCGGCCCTGCATGGTGACGGGGAAATCACTCTCGAGCGAGCCGTTCACGGTCTCCATCTCCAGCTCGCCGCTGAAGCTGGACGGCACCTCGAGCGTGACCGAGCCGTTCACGGTGGAGTACTCGAGACTCTGCGTATTGGACGGGATCGCATCCATGCGCACGCGAATGGATCCGTTCACGGTCTCCGCATCCACCGGCCCACTCGTGCTCGCGGCATCGATGCGGCCGTTCACGGTGTGGGCCACCACCTCGGCGCTGGCACCGGCGATGTCGAGCGAACCGTTCACGCTGCTGGTCTGCACACGCACACCCTTCGGCAGCTTCACGGTGAATTTCACCGAGACATCGTTATGGTCGTCGCCGTGGTGGCCGTGCGAGTGGTAGCCGTCCTCGTCGCAGCTGTCGTCCTCGTGCCAGAGGGCGCAGACGGTGACGTTCTCGCCGTCCTTCGCCACCACGAAGCGCACCCTGCTCGGATCGCCCTCGCGCCACTTCTTCTCACCGTGCACCTCGGCGGTGCCGCCACTCGCCGGCTCCACGGAAATCGAGCCGTTGAGGTTCATGATGCGCAGCCAGCTACCCTCCGGTATGGCTCCCGACCAGTCGAAGGTATTGTCGCTACTCGTGGTACCGGCGGACTGCTGCGCCGCAGCGGGCATTGCGACGGCAGCGATCGCGGCGATTGTCGCGATGGTGCGGATCCCTTTCATGTCCTATTCCTCCCGGCTGGCGCCCGAGGCGCGCTCGATTGTGATGTTGCCGCTGAACGTCTGCGCGCTGATACGCGCGCCGCCACCGCCAATGGTGAACTGCATCCCCTTGCCGCGGTCGCCGCTCCGCGCGCCCGGCTGGAGAGTCATGGGAAAGTCGCTGTCGACCTCTCCGCTGAAGGTATGAACATCGAGCGTGGCGCCTCCACCAGGTACGGCGATCTCGATGTCACCGGAGTGCGAGTTGAACTCGTAGCGACCTTTCGGGTCGAGCGTACCGGAGAAGTGAACCCCCCCGCTGGTGGTGCTGGTTCGCACGAAGCTGGACCTCACGCCGTCGAGAGTGATGTCGCCGCTCACGGTATTGGCGTCGACGTCGCCGGTGACGTCGGAGAGAGTCAGATAGCCGCTCACGGTGCTCGCCTTCACACCGGCGCCCACGCGCTGCGCGCTGGCGTCGCCCGATACGGATTGGATCTCGACCCGGCCGGTGGCGTCCACCACCTCGACGTCACCGCTCACCGACTGCGCTTCCACGTCGCTCCCGCCGCGCGTGCTCACGTTGCCCGACACTCCCTGCGCCACCACGCGCGCCGACTTCGGGATTGTGACCTCGTACCGAGTGTCGCCGAGCTCTCCGCGATCGGATCGCACGCCGAGTGTGACACGCGAAGGACTGGCATCGAAGCGAAGGATGCCACGCTCGCTCGTCGCCTGGACGCGCACTTCGTTCCGGCCCCAACTCGTCACTATGATCTCGCCCGACACGAGCGAGAGGTCCACCGTGCCGCTGCCCGAGAGCACGACGGTGGTGTCGATGCGCGAGCGGAACTCGTCGCTGTCTCTCGACTCGCGTTGTGCCGCGAGCGCGGGAGGGAGCGACAGTGCAATCGCCGCGACTGCCGCAATGATCCAGGATCTTTCCATGGTTCCCGTTCCTCAGGTGCGTGCCGGGAGGAGCGCCGCGGTGCGCAGAAGCTCCACCTTCTGACCCAGCACACTGTTCAGTTGTTCGTTCAGAAAGCGGCTGTTCGGATCAGCCGCCAGCGCGGCGCGGCTCTGCGCGATGGCGCTGTCGATGACCGCGAGGTTCCGCTGGATGACCGCAATCGTCGCCGTATCGAGGAGCGAGCGACGGTCGTGCACGATCGTCTGCAGGTGCGCGATCTCACGGTCGTAGAGCTGCTCGCTGCTCAGCGCACTCGCGTTGCGCGCCGTACCGCTCGGCGTCGTCGGCGAACGTGTGCCCTCGCCGCCCGGTGCGTTGCCAGTGGCCGCGGGACCGGTGGCGATCGCGTTGCGAGCGGCATCGACGTGCGTGGTGGCCACGTAAGTGACGCCGGCCGTCGATATCACGAGCGCCGCGGCCGCTGCCGCGAGACGGGCGGTGGTCCAGCGAGGCGATACACGCCGCACGCGCGTCTCCTTCTCCGCGCGAGCCGAGGAGAGCGGAAGCACGTCCGGCTGGATGCGCGACTCGATCTCCGGCCAGAGATCGCGCGACGGAGTGAGCGTAGGGAGCTCGCCGGCAGCGCGAACGATGGCATTCACGTCACTCAGAAGCGCCGAGCAGCGCGCGCACACCGCTGCGTGCCGCTCCACTATCGCGCGCTCGTCGGCGTCGGCCTCCCCTTCGAGGTAGAGGGGGAGGAGCATCTCCAACTCCTCGCAGTCGATCAGCCTCTCGTTCATCTGGATAGTGCCTCCCGCAGGAGCATCCGGGCGCGGTGCAATTGCGACTTCGTTCCGCCTGGCGTCACGCCCATCTCCTCCGCGATCTCGTCGTGTGTAAACCCTTCCACGTCGTGCAGCACGAACACCTTCCGCGCTCCCGGAGGGAGCAGCGCGATCGCCGCCTCCAGGTCCAACCGCTCGGCAACCGGAGCTGCCCCCACCGAACCGAGCGCACCGCCGCTGTCGCGATCGTCGTCGTCCGACTCCGCCGTGCGCGCCCTCTCGCGGCTCTGCACCTTCCGGTCGTTGAGCGCCACGTTCACCGTCACCCTGTGCAGCCAGGTAGAGAACGCGCTCTCGCCGCGGAAGAGCGGCAGCTTCTCCCAGACTCGGACGAACACGTCCTGCGTGAGCTCCTCACCCCGCACCCTGCTACCGCTCATCCGGACGCAGATCGAGAAGACGCGGTCCACATGGGAGCGGTAGAGCCGCTCGAACGCCCGCCGGTCGCCCGCGGCTGCGAGCGCCACGTCGCTCAGCTGTTCGTCAGCAGTCCCGGAAGCCATCAGGTCGAGTGTTACCGCCGTCATCCAGTGCGCGCCCTTGGTCTGTCGTCATGGGATGAGATGGCGGGAGTGGGGGAAGGGTTGGAACGGCGCGGAGAAAGCAGGAATCAGATAGCAGAGAGCAGAAGGCAGAAAGCAGAAAGCAGGAACAGCTAGAGGGTTCAGGGACTGTGAGGAGACAGGAAACAGGAAACAGGAGGCAGGAGACAGGGAAGCCCCCCGAGGGGAGGGGTACCTCTCCCTACGGGGGGCCGGGGGCTTTCTGTTTCCGCGTGGAGCGCGAGTTAGGGGCTTTTCACGGCTTTCTGCTCTCTACTATCTGCTCTCCTTCCTGCTTCTGCCCTCTCTCGAGATCACTTCCCGGGCGGGACGGTGGGGACCATGATGTGGGCGTAAGGGGTGCCCTTCCACATGACGAAGGGGCCGCCGTTCGTCGGGTCGGTAGAGACTGCTTCGAGGAGTTTGGAGTCGGGGACGAGGATCATGACGTGGGGGTAGCCGTCCTGGATCCACTGATTCGTTGCAGTTGGTGCGGTGGCGAAGGGGTCGGTGTTGCTCACCGGGAGGTCGCCCTGGAGCATGTAGCCGAAGCCCATTTTCGTGATGGTCGGCTTGCTCTTGTGCATCCAGGCGTCGATCACTCCGCGCCACTCGGAGTCGAGGCACATAGGCGAGTTGTTCGGCACTTCGGGCATGTCGGGCATGCAGACCCAGTCGCTCGTACCCTTGCGCAGGACGCGGCCATCCGCGGTCTGCACCGAGGCGGTCGCCGCGACGGAAGGTGGCGCGGCACTCAGAGCGTTGGCTATGAGGGCCTGGTCGGTCGCGGCGTGCGACGGTTGCGCGGTCGCCGAGTCGGGTCCCTGGGCAGAGAGCGCACTGGTGGACAGAGCCGCGAGAAGGATCGGGGAGATGAGGGCGTACCGCATACGAACCTCCGAGTGTGGGGTGGACGTGCACCCGAGGCGCTTCACCAGGTGCGGGCCAGCTCGCTCTCCGCACGGAAGCGACTCGGACGATCAGGGTTTCCGTTGACTAGACCAATCGGTCTAGTGACGGGCACAAAAAAATCACCGCGCCGCCACCGCGGCGAAGTAGAAGTCGAGTACAGCCTCGAGCGGCTTGCCGTTGCGTACCAGCCGAGTCCGGAACGCGGCGCCTTCCCATGCGTCGACCAGCACATCTGCCATCTTGGTCGGGTCCGTGTCGCCGGGTAGGTCGCCGCGCGAGCGCGCCTCGTCGAGGCAGAGAGCGAGACGGGCGGCGATGGCGCCCACGCAGCCCTCGACCCTCTGGCGGAACACCTCGCTTGCGCCGGAAAGCTCCTGGCCGAGCGCGCCCATGAAGCACCCGAGGTAGCCCTGTTCCGCGTAGCTCTCGCGGACCCCCTCGAAGAAGTTGCGCACCCGCTCCAGTGGAGGACGGCTCCTGTCCGAGAGCGTCGCATCGAGGAGCGCGTGGGCGTTGGCCACGTAGGCGTCGAGCACCTGGAGGGCGAAGTCTTCCTTCCCCTCGAAGTGGTGGTAGAAGGATCCCTTGGGTACGCCGGCCTCGTTGAGCACATCCTGGATGCCTACGCCGTTGTAGCCGCGCTCGAGCATGAGCCGCAGTCCCACGAGGATCAGGCGCCGCTTCGTTTCGTGCATTTCGCGTGGCCGCGGCTCTGCCGCTAGACCGACCGGTCTGTCCATGGGCGCCAATATTGGGTCGACGGGGTGGTACGTCAAGGGAGAAGCTATCAGACAGCAGACAGCAGAAAGCAGACAGCAGAAAGCAGTGAACTACCTCGGGGTAAGGATCTTACCCCACGAGCCCTTACCGCTTTCTGCTGTCTGCTTTCTGCTTTCCGCTCCAGCTCACTGGATCTCCTCGACCGTGATGTCCGTGGTGTGCGTGACCTTGCCGGAGCAGTCGGGCATGTACCCGTTCATGCGGCCGTCGCTCTCTTTCAGCTCGTGGATGACGGTCTTCGGCCCGGTCAGCTTCAGGAGCAGGCGCGTGTCGCCGTGCATCTTGTGCGCGGTGGCTTCGTCGTCGGCGGACAGTTGGTGCCCCGGTCCCGAGCCGATGGCGAAGATGGTCAGCGAGACCGGCCAATCGGTGGTAGTCAGCGTGTAGCTCATCATCGTCTTGGAGCCGAGCTTGGTGTCGTTCGCGCTGGCCTCCAGCATCCCGCTCACGGGGTGAACCTGGCGATTGACGGGCAGGTCGTTGTGACAGTTGAGCTTCTGCGTCACCACCGTGCCGTAATAGGTGCCCGATCCCACGTATTCCTCTCCCGTGGAGTCGACGGTCACGTCGGCAACGTAGGTGATGTCCTCTCCCAGCCCCTGCTTCTCGCTCATCGTGCGCTGGTGCTCGGTGATGCGATAGCCGCCTCCCTCGGGCACGCATCCGCAGTCGGACTCCATTCCGCCATACCAATCATCGTTCTTCGAGGGATCACGCAGCGACTTCGCCCATGTCGCCGCTCTGGCCTGGAACTCGGCGAGCGTCATCGGCGGCGGCTTGGGTGTCAGGTCGCTCTGGCCGCGCTTTCCCTCGAAGCCCGCCAGGACCAGCACGTCGTGCCCCACGTGCCCCGCGAAGGCCGATGGACTGTCCTTGCGCTTGATCTGCTGGCAGATCTGCGATGGGCTTCGGCCGGCGAACGCGAACCTCTCCAGCGGATCGGGCTGCGTCCAACTGTCTACCTCGTCATGGCATGCGCCGCACTGGGAGGGGTCTGGCTCCTTGCTAACCAATACCGGGCCCAGCCCTGCCTTGAAGCTCTCGCTGTCCACCACCGTCTTCATATCCTGTTGCCCGCCGCCATGGGCTTCCTTGGCACTGGGGGCGTAAACGTCGATCCCGCCATGACAGTTGGCGCACCTTGGATGGTTGAACGCCGGCATCATCGCCAGGAAGGCGGTCACGGACTTTTGCTTCTGGGCGGCGGTCATGTTGCACGACCCTGCACTGTTGTCTACCGCACTCTGCTGCTGCTCGGATCCCGAGCACGCGGGCAGGCACAGTATCGCCGCCGCGGCGGCCACGCGGATGAGCGCCGCATACGGCACGTTTCGAGATGGGGTTGGTTGCATAGGCGGCCGAACTTGCCGCCCAGGCGGACTCAGCGCAAGATCGGGTGGAAGTCAGCGGCTCAGCCCGCTTGAAATCGAAGAGCTGATCCCCGCGCTCCCGGAGATCAGCGCGCGGACTGAACCGCGGCTATCAGAGCGGGGAACTCGCGGATGTGCTCGATCAGGTAATCCGGGGACGCGGCCTCGAGGACCGCACGAGGGAATGGACCCCAGAGCGCGGCGACAGTCGTGACGCCCGCCGCGTTGCCGGCGCGGATGTCGTGCGGCGAGTCGCCGAGGAAGACTGCCTCGGACGGGGAGTAGCCGAGGAGCTCGAGGGCGAGGAGGACGGGCTCGGGGTTGGGCTTGTGGCGCTCGCAGGAGTCGAGTCCTACCAACTCGTCAATGTATGGTTCGAGCTGGAGGAGCCGCATCGCGCGGCGGGCGCCTTCGTTCGCCTTGCTCGTGACTACCGCCGTGGGGTGGCCACGACCGTGGAGAAGCTCGAGCGTTTCGCGCACTCCCTCGAACTCGCGCAGCAGGCGGTCGTGGTTGCGCTGCTGGAACTCGCGGTAGGTGGCGAGGAACGGATCCACCAGTGCGTCGTCGCCGACGACCTTACGGATCTGGCCCATGAGCGGCGTTCCCATCCCGGAGATCCACTGCTCATCGTTTGGATTACCGCTCATGTGGGCGGCGAAGGCGTGGCGGTACGCTCCCACGATCAGCTCGACGGAGTCCGCGAGGGTGCCGTCGAGGTCGAAGAGGAGGGCGAGTGGGCGGTTGGGATCCCGGTGCGAGGTATCCGAGCTATCGTAGTTTTCGGCGAGTTGGTCGGTCATCTCCGAAGTATATCATCGACCGGGTGGGGGTCAGGTGCATCCATCTCGGCTGCGAATGCGGCGTCAGGCGCATGCATGGAAACTGCGCACGCGGAGGTCGCGGAGGGGCGAGGCGAGGGCGCGGAGAACTACGCGTGGCATCATTCATCTCGGTCGCCGCGCTGGCTGCATCACGGAAGCCGGGTCCCTCGCGGTAAGGGACGCGGAGAGCGCGGAGGACCGCGGAGAACGCGGAGGGGAACTGCACAACGAACAGGCCACCAGCCGCTACGAGCAGAAAAGAAATGAGGGGAACTGCTCCCTCGCCTCGGGTTCTGCCCGCCTGGGCAGGGCTCTGAGCTAGGAGCAGTTCCCCTCAAAGAGCCACTTGCTCAGAGAGCTCGAAGCGTGTGCAGTTCCCCCAAAGACCCTGCTTAAGAGAGCTCGAAGCGTGTGCCTTTCATCTCCGCGTTCTCCGCGGTCCCCGCGTCCCTTACCGAGGGGAGCCAGGACCTAGAGACGCAGCCAGTATTGCGATCACGATGCTCGCTCCAGTGAGCTGTTCTCCGCGTCCTCTCTTTATCCCTCCGCGACCTCCGCGTGCGCAGTTCCGCGCGCTGAACTTCCCCTCACGACGTACTTTCGACGAGCACCAGGATCGCTACTGGCTGCACTGACGGAGCGTTCGACGAGCCAGCGGTGTGACCACGCGCCGCGCCGAACTCGCCGAGCGCGCGAAGCCATTCCTCTCCGCTTGACATCTCTGCTTGTACGAGCTCCTCGAGTAGCCGCTCGGTGCCCACGCCGTACGGTGCGATCGCGACCTGGCGCGCGAGGGCAGCCATGCGCGTGACCTCGGTGCGGCGGTGGCGTGGTGCGTGCGCGGCGATGGCGGCCACGCGCCGAAGCGCAAGCTTGCGCGCACGAGTGTGCGGCTCGAGAGGCGAGCCCGCGGCCAGCACGCCCGCGCGCCGCGAGACCCAGCGCGCGACGCGCTCGATGGCGACAAGGGGATCGGGGGCTGGAGATTCGCGGTCGAGAGTCGGATGGTTCGACGAAGTCGAGGCTGCAGTCGCCAGGCGAACGACCTCTAGGACGAGAGCCGGGTCGTCATCCACTTCTCCGTCACGCCTCGCCGCAACGAGGTGGTACTCGCAATTCTCTCTAACGAGTGCGAGCAGGCCGGGGGAGGGCGCCTGTGCGATGCCCAGGAGGAAGCTGTCCATCCGTACCTCAGCGAGTGGGTTGGCCAGAGCGATCGCGACGCCCGCCTCGTCATGTCCACGCCAGCGCTCCAGCTCTCGCGCTATGAGCTCGCGCTTCCGTGCGGCGCTCACCTGTGTCGTTCGATCGCAAGACTTCGCTGCGCTTTCGGCTCCTCCTGCCTCGCACGCTTCGATCGTCGCCTCAGGAAGGATGTCCTCCGGCGCGCCGAGGAGGCGGCCCGCGGCACCGAGCTTGGCGCGGAGCCGCTGCTCGACGCGCAGCATGGCTTCTGACGACGCCGGCGGCTCGAAGGCGTACACGGTGGTTCGCGCGTGCAACGCACCCATGCGACGAGAGCGGCCCACACGCTGCTCCAGCCGCGCCGGGGTCCACGGGAGATCCAAGTGTACCACTACCGATGCATCGTGCAGGTTCACTCCCTCGCTCAACAGATCCGTGGCGATCAGGAGATCTATCCGGTCG